>CANUCM010000104.1 GCA_947856675.1 uncultured Clostridia bacterium | reverse complement strand
AGGGACATGATGCCGGCGTTGACAAAGCCGACGACCATGACGGTGGTTGCCGAGGAGCTCTGAATGATGCCGGTGACGAGCGTGCCCATGAGGATGGCCTTGAAAATGTTGCTGGTCATGACCTCAAGCGTGCGTTCGAGTTTTTCACCGGCGAGCTTTTCCAGCGCGTTGCCCATGGTGTTCATGCCGTAAATGAACAGGCCCAGCCCGCCGAAAAGCCTGACAACGGAAAGTAAGTCCAAGCTCATTACACCCCATTTTACTTGATACTGCCATTATATAGGATTGTCCGTACCCGGTCAAGGAAAAAGCGGCGCGCGCTTTACAACAAAAGCCCTTTCTGGTAGGATAAAGGCAGCCGGAGGATGCGCAGTGCGCGCCGCGGCAAAAAACTGAAAAAGGTGGAGTAATCATGATTTCGGGCAAGCCGGTCATTTGCATTTCCAGCGATTCCAACAACCGGGAGAAGCACGGCGCGGAGCCGCGCCAGCATTACTGCCCTGCGGCGTACAGCCGCGCGGTGGCCGCGGCGGGGGGCGTGCCCGTCCTTGCGCCCGAGCAGTGTGTCGCGGAGATGGAGCAGCTGTGCGACGCGCTGCTTTTGTCGGGCGGCGACGACGTGTGCCCCGAGCTGTACGGCGAGGAGATCCTCAACGACACCGTATGCACCGACCCCAAGCGCACCGCTTATGAAGTGCCGCTCATGAAGGCGTTTCTTGACGCGGGCAAGCCCATTTTGTGCATCTGCCGCGGCTTTCAGATAGCAAACTGCGTGCTGGGCGGCAATCTGTATCAGGACCTTGTCGCGCAGTGCGGCTATGTGCACATGAACACCGACATCCGCCACGAGGTGACGGCCGAGCCGGGCTCCGTGCTGTACCGCCTGTTCGGCGAGCGCTTCAGGGTCAACAGCACCCACCACCAGGCGGTGCGCACCCTGGGCCGGGGCCTGCACGTCACGGCCCGGTCGGTGGAAGGGCTCATCGAGGCCTATGAGCACGACAGCCTCCCGATTTGGGGCACGCAGTTCCATCCCGAGCGCCTGACGGGCATCGCGTGGGACGAGCGCACCCCGGATTTCGCCCCGTATTTCAAAGCTTTTATCGATATGGTCAAAGAGCGCTGAAAATGTAAATTTTTTCGCGAAAACCGGCCGCGAAATCCCCTCAAAGGTTGACAAAATCCCTGCTTTTGCAGTATGATGAAAGTCCCGAAAGGCAGGGATTTGATGAAGAACTACAAAGCCGCAGGCGCGCTTTGCCTGCTGGCAGCGGCCATGCTGCTGCCGGGCGGCTGTGCCGCCACCCGGTTTGAACCGATGGAGGAAGCGCAGCAGAAGCAGCAGGATCAGCAGGAGCTGACGGCGCAGAGCGCCGAGGTCGAGCCGGACAGCATGACGGCCGAGGACCTTGTGTTTGAGCGCACGATGGAAAGCGATTCCGGCGTCGTGTTGGCAAGCTATGAGGCGCGTGTCCCGCAATTTTCCGAGGACGGGGCGAAAAGCAGCGTCTTCGGCAACATCAACGAGTTTTATCAGCAGGAGTTCGAGGCCTTTGCCGCCGACTGCGACTGGGTTTTCCTTACGCTGCAGGAGGAGCTGGGCCCCGGCTGGAACAACATAAAGGACGAGCGGCAGGCTGTGACGTCGGTGTTCGGCTATGAAATGCTGACCTATGAAAACCGCTATGTCAGCTTTGTGCGCGACTACACATATACCGACAAAACGGGAAGCAGCAGCGTGCATTACTACGCCGAGATCTTCGATTTGTCCACGGGCTGGAAAGTCGGCTTCAGCGACCTGTTCGGAGAAAACGCCGCCTCGGCACAGGCGGCCGTGAAAGACGGCATTGCGCAGTGGTGTGAGAAAAACGGGGTGGCCTTTGACGCTCTGGACAGCATTGCGCCCGAGCAGCTGACGGGTGAAATCGCGCTCGACGGGGACAGCCTTGCGGTGTGCATTGAACCGTTTGCGCTGTCGGCGGGCGACGGCGAGGGGCGCGTGGTGCGCCTGCCCGTCGGGGACTTTTCACAGTGGCTTGTGCAGCCGCAGCAATAAAACGCAGTCTTTTCGGGCGGCGGCTCTTGTCAAAAGAGCGGCCGCCTCTTGCTTTGTCTTGCAACAGGCGGCCGTTTCTGGTACACTGGTACTGTATGGAAACCCACTGTATTTTATAGATTGGCAGGTGTCAGCATGGAAAAAAACAAGGCAGTGCGCGTCTTTGCCGAGGAAATCCGCGTCGAGACGCTCAAGGAATTTGCCGCGCTGGGCTTCGGCCACGTCGGCGGCGCCATGTCGGTGATTGAAGCGCTGGCCGTTTTGTATGGCGGAGAAATGCGCATCGACCCCAAAAATCCCCAGTGGCCCGAGCGTGACCGGCTGGTCATGTCCAAGGGGCACGCGGGCCCTTCGCTGTATGCGACGCTGGCGCTGAAAGGGTATTTCCCGCTGGAGGTGCTGTCGACGCTCAACCGCGGCGGGACCATTCTGCCCAGCCACTGCGACCGGCTCAAAACGCCCGGCATTGACATGACGACGGGCTCTCTGGGCCAGGGCATTTCACTGGCGTGCGGGCTGGCGCTGGGCAACCGCATGCAGGGCCGCGACAGCTACACCTATCTCATTCTGGGCGACGGCGAGTGCAACGAGGGCCAGGTGTGGGAAGGCGCTATGTTCGCAGCGCACTTTAAGCTCAGCCATCTTATCGCTTTTGTCGACCTCAACAAGCAGCAGCTCGACGGCTCGACCAAGGACGTCATGGACATGGGCGACATGGTGCAGAAGTTTGAGAGCTTCGGCTGGCTGACAAGCAAGGTCGACGGCCACAACGTCGACGCCATTCTCGATGCGGTGCACGCGGGCAAGGCGCAGAGCGAAAAGCCCGTCATGATCATTCTCGACACCGTCAAGGGCAACGGCTGCGAGCTCGCCATGCAGAAGTTCCCCAACCACCACATCGCGTTTACGCAGGAGGAAATGGCGCCGTCAATTGCAAAGGCCGAGGCTGTGCTGGCCCGGGTAAAGGGGGAATAAGAATGAGCTACACGGTGAAACAAACGATTGAAAAAGAAGCCGTTGAAATGCGCGCCGTGTACGCCGCCACGCTGTGCGAGCTGGCGCGTGAGGACAAGCGCATCTGCGTGCTCGACGCCGACCTTGTCGGCTCGTCGGGCGTCAAGCCGTTTTTCAAGGAGTTCCCCGACCGCGCCATCGACTGCGGCATCCAGGAAAACAATATGATAGGCACGGCCGCCGGGCTTTCGGCCGCGGGCATGATCCCGTTTGCCCATTCCTTCGGCCCCTTTGCCTCGCGCCGCTGCGTCGACCAGATTTTCATTTCCTGCTGCTACCCCAAGCTCAATGTGCGCATTCTGGGCACCGACCCCGGCGTGACGGCGGCCTACAACGGCGGCACGCATATGCCGTTTGAGGATATGGGCACGCTGATGTCCATTCCGGGCATCACGCTGGTCGAGCCGACCGACAGCGTGCAGCTTGAGTGGCTGATCCGCGAGCTGCAGACGGCCTACGGCGTATTTTATATCCGCATGCAGCGCAAGCTGGCCGTCGGTGTGTTTGAAAAGGGCTCGGACTTCGAGCTGGGCAAAATCGCGCGGCTGCGCGAGGGCACCGACGTGTGCCTGGTTGCGTCGGGCATCATGGTGGGCGAAGCGCTCAAGGCCGCCGATTCCCTGCGCGCGCAGGGCATTTCGGCCGCCGTGCTCAACGCCTTTACCTGGAAGCCGATGGATGCGCAGACCCTTTGCGAGTACGCCGGCAAGTGCGGCTGCGTCGTCACGGCGGAAAACCACAACGTCGTGGGCGGCCTGGGCTCGGCCGTGGCGTCGGCCCTGAGCGCCGGCGCGCCCGTGCCGGTCGAAATGGTCGGCATTTACGACACTTTCGGCGAGGTGGGCACCGAGGCTTACCTGCGCGAGCGGTTTGATTTGACGGCCGCGGCCATCGAACGCGCGGCCAAAAAGGCCATCGCAAGAAAGTAAAAATCCCCCGCCCCTTCCGGAAAAGCCGGAAGGGGCGGGAAAAAGAAAAAAATTACCCGTTTTGCGCAAAAAAATCTTGCATCTGCCCGCGGCGTATGCTATACTATGTGATGCTGTATCCGCATGCGGGCAGGTTCCGCGCTGCGGCACAATTATTTTCAGCTGACAGGCCGTCTTCGGCGTGTTTCCGCCTGTGCGGACAATATTTGGGGGTTTGATTTATGGAAACCGCGCTTACTATCGTTCAGGTTATCATATCGCTGGTGCTCATTGCCACCGTGCTTTTGCAGTCGGGCAAGTCGGCCGGCCTGTCCGGGTCGATTGACGGCTTTGCGGACACCTTCTTCGGCAAAAACAAGGCGCGTTCGCTCGACGCCAAGCTGGAAAAGCTGACCGGAGTGTGTGCGGTTGTCTTTATCGTCCTCACGTTCGTGCTGGCGATGCTCTTTTAAGGAAACCGAACCTCAAAGACATGCTTCGGCATGTCTTTTTCTGTGTTTTGCCCTGCGGCGCGCGCCGCAGAATTATAAAAGAAGGATGGGTGCCCCATGGCGGACAACAAAAAGCTCGTCAACGCAATTACCCCGATGGATCAGGATTTTGCGCAGTGGTATACCGACATTGTCAAAAAAGCCGAGATGATAGACTATTCCAGCGTGCGCGGCTGCGTGGTCATCCGGCCGTACGCCTACGCCATCTGGGAAAACATCCAGAAGATTTTCGACGGCATGATCAAGGCCCGCGGCCATGAAAACGTAGCCATGCCGCTGTTTATTCCCGAATCGCTTTTGCAGAGGGAAAAAGACCACGTCGAGGGCTTTGCGCCCGAGGTGGCGTGGGTGACTTACGGCGGCAGCGAGAAGCTCGAGGAGCGGCTGTGCGTCCGCCCGACGTCGGAAACGCTGTTTTGCGAGCACTATGCGCACATTGTGCACTCGTGGCGCGACCTGCCCAAGCTGTACAACCAGTGGTGCAGCGTGGTGCGCTGGGAAAAAACCACCCGGCCCTTTTTGCGCTCGCGCGAGTTTTTGTGGCAGGAAGGCCACACCATCCACGCCACCGAGGAAGAGGCGCGGCGCGAAACGCTCGACATCCTCGACTGCTATGCCGAGCTGTGTGAAAAATACCTGTGCATCCCGGTCATCAAGGGCCGCAAGACCGACCGCGAAAAGTTCGCCGGCGCAGAAGAAACCTACACCATCGAGGCCATGATGCACGACGGCAAGGCGCTGCAGAGCGGCACGAGCCACTATTTCGGCCAGGGCTTTGCCAAGGCCTTCGGCATTCAGTTTGCCGACAAGCAGAACAACCTGGCCTATGTGCACCAGACCTCCTGGGGCATTTCCACCCGCCTTATCGGCGGCATCATCATGACCCACGGCGACAACGAGGGCCTTGTGCTCCCGCCGGCCGTCGCGCCCATTCAGGCGGTTGTCATCCCCGTGGCGCAGCACAAGCCGGGCGTTTTGGAAAAAGCGCAGCAGGTGGCGCAGCAGCTGCAGCAGGCCGGGCTGCGCGTCAAGCTGGACGACAGCGAGCAGAGCCCGGGCTGGAAGTTCTCCGAGTACGAAATGCGCGGCGTGCCCGTGCGCATTGAGCTGGGCCCGCGTGACATCGAGCAGGGCGTGTGCGTGCTTGTGCGCCGCGACACGCGCGAAAAGGCCGTCGTGCCGCTGTCCGGCCTTGTGCAGGCGGTGCAGGACCTGCTCGCCGACTTCGCCGCGGCCATTTACCGCAAAGCAAAGGACAACCTCGAAAGCAACATCGTCAGCGCCCGCACCATCGACGAGATGAAAGCGGCGCTTGAAGGCCGCCCCCGCTTCGTCAAAGCCATGTGGTGCGGCGACGAAAAGTGCGAGGAAGCCATCAAGGAGCTGACCGGCATGCCTTCGCGCTGCATCCCCTTCGAGCAGGAAAAAGTGGGCGAAGTGTGCCCGGTGTGCGGCCGTCCCGCCACAAAAATGGTCATTTTCGGCATCGCATATTAAAAAATGCGCCGTACTTCAGTACGGCGCTTTTTTTCTCCGCCGCCCCCTTGACAAAATACACTATTTAAGTATACAATAAGTGCGGATAAAATGAAAAAGACAGCACACACTGATAGAACATCAAGGAGGAAAGAATATGAAAAAGTATGAATGCCCCTGCGGTTATGTGTATGATGAAGCGGCCGGCGATCCGGAGCACGGCATTGCGCCGGGCACCCGCTGGGAGGATGTGCCCGCGGATTTTGTCTGCCCGGTGTGCGGCCTGAGCAAGGACGCGTTTACCGAGGCATAAAAGAGAAAAAAGCCAACAAAAAGGCGCAGCATCTGCTGCGCCTTTTTGTCTGTGGAATGACCGCAGAAAGGGAGGTGTGTATGTGAAGAGAGTAACGCAAAGGGAAAAATCATAATCATGATTTTTATTTAATATATCATAAAAACGAAAAAATGTAAAGGGAAAACGGATATCATTTGCAAAAAGAGTGCTATGAGATGCCCATGCGTGCAAAAAAATCCCTGGAAGACAGGCCGGCGGGGCGGTTGAAGCGGCCGAGGGAAAAGAGGCAGCCGGGATCTCCGGGGGTGATGGTGCTGACGCGCTGCGTGCACGACAGCGTGGCGGTAAAGCCGGCCTGGCGCAGGATGCCGTCGGAGCCGGGGGAGGACAGTCCGAAGGGGTAGGCGTATACGCTGCACGTCAGGCCGCAGCGTTCGAGCAGGGTATTTTGCAGGCGGCTTGTGTCGCTCAGCAGGGCCTGGCGGTATTGCTCGTCGCTTTCGCCCTGAAGCTGTGAGGCGCCGCGGCGGGGCGAAAGGTTGTGAAAGGCCCACGAGTGGCAGGCGATTTCCACCCGGCCGGTGTCATACAGCGCGCGCACGTCCTCCCAGGTCAGGTAGGCGTAATTGGGGTTGGGGTCGGGGTTTAGGGTATACTGCTCGGTGTACTGCCCGACGACGGCCACGGTGACGCAGGCGTCGGTGCGCTGCAGGATGTCGGGCAGGTAGGTGAGGTTGTTGAGGAACCCGTCGTCGAGCGTGAGGAGAATGGGTTTTTCGGGAAGCGGGGTGCCGTAGAGCACATAGCTTGCGGCCTGGCTGACGGTGACGGGCACATAGCCGCGTTCTTTGAGAAAGAGGATGTCTTCCTCAAGCGTCTGGGGCGAAAGGACGTAGTCGCCGGCGCGGGCGCTGTCGCGCAGCAGGCTGTGGTACATGACGGCGGGCAGGGCGACGCCCGATGCCGGGGCGGAAGCCGGTACGGCGGGGGCGGGCGCGGGGTACAGCAGCGCAAGAAAGAGCAGCACGGACAGCAAAAAGGCGCGCCGCAGGGAGCGGCGCCGGATGACAAAGACGCGCATGCGCAAGACCTCCGGGCAGACAGATGATGAAGCATGTATATGCCGGCGGGCAGAAAAAAAGGCGCGTTCGGCAGGAAAAAACATTACATACAGTTTTTTGACAAAATACTTTACAATCGGTAATAAAGAAGTTATAATTAAAAGCACGCCTAAGAGCTTTTTCGGGCACAGGGGGTACTATGGTCAAAGATTTTCCGAGAACGCTGTCGCTCTTGCGGCAGGAAAAAAAGATCAGCCAGAGGCAGGCGGCCGGCGAGCTTGGGGTTTCGCAGGCGCTTTTGTCGCACTATGAAAACGGCATCCGTGAACCGGGGCTGTCTTTTGTTGTGCGCGCGGCCGATTATTACGGCGTTTCGTGCGATTATCTCCTGGGCCGGACCATGTCGCGCGAGGGCAACGCCATCTCGGCTGAGGATGTCCCCGATGTTTCCGAGCAGAAGGGCAACGTGCTGCGCGGCAGCGCCATGGCGCTTTTGAGCAAAAAGCTCATTGTCAACACGAGCACGCTGCTGCTGGACATGATAAGCAAAAGCGACAGCCGCCAGCTGACGCAGGACGTGACGTCGTACCTGTTTCTGGCGCTGTATAAAATGTACCGCCTTGTGTACATGGCGAGCGGCGTGGGCAGCGATGCCACCTTTTCCATTCCGGCGGCGTATTTTTCCGAGCTGTGCGACGCCGAAATGAAGCTGTGCGAGCGCAGGCTGCGCGAGCTGGGCACGGCGGAAAGCAGAAAACACGCGCCGCTTGCGCTGCCCGACATGACCATTGACGCCGTGCAGAAAGCCTACCCCATGCTGGCGCCGTCGCTGTTTTCCGTTCTGCACAGCGTGGCTTCCAAACTGGAAAGCCTGGAGCAAAAAAAATAAAATTAGTGCTTGCTTTTTTTTGCGCGTGGTGATATAATAATTTTCGCGCCGCAGGTATGCTGGTGTAGCTCAGCCGGTAGAGCAGCTGATTTGTAATCAGCAGGTCGGGG
>CANUCM010000103.1 GCA_947856675.1 uncultured Clostridia bacterium | reverse complement strand
CACGCGCAGCACGAGCATATTTTCATCGACGAGTCGCTGGAAAGCATGGTGCGGCTGGCCGGATACTTAAGCGAAATATAAAAAGAGGCCCGGCTTACAAAAAGCCGGGCTTTTTTTGTGCGCAAAGGCTATGAAATGGCGGCGGGATTGCTTACAACAAACCGGATGTCGGAGATTTGCTCATACATGGCGGTATACAGCCCGGCAATTTCCGGGTCAGAGGGGTCGTAGGCCACGTCGCTGGCCAGCTTGAGGTCGTAGGTGTCCTCCGAGGTGGCAAACAGGTAGATGCACGGAACCGGAGAACGCTCCTGCAGCTGCTGCGGGGTCAAAGGCTCGTCGTAGGCCTGGCCCACCCAGAAAAGGTAGCCCCGCTCGCCCCAGCCGTTGGCGCTTTCGTGGGGAAACAGCGCGTACACACAGCAGCCCTCGCCGTCGGCGTCCATTTCCACGCTGTATTTGCCTTTCCAGCTGTCCGGCAAAATCAGTGTCAGTCCGATGGCCTCAAGCTCAACGGTCTCCTGCTCTGCGGGGGTAAGCACAACGGTCCCGCCGCCGAAAGCCAGGGCGCCGACCGCGCCGCTGCACACCATCAGCGAAACCAGAGCGGCAAACGCGGCGATTTTTCGCCAGACGGGCCGGCCGCTTTTTGCGCGCCGGCAGGGCATCCGGTCTGCTTCCTCAATAAGGGCGGCATCCACGAGCCCCATCTTGTCTAAAAACTCATTTCCTCTCACAGTGTGTAACCCTCCTTTTCAAGATGCTCCCGAAGCCGGCTGCGCAGCCGGAAAAGCGTGGTTTTTACCCTGCACTCGGTGCAGCCAAAGCGCGCAGGCGTTTTCCGTATTTTTCGGCGGTGTGGCGGATGGCCGCCTCGTCCCTTGCAAAAAACAGGTCGACAATGGCTGAGTCTTCCAAAACCCTGCCCTCCTTCCCTGTGGTTGTAAAAGGCCTTTCACCCTGATAAGCACCGTCCGGGCCGCGCAGGTTACACGCCGGCTTTTCGGGCAGCGGAAAAAACGGGCGACACCCCCAAAAAAGGGTATCGCCCGCGCCGCGGGGCATCTTACAGTGTCCGTTCTTCGCCCGGGGTGAGAATGAGACGGTTTTTTGCGCAAAAGGCACGCCCCACCTCGGGGTCAAAGAGCTGCTGTTTGGGGTTTGTGTGGATGGGCACGGCAAAGCGCGCGCCGATGAGGTCGGCGCAGCGGGCGGCCTCATTGGCGGACATGTTGTAAAATCCGTCGGTCGGCAAAAAGGCGTAATCAATGTGCAGCCCGGCAAAGTGCTCCATCTCGGGAAAATAGGAGGTGTCGCCGGCAAAATAGAGCGTCAGGCCCTCGCCGCGCACCAGGTAGCCGACGCATTCGCTGCGGCTGTGATTTTGATTTTCAGCGGGCACAGCCTCAATGGACAGGCCGCACGCCGTAAAGCGGTTGTACTTTCCGCCGGCCAGCGCGTCGGCGCTTTGAATGATGACGCAGCCGGGGGCGTGGGGCATTTTGTCGGTGGCGGTGTGGTCAAAGTGCATGTGCGTGACCAGGATGAGGTCGGCGGGGCGGTCGTAGCCCTCGCCGGCGTAGGGGTCGATGTACACCGTCTTGTCCTGCGCGGTCACAAGCCGCAGGCTGCCGTGGCCCTGAAACAGAATACGCATAAAAACCCTCCTTTTTGACGAAATACAGCCGGGGATTTGCGTCCCGGCTGTATTTGCAAAGATGTATTTTACTTAAAGTATTCGACGCCGCTTTCAAACAGCGGCTGGAACTTGTTGCCGGGGATGTTTTTCGCGACGCAGTCGCCGACGCGTTCGCTGTGGCCCATCTTGCCCAGCACGCGGCCGTCGGGGCTGGTGATGCCTTCGATGGCCCAGCAGGAGCCGTTGGGGTTGAGATCGGGGTGCATGGAGGGCACGCCGTTTTCGTCGCAGTACTGCAGGGCGATCTGGCCGTTTTGCTCGAGCCGGCGCAGCGTTTCGTCGTTTGCCATAAAGCGGCCTTCGCCGTGGGAGAAGACGATGCGGTGCACCTCGCCGGGGCGGCACTTAAGCAGCCAGGGCGACAAAACCGAGGCCACGCGGGTGTAGGCGTACAGGCTCTGGTGGCGGCCGATGGTGTTGAAGGTCAGCGTCGGGCAGGAAGCGTCGAGCGCGCGCACCTCGCCGAAGGGCAGCAGGCCCAGCTTAATCAGGGCCTGGAAGCCGTTGCAGATGCCCAGGGCCAGGCCGTCGCGGCGGTGGAGCAGGTCGTGCACGGCGTCGGTCAAAGCGCCCGAGCGCAAAAGCGCCTGGATAAACTTGCCCGAGCCGTCGGGCTCGTCGCCGCCCGAGAAGCCGCCGGGGATAATGAGCATCTGCGCCTGGGAGATGGCACACACCAGCTCGCGTGCGCTCTGCTTGAGAAGGTCGGGGGTCAGGTTGCGGATGAGCACGATGCGCCCCTCGCCGCCGGCGCGTTCGACGGCGCGCAGGGTGTCATACTCGCAGTTGGTGCCGGGGAAGGCGGGGATAATGGCAAGCGGCCGGGCGGTGTGCGTCATGGGCCGCTGAGCGGCGCGCCGGGTGTACAGCGGGGCGGGCACGTCGCTTTGCGGCTGCTGCGCGCGGGTGGGATAGGTGCTTTCCAGCGCCCCGGTCAGCGCGGCCTTGACCTCGTCAAGGGTCAGCGAGAAGCCGCCGAGCACGGCCTGTGAGCCGCCGGTGTGCGCCAGCGCTTCGCCGGCGCCGCAGTCATCGCACAGCTCGGCAATCAGGCTGCCGTAGCGCACTTCGTACAAAAGCGCGGGATCAACGCCCTCGTCGAGCGTAAAGCCGATGTCGTTGCCGACGGCCATTTTGCAAAGGCCTTCCAGCGCGCCGCCGGACGAAACGGCCCAGGCGGACAGCACTTTGCCCTGGCGGCACAGCTCGTAAAAGCCGCGCCACATCGAGCGCAGGGCGTCAAGCTGGGGCACGCCGTCCGACACGGGGGCGCGGAACAGCCGCACGGGGTGGCCCTCGCCCTTAAACTCGGGCGAAAGCACCTGCCGGGCGTCCATGGCGGTGACGGCAAAGGAAATCAGGGTGGGCGGCACGTCGATGTCGTTGAAGGTGCCGCTCATGGAGTCCTTTCCGCCGATGGCGGCGGCGCCGAGGCGCAGCTGGGCGTCAAAGGCGCCGAGCAGGGCGGCAAAGGGCTTGCCGAGGCGCTCGGGGCGGCTGCGGTCGGGCTTTTCAAAAAACTCCTGCAGGCTGAGCCAGACGCGGTCGGGGTCGGCGCCGGCGGAGACCAGGCGCGCCATGGACGAAACGACCGAGGCCTGCGCGCCGTAGTAGGGGCTTTTCTCCATCATGTGCGGGTCAAAGCCCCACGCCATGACGGACGCGGTGTTTGTGCTGCCGTGCAGCACGGGCAGCTTGGCCGCCATGACCTGCGTGGGGGTCAGCTGGTTTTTGCCGCCGAAGGGCATCAGCACGGAGGACGCGCCGATGGAGCCGTCAAAGCGGGTGCCAAGGCCCTTCTGGATGCCGGTATTCAGCTCAGACAGCACCGAAAGCGCGCGCTCACGGCCGCCGAGGGCGGGGTCGCCCGCCGTCATGTCGGGGCAGGGGGCGCAGGGAACGCGCACGCCCGACTGCTTTTTGGCGCCGTTGGAGTTTAAAAACTCGCGGGAGATGTCGCACACGCGCTGGCCGCGCCAGGTCATGCGCAGGCGGGGCTCTTCGGTGACGACGGCGATGGTGCTGGTTTCAAGGTTTTCCTGAGCGGCCAGCTCGCGGAAAGCCGCAACGTTTTCGGGCGCGAGCACAACGGCCATGCGCTCCTGCGATTCGGAAATGGCAAGCTCGGTGCCGTCGAGGCCGTCGTACTTTTTGGGCACGCGGTCAAGGTCGATGTCAAGGCCGTCGGCCAGCTCGCCCACGGCGACCGACACGCCGCCGGCGCCGAAGTCGTTGCAGCGCTTAATCAGCCGCGTGGCGTCGGGGTTGCGGAACAGGCGCTGAATTTTGCGTTCTTCGGGCGCGTTGCCCTTTTGCACCTCGGCGCCGCACTGGGTCAGGCTTTCGGTGCTGTGGCTCTTGGATGAGCCGGTGGCGCCGCCGCAGCCGTCGCGGCCGGTGCGGCCGCCGAGCAGAATGACGACGTCGCCGGGACGGGGCTGCTCACGCACGACGTTATCCGCGGGCGCGGCGCCGACCACGGCGCCCGTTTCCAGGCGCTTTGCGACATAGCCCTTGTGGTAGACCTCCGACACGAGGCCGGTGGCAAGGCCAATCTGGTTGCCGTAGGAGCTGTAGCCGGCGGCCGCCTTGCGGCAGATGGTGCGCTGGGGCAGCTTGCCGGGCAGCGTCTGGTCAAGCGGGGTGCGCGGGTCGGCCGCGCCGGTGACGCGCATGGCCTGGTAGACGTAGGCGCGGCCCGAAAGCGGGTCGCGGATGGCGCCGCCGAGGCAGGTGGCCGCGCCGCCGAAGGGTTCGATTTCGGTGGGATGGTTGTGGGTTTCGTTTTTAAACATCAAAAGCCACGGCTCGGGGCGGCCGTCGATGTCGGCGGTGATGCGCACCGAGCAGGCGTTGATTTCCTCGCTCTCGTCGAGATCCCTGAGCAGGCCGCGCTTTTTGAGGATTTTCGCGCCGCAGGTGGCGATGTCCATCAGCGTGACGGGGCGGGTTTCGGCCTTGTCGCCGTACAGCTCGCGC
>CANUCM010000102.1 GCA_947856675.1 uncultured Clostridia bacterium | reverse complement strand
TATTACTGCGTCAGGCCCCCTGTGGATGTATTTGCCCAGCCGGGCGATCTCATCAATGTCGACTTCGGGCTGCGCATCAACGGCTTTGCCTCCGACAATCAGCGCAGCTATTATGTGCTGCGCCCCGGTGAAACACAGGCTCCCGAAGAACTGCAAAGGGCCTTTGAGGCGGTACAGGCAGCCGAACGCGCTGCCGTGGCCGCCATGCGCCCCGGCGTTGATACCTGCGTTCTCGGCCAGGCGGCCAGCGATGTGTTTGAACGCTTAGGCTATCCCCGCGTTTCCGGTCTCGGCCACGAGCTGGGCACGTTTGCCCACGAAGGCGGAATCGGCTGCGGCGGAATCGGCTTCCGCACCGGCCTTGACACCACCCTGGAAGAGGGCATGACTTTCACCATGGAACCTGCCATTCTGACCCCGTATGGCAGGCTGTGCCAGGAAGAAGTCGTTACCGTCACACACGACGGCGGCCGCATGCTGAGCACGCCGCAAAAGGAAATCTGGCTTGTAAAATAACATCGTCCCCCACTGCCGGGCGGCCACGCGCCGTCCGGTTTTATTTTCCTCTTGACACCCCACCCCCGGGGGGTGTATAGTAATGACGAAAGATATCCCCCCCTGGGGGAGTGTAAAGGAGGAACTGCCATGGCTTCCCATTACGACAAAGCGCTCGACAACCGGCTGGCCGCCGTCGAAGGCCAGATTGCCGCTGTGCGCCGCATGCTGGCCGACGGCCGCAATTGTGAAGATCTGCTGCTGCAGCTTTCCGCGGCGGAAAGCTCCATCAACAAAGCGGCAAAAATCATTCTCAAGGATCATCTCAACCACTGCGTCAAGGAAAGCATCGAACAGGGCGAAACCGATATTCTCGATCATTTCAACAGCATTCTGGACAAATACATCAAATAATCAGGAGGGTACCCACCATGTCTGACAACTCTCTTTCGCCTGCCCCTGCATGCTCCTGCGGCTGCGAGCATACGCACTCCCATCACGAACATGAGCACGAGCATTCCCATTCCCACCACGAGCATGAGCACTGCTCCTGCGGACATGAGCACGCGCACTCCCACCACGGGCATGAGCACTGCTCCTGCGGACACGGGCACGCGCACCAGGACGGCGCCTGCACCTGCGGAATGGATCACGCCGCACGGTCCGTCCGCCGGCAGATCATTTATCTTGGCATTTCTTTTGCCGCGCTGATCGTCAGCTTCTTCAGCCCGGCCGAACGTCTGCATTCAGAGCTTCTGCACTGGCTGAATCCCGCCTGGATCGCCATTGTTCTGTGCGGTTTTCCCATTTTCAAAGGAGCGGTTTTGGGCATCCGGCACGAGCATAAAATCACGTCCGCCCTTTTGATTTCCGTGGCTATGACCGCTTCGGTCGTTTTGGAATTTCTGTCGCTTGCCGGCTTTTCCACCGGCGGGCATGAGGAAAGCTACCTCTTTGCCGCAGGTGAAATTGCCCTTTTGATGGCCCTGGGCGAACTGCTTGAGGATTTGACGGTTCGCCGTTCCCGCGCGGGCATCGAACGCCTGGTATCCCTTTCCCCCACCACAGCCCAGCGCGTGGACGCCGACGGCTCCGTGCACACCACGGCCGTCACTTCGCTGAACATCGGCGACTGCATCCTGGTTCAGCCCAACAGCATTATTCCCGCAGACGGGCGCATTGTTTCCGGCCGCACCTCGGTCAACCAGGCCGCCATGACCGGCGAAAGCCTGCCCGTTGACAAGGAACCGGGCGACGAAGTCTTTGCCGGCACGCAAAACCTCTCCGGCGCCCTGACCGTTGCGGTCACCAAAAAAGCCGCCGACATGGCTATCAGCCGTCTGGCCGCCCTGGTGGAAGAAGCCGAAGGCAAAAAAGCGCCCATTTCGCGCGTTGCCGATCGCTGGGCCTCCAAAATTGTGCCCGCCGCCGTCGTTCTTTCCGCTCTGGTCGGGCTCTTTGCCTTTTTTGTGCTGAATGTGGCCCCGTCTGAGGCCATTGTCCGCGGCGTGACCATTCTGGTGGTGTTCTGCCCCTGCGCGCTTGCCCTGGCCACCCCCACCGCCGTGGCAGCCGGCCTCGGCAACGCCGCCAAACGCGGTCTGCTTATTAAAAGCGGCGCCGCGCTGGAACAGGCCGCCAAAGTGGACACTTTTGCCTTTGACAAAACCGGGACGCTGACCGAAGGACAGCTCGCCGTGGACGATGTGCGCGCTTTCGGCCTTTCTGAAGCCGAGCTGCTGCAGCTGGCCGGCTCGGCCGAAAAGCATTCCGAGCACCCCATTGCGCGCGCGGTGTGCGAATATGCGGCGCAGCACACCGAGCTGCTTGAGCCCCGGCAGACCGACTCCATCATGGGCGTCGGTGTGCGCGCCCTCATCGGCGGCCGCACCGTCACGGTCTGCAAATGGGACGAAGCCGCCCTGCACCCCGACGAAGAGCAAGCGGCATGCGCCCGGGCCTTCCTCCAACAGGGCAAAACGCTGTGCGCCGTCGTGGTCGACGGACGCCTGTGCGGGCTGCTGTCCGTATCCGACATGCTCCGCAAAGACACCCCGCGCGCCGTTTCTGCACTGTCCGACATGGGCATTTCCTGCATCATGCTGACAGGCGACAACGGCGCCACAGCCGAGCGCATCGCTTCACAGGCCGGCCTGAGCGGCTTTGAACATTCCCTGATGCCCGAACAGAAGCTCGAAAAGATCCAGCAGCTGCGCGATGCCGGCCGGCATGTGTGCATGGTGGGCGACGGCGTCAACGACGCCCCCGCCCTGGCCGCCGCCGACTGTTCGGTCGCCATGGGCGCCCTGGGCAGCGACGTCGCCGTGGAAACGGCCAGCGTCGCGCTGATGAGCTCGGACATCATGCGCCTTCCCGGGTTTATCGCCCTGTCGCGCCGGGTCATGTCCACCATACGCATCAACATCGCCCTGTCCATCACGGTCAATATTCTGGCGGTCATTTTGAGCACTGCCGGCATACTGACCCCCGTCACCGGCGCGCTGGTGCACAACGCTTCCTCCATTCTCGTCGTTCTCAACTCCTGCCTCCTCCTGGGCGCCAAAGACCGCTGGGCCCAGGCATAAAAAAACACCGCGAAAGCGGTGTTTTTTTCTTTATTTTTCAGGCTTTTCCGGCGTGTCCCCGGAAGGCTTTCCCGGCCCCTTTGCGGCGCGCTTTTTCAGCCTGCGGCGCACAAGCACGACCACACAGACCAGCACGGCCGCCCACACCGCGATGCTCACAATGTTGCCGAGGAAAAAGACCAGGAAGTTTTCGCCCGCCCGCCGGAGCGACTGCATGCTTTCAGAAAACTCTGCCGCAATGCGCTGACCCAGACTGCGCGGCCTGCTCTGCCCGGGCGAGTATTCACTGACCTCCTGCACGAAAATATTGACCGTTGACAGCTCGACCTGTGAATCCAGCCTGCGCAGCGTCCCCTGCAGGCTCTCAATCTGATAGCGCACATCGGCCAGCGATGTTTCCAGCGTAATGACTTCCTCCAGCTGCGTTGCCTTGGACAGAATTTCCAGCAGCCGCTCCTCCTGCAGCTGCAGGCTTTTGAGGTGGGCTTCGGTGTCGTAATAATAATCCGTCACTTCGTTTGTATAAAAGCTGCTGTTTGTCACGCTGCCGCACTCGCCCAGCGCTTCGGAAAACTCCGTCAGCCCCGCAGCCGGAACGCGCACCGTAAAGCTGGCGCACCGCCAGCCGGAGCCGCCGTCCAGCACGCCGCTGCCCTCGGTGCTGCTGCGCTCGACATACCCGCCGCTGGCGCTGACCAGCGCCTGGATGGCATCGACGGTTTCTTCATATTCCAGCGTTTCCAAAGAGAAATCGGCGTTTTGGATCACCTTGCGCCCGCTGAGCATCTCTTCCGCATCCGCCTGCGGCGCCAGAGAGACGTTTGAGTCTGCCGTACCCTGCTCTGCCGCATCCGCCTGCGGCGCTTCGCCCGGCGCCGCGGCACTGCCAATTTCCTGCGCCGCGGTTTCCCCGTCCATGCCGCTGCCCGCGGCACATCCGGCCAGCAGCAACAGCAGCAGCAGCGCAAGGCCGGCTCGCCCGATTCTTCTTTTCATGGCAAATCCCTCCTTTGGCCTTTGGACGTTTTCCCCCGGCAGATGTTCCCATCGCGCAAAAAATATGGTACACTGAATTATACCCCTGTTTTTCAAAACAGCTGGGGAGCCGCCATGAAGGCGGCTCCCCTATTATAAACAGCAGCAGCCGTCCGCGCAAAGCCGTCCGGCCCTCGCGGCGGTCGGCTCGCCCGCTGGAAACCAGCGCTGCTGCTTCACTATATGCGTAAAGGATGTGTTTTGCCATGGCCCTGCTCGCCCCTTCCATTCTGTCCGCCGACTTCTGTGCGCTCGGCCGCGATGTACAGCGTGTCATGCAGGCCGGCGCCGACATGATTCACGTCGACGTGATGGACGGCCACTTTGTGCCCAATATCTCCATCGGCGTCCCCGTGGTCGAGTCGCTGCGCCGCTGCACCGACGCCTTTCTTGACGTGCACCTGATGATTTCCCAGCCGGAAAAGTATATCGACGCCTTTGCCAAAGCCGGAGCCGACCTTGTCAACATCCACCTGGAAGCCGAAGGGGACATGCCCGCTATGCTTCGCCGCATCCGGCAGCTTGGAAAGCAGTCCGCGCTCACCATTAAGCCGCGCACCCCGGCCGAGGCGGTCTTCCCCTGCCTGGAGCTTTGCGACATGGTGCTCGTCATGTCAGTCGAGCCGGGCTTCGGCGGGCAGAGCTTTATGCCGGAAAGCCTGCCCAAGCTGCGCGCCCTGCGGCAGGAAATCACGCGCCGCGGGCTTGCCTGCAAGCTTGAAATTGACGGCGGCATCACGCTGGAAACGGCCCCGGCCGCCATCAGCGCGGGCGCCGACATTCTGGTGGCCGGCTCTGCGGTGTACAAAGCCCCCGATCTTGCCCGGCGCATACGCGACTTTAAAAACCTGTAATAAAAAATTGCCTTGCCGCCCCGACTGTGGCGCTGCAGGCATTTTTTTGCGTAAACCGCTTTGGTTTTTTTAAAAGCCGCGCCCCATTTCTTCAAATCCGGCCATAACCGCTCTGATTTTGGCCCGGAGCGCGTTTTGACTTTTTTTCGCCATCGTCTATAATTTATTCCGTCCTTAATTTCATTCTATTTTGCGAGGTTTTTTATGGGAAAAACAACCATCAAGGACGTCGCACGTGAAGCCGGCGTCGGCATTGCCACCGTATCGCGCGTCATCAACGGGAACTATCCGGTCAGCGACGCTGCCCGTCAACGTGTACAGGCCGCTATCGCCGAACTGCATTATCGTCCCGACGGCATCGCGCGCAGCCTGAAAGCGCAAAAAACCTTTCTCATCGGCGTCGTCATCGCCGATCTGTCCAACAGCTTCTTCATGCAGCTCGTCAAGGGCATCGAAAAAACCCTGTCCTCGAGCGGCTACAGCATCATCATCGCTGATCACGAGGAAAACCCCTTTAAAGAACAGCAGATCATCGAAATGTTCCTTGAGAAAAAAGTCGATGCCATCGTCACCACAACCTGCCAGACCGAAGCCTCCTATTTTGAGCAGCTGCGCAGAACCGATGTCCCCATTATTTTCGTCGACCGTCTGATCGACGGGCTCGACATGGACACCGTTACCGAAGACAACGAAACCAGCTCCTACGACCTGGTTTCCTACCTTATCGACTGCGGACACAGGCGCATCGGCGTCATCACCGGCGACCTGCATGTCCACACTTCCTACAGCCGCTACCTCAGCTACGTCAAGGCCATGCGCGACCACGGCCTGACGCCCGATCCCCGCCTGATTGTCCACGAGCAGCGCATCGAATGCTATGAGGACGTGCGTTCCATGCTGTGCTCGCTTTCGCCCGAAGAGCGCCCCACCGCCATCTTCGCCACCAACAACAAGCGCGCCGAATCGGTGCTGCGCGCCTGCCTGGATCTCGGCATTGCCGTGCCCGACACCATCTCTGTCGTGTCCTACGGCAACATCAGCCTGCCCTGGCTGTTCAGCCTGAAGCTGACGCATGTGGGACAGGATCTTGTGCGTATTGGTCAGGAAACCGGCGAAATGGTGCTGCGCAAGCTGATCAGCCCGCACGCCGGACACAAGGAATACACCATCAATTCTTCCATTATTTACGGGAACTCGGTTAAGTTTCTGAACAGCAAGCTGCCGAAGCAATAAGCAAGAGCTTCGCAGACCCGGCCCGCAGCCGCCGCTTTGTCTTGCAAAGACCCGGCTGCCCGGCGCATACGCGGCTTTAACGCCCTTTGAACAAAAAACTGCCTTCGGCTGTCGCCGAAGGCAGTTTTTTTATTCCCGCGCCGCCAGCCAGTGAACAATATTATCCCACAGCCGGGGGTAATATTCCCATTGGTACATGGCCTGCGGCGCCCAGTGCGGCGTACAGTCGGTCGCATATGCGAGTGTTCTGCCCTTTCCGACCTGCGCTGCCGAAATAATGGGATCCCCTTCAAACTCCACCAGCACATCGGCATTTTCACGCGCAATCAGCTTGTTGTATCCCAGGATATACGGCCACTTTTCCGGCATTCCCTTCAAAATCGGGTGGGAGTCCGGCCGGCAGCAAAGATCGGCTCCTTCGGGCACCTCGCAGCGGTCGTCCATGCACAGCAGTTCCACCGGCAGGATTTTTTCAATGTGCGAGCCTTTCCATTTGCCCTTGGCTTCAAAGCCCTGGAAGGTCATATACCCGCCAATCATGCCAAACCCGCCGCCCTCTTTGACATAATCACAGGTCAGCTTAAGGAGATTAGTCACACGTTTTCCCGTTTTTACCATTTCGGGAAGCAGCAAAAACGTATTAGTGCCCACATCGCTGAACAGAACCACGTCATACCGGCGAAACTCCTCGAGCGTTTTGGGATACAGTTTTGGCACAAGGTGGCAGGGGATGTGGGTAAATCTGTGCCCGAGCGACTCAAACAGCTCTTTCATAATCTGCGCTGACTCATGATAATTGGTTTCGGCAAAATGGTCAACGCCCTTATACTCTGTGTGCGTCGAAAAGCAGGATTCGCCTACAAACAAAATGGAAACCGGCTGGCTCATGCATCTTTCCCCCTTATTATTTGACCGGCTTCATCGGGTCAAAATCATACTGCATATCGTCCCGGTTTTCGCCGTTGATAACCTCAAGGTCGTCACGTGTCCCAATAAACGGGAACGGCTGGTGCGGCTCGGTCTGATACCAGTAGGCCACCGATGAAATATTGTCCTGCAGCGGCATATACCGATGCTCCTGCCGCCACCCCAGCGCCTGAATCGTCGCCTTGAAATCACTTTCAAACCGGATGGGGTCAAGAATATGGAAGCGATACAGACAGTGGCGGTTGCCTACCACGGTAAACGGCAGTGTGGGATCTTTTGCATGTGCGAAATCGTAGTTTCCGAAAAACGGGGCGCTGAAGTTCTGGCCAAATCCCCATGCTCCGCCAAAATAATCCTCGGTTCCCGTGGTGCAGTACGTGGGAAACTCGGTATCGCCGTCAATAAAAGCTTTAAACTCTCCTTCGCCGTACCACACATTGCTGTTCTGCTGCCAGCTGATGCTTGTTCCAACATATTGTCCGCGGCCCTTAATTCCGTCGACAATCACGTGGTCCTGCATATACGGCAGCGGAATGTTCTGTCTGAACTGCGCATGGAAATACCCCTCGTCGTCCTCTACCGGACCTTCTTCCATCGTAATGGCATAATAGAACCACGGCGAAGCCTGAGGCGCCATATTTTCCAGCGTAATTTTGCAATGCTTGCGAAACGGCATGGGGAAAAATGAGTTCAGTCCGCCCGTCGGGTTTGAATTGATAGGCAGGGCCAGGACATTGACATTTTCTGAAAAGCCGCAGCCGAAAAAGTCGCCCAAAGGGCATTCCACACTGGGTGTTTGCTCGTTATCCCAGTAAATGCGCAGAATGATTTCACGATACCAGCGCTTAAACACCGTCATCCACATATGTGTAATGCGTCCCGGACCGTCGGTGTCCATAATCGTTGTTACCGACTGCTTGGGCAAAAAGATAAAGGGTCTTACCTTCCATTTCTGCCCCAGCTCCCGCGCGCTGGGATTTACGCCCATCCACACCTGTCCAATGCGCTCAACCTCGGGCTGCGGCTCGGGGGTGATATCGGCCATACCTCCTTTTCCTTTTTCGCCATACACATTTTCAGGAGAGAACAGCCGGGTTTTTCCGCTTGTAATTTTTGTAATGTTAAACATACTTCACACTCACTCCTTTTTGCCTGCTTTGCAGATTAAGGATACATTGCCACGTTGATTCTGTGCCAGTCGGGAAGCGGCGGGAACGGCTTGGTCGGGAGCGTCTGATACCAGTAGGCTACCGAAGAAAAGTCATCCTGGCGCGGCAGGTAGCGCAGATGATCGGTGCTCCAGCCCAAGTCCTGCACCTCGATGCGCAGGTCTTTTTTAAACCGGGTGGGGTCCCTTACGTGGAACCGGTACAGCCCCAGCATGGTTTCGCACTGGTAAATGCCGTCCGGCACCACAACCTGCGGCAGCCCGGAGTACGGGCCGGAATGGATAGTGTATTTTCCGTCCAGCACAAAGTC
>CANUCM010000101.1 GCA_947856675.1 uncultured Clostridia bacterium | reverse complement strand
GGCCGGTCAGAGGTCAGAACAATCTGCTTGCCCGCCTCGTGCATGGTGTTGAAGGTGTGGAAAAACTCCTCCTGCGTCTGCACCTTGCCGGCGATGAACTGAATGTCGTCGACAAGGAACAAATCGGCCTGCCGGTATTTGCTGCGGAACTCCGCGACCGAGCCGCTCTGGATGGCGGCGACCAGCTCGTTTGTAAACTCGTCGCCGCGCACATACACCACGCGCATGCCGCTGTGGCGGCGGCGCAGCTCGCCGGCGATGGCATACAGAAGGTGGGTTTTCCCAAGGCCCGACTGGCCGTAGATAAACAGCGGGTTGTAAACGGCGGCCGGGCTGTTTGCAACGGCGAGCGCCGCGGCGTGGGCAAAGCGGTTGGAGGGGCCGACGATAAACTTGGCAAAGGTGTAGTGGCCGTAAACCGAGTCGTCGTTTTCGGTGCGCCAGATGGCCAGCTCGTTTTCCCCGCACAGGTACTGCGGGGTGATGCTCTCGCCCATGAGGTCGGAGGCGGCGCGCGAAACGTTGTCAAAATAATGCTTCTGCATGGTTTCGCGCTTGAGCTCGTTGGGGGTGTAAATGACAAGGCGGCCGTTTTTGATTGCGACGGCCGACGCGTCGTTGAACCAGGTGGAAACGACAAACTCGCCCAGATCGTGCTCAAGCACCTTGATGACAGCGTCCAGCAGAGCCGACGGTGTGTACAATTTCATCTCCTCTTTCCCGGGCAAAGGTACAAAGCGCCCATACCCGAATATTATAGCACAAAACCGGTTTGTTCACAAGGCATCCGGGCGTTTTTGCGCGGTTTTCTCATAATATTATACGCGCGATCCAGAATAAAACGCGCGCGCGCGAGGAAAAATTCTCTTGAAAGCCGCAGGGGTTTGCGGTACAATGACCCAAAACGGAAAAAAGGCGGAAAGACCATGGTGCAGAAGAAACGGGCGGTATTGGGGCTGTCGGGCGGGGTTGACTCGGCCTGCGCCGCGCTGCTGCTCGCGCAGAGCGGCTTTGAGGTGACGGGGGTATATCTTGCCCGCACACCGGATGACCAGGGCGGCCCGGCGCGCACGGCGGCGCGCGAGCTGGGCATCGGCTTTGAACGGGTGGACATGTCCCGGCGCATGTGCGCAGAGGTGACGCAGCCCTTTGCGCGCGCCTACGCCCGCGGCGAAACGCCCAGCCCGTGCATCGACTGCAACGAGCGCGTCAAGTTCGCGCTGCTGTTTGAGCGCGCCGACGCGCTGGGCGCAGGGGTGGTGGCGACGGGGCACTATGCCCGCGTGCGCAGGCTGCAAAACGGCGTGTTCGGCCTGTTTCGCGCCGGGGCGAAAAACGACCAGGCCTACATGCTGTACAGGCTGTCGCAGCAAAGGCTGTCGCGGCTTGTGTTCCCGCTCGGGGAGGCGGGGGACAAAAGCGAGGTGCGCGCGCGCGCGCGCGGCATGGGGCTGTCCTCGGCCGAAAGCCCCGACAGCATGGAAATCTGCTTTGTGCCCGACGGGCAGTATGCCCGGTATGTCGAAAGCTGCGGCTATGCGCCCCCGCCGGGTGATTTTGTCGATGAGGCCGGGCGCGTTTTGGGCCGCCACAGGGGCATTCACCATTACACGGTGGGGCAGCGCCGCGGGCTGGGCGTTTCGCACACGTCGCGGCTGTACGTTAAGCGCATCGACGCGGAAAAAAATCTCGTGGTGCTCAGCGAGACCGACCCGCACCGCAGCGAGATTGCGCTGCGCGAGCTGTTTATGACGGCGCCGGAGTACGATGCCCTTTTAGAGTTTGAGGCGCTTGTGCAGGTGCGTCACGGCCGCACGGCCTATCCGGCGCGCGTCGTGCGCGAAGGGCCGGAGCGGGCGCGGGTGTTTTTTGAGCGTCCGGCGCGCGCGCCGGCGCCCGGGCAGAGCGCGGTGTTTTTCACCCCGCAGGGGCGCGTTCTGGGCGGCGGGAAAATTGTATAGAAAAAAGCGCCCGCGGGGCGCTTTGCAAAAAAAGGGGGGGACAAACCGTCCCCCCTGATGTTTTTTTACAGGTTAAACCACGCGTCAAGGCCGGGATACTCGGCCACGTCGCCCAGCTCCTCCTCAATGCGCAGCAGCTGGTTGTACTTTGCCACGCGGTCGGTGCGGCTGGGGGCGCCCGTCTTGATCTGGCCGGCGTTGAGCGCCACGGAAAGATCGGCGATGGTGGTGTCCTCGGTCTCGCCCGAGCGGTGCGAAATGACCGCCGTGTAACCGGCGCGGTTGGCCATCTTGATGGCGTCGAGCGTTTCGGTCAGCGTGCCGATCTGGTTGACCTTGATGAGGATGGAGTTGCCCACGCCCAGATCAATGCCGCGGCTGAGGCGCTCGGTGTTGGTGACAAACAGGTCGTCGCCCACCAGCTGGATCTTGTCGCCCAGAGCGTCGGTCAGCATCTTCCAGCCTTCCCAGTCCTCCTCGGCGCAGCCGTCCTCAATGGAGATGATGGGGTACTTTTCGCAGAAGGTCTTCCACATGCGCACCAGCTGCTGGCGGGTCAGCTTTTTGCCGCTCTTGGGCTGGACATAGCACTGCTCCTCCTCGTTCCACCACTCGGACGAAGCCGCGTCGATGGCGATGCGGAAATCGTCGCCCGGCTTGTAGCCGGCCTTTTCGATGGCCTCGACGATGACCTTCAGAGCGTCCTCATCCTTTTTGAGGTTGGGGGCATAGCCGCCCTCGTCGCCCACGCCGGCGGCGGGGGGGCCGTTTTCCCTGAGCACGGTCTTGAGGCAGTGGAACACCTCGGAGCACATGCGCAGCGCCTCGCGGAAGCTGGGCGCGCCGACGGGCATGACCATAAACTCCTGGATTTCCACGTTGTTTGTGGCGTGCGCGCCGCCGTTTAAAATGTTCATCATGGGCACGGGCAGGGTTTTGGCGTTGCAGCCGCCGACATAGCTGTACAGCGGAAGCCCCATGGCCTCGCTCGCGGCGCGGGCGCACGCGAGCGACGCGCCCAGAATGGCGTTGGCGCCCAGGCGCGACTTGTTGGGCGTGCCGTCGAGGGCGATGAGCGCCTTGTCGATGGCGACCTGGTCGAGGGCGTTGAGGCCGACGAGCGCGTCGGCGATTTCGGTGTTGACGGCCGAAACAGCCTTCAAAACGCCCTTGCCGAGATAACGGCCCTTGTCGCCGTCGCGCATTTCACAGGCTTCAAAAATGCCCGTGGACGCGCCGGACGGCACGGCGGCGCGGCCGACAAAGGTGTCGCGCCCGTCGTCTGCGTACACTTCGACCTCCACGGTCGGATTGCCGCGGCTGTCCATGACCTCGCGGCCCACAACGTCGATGATTTCAATGAGCTTTTTCATATATTTCGTTCTCCTTTACAAATGTCAGTCAAAAAGCGGCGTACCCGTCATGCCGTCGGGCTGCGGGATGCCCAAAAGCCGCAGAAGGGTGGGGGCGACGTCGCACAAAGCGCCGTCGTGCAGCGGATGCGAAGTGTCCGAGCACAGTATCACGGGCACCTGCCCGCAGGTGTGGGCCGTCATGGGCTTGCCCTGCTCGTCGAGCATGCACTCGGCGTTGCCGTGGTCGGCCGTGACGAGGGCCGCACCCTGCGCGCGCAAAACCGCGTCCACCGTCCGGCCGATGCAGGTGTCAACGGCCTCGACGGCCCGGATGGCCGCCTGCAAATCGCCGGTGTGCCCCACCATGTCGCAGTTTGCAAGGTTCATGACGATGAGGTCATAGCGCCCGCTTTCGATGCGCTCTACGCACTGCCGAGTGACTTCAAAGGCGCTCATTTCGGGCTGCAGGTCGTAGGTCGCCACCTTGGGCGAGGGCACGAGCACGCGGTCCTCGCCGTCAAAGGGCTGCTCGCGGCCGCCGTTTAGGAAAAAGGTGACGTGGGCGTATTTTTCGGTTTCGGCAATGCGCAGCTGCGTCATGCCGTGCTGCGACACAACCTCGCCCAAAATGCCGTGCAGCTCCTGCGGGCGGAAGGCGATGTCGGCGCCGGGCAGCGCCGCGTCGTACTGCGTAAAGCACACAAAGTGCGGGGCGATGCAGCCGCCGCGGCGGGCAAAGCCGTCAAACGCGGGGTCGGTGAAGGCATAGGACAGCTCGCGGGCGCGGTCGGGCCGGAAATTATAAAAAATCACGCTGTCGCACGGGCGCACGGGGCAGGGCTGCCCGATGACGACCGGGCGGACAAACTCGTCGGTCACGCCCTGGGCGTAGGAATCGAGCACGGCTTTCCCGGCGTCCTGCGCGCCGGGGCCTTCGCCCAGCGCCACGGCGTTGTAGGCAAGCTCGACGCGGTCCCAGCGCTTGTCGCGGTCCATCGCGTAGTAGCGGCCCATGACGGTGGCAATGCGCGCGCCGGTGCGGGCGCACTGCTCCTGCGCCCAGCGCACAAAGCCGGCGCCCGAATCGGGCGCGGTGTCGCGCCCGTCGAGGAAGCAGTGAAGCAGCGTTTCGGCGCCCTGATTTTGACACAGCGAAAGCAGCGCTTTCAGGTGTTCTGTGTGGCTGTGCACGCCGCCGTCGGACAAAAGGCCCATCAGGTGCACGCGGCCGCCGTTTTCTTTGGCAAACCGCAGCGCGCGCAAAAGGGCCTGGTTTTCAAAAAACGCGCCCGAGGCGATGTCCCGGGAAATGCGCGTCAGCTCCTGGTAGACCACCCGGCCGGCGCCGAGGTTTGTGTGGCCGACCTCGCTGTTGCCCATCTGGCCCTCGGGCAGGCCGACGTCCAGGCCCGAGCAGCGCAGGCGCGCGT
>CANUCM010000100.1 GCA_947856675.1 uncultured Clostridia bacterium | reverse complement strand
CAGATTGGTCACCGAGCGCAGTGCCCTGCCGATAAGCCGCTGGATTTCCGCCGAACGCGGCGACAGCTTGAGCTTTTGTATATCGCGCGGCGTACGCGTCTGCGTCGCCCGGGGCAGCATGGCGTATTCCGCCGTCACCCAGCCGCGCCCCTGCCCCTTCATAAAGGGCGGCACGCTGTTTTCAATCGTTGCGTTGCAGATGACCCGGGTCTTTCCGCACTCAATGAGCACCGATCCCTCCGCATGCTCGGTAAACCCCGTCGTAATGGTGACGGGACGGATTTCAAACACCTTTCGTCCGTCATATCTTGCCATGCAATACACACCCTTTCTGCGTCTATTCAAAGAAGGCACGCACAAACTCCCGTGCGTCAAACTCCAAAAGATCGTCGGCCTGCTCGCCCACGCCGATGTACTGCACCGGCACGCTCAGCCGCGACGAGACATTGATGGCAATGCCGCCCTTGGCCGTGCCGTCGAGCTTGGTGATGACGACGCCCGTCAGATGGGCCGCCTCGTTGAACGCGTCGGCCTGCGCAATGGCGTTTTGTCCCGTCGTCGCGTCAAGCACCAGCAGCGTTTCACGGTCGGCACCCGGCAGCTCGCGGTCAATGACACGGTTCATCTTGCTCAGCTCGTTCATGAGGTTCTGTTTGTTGTGCAGCCGCCCCGCCGTGTCGCAAATGACAACGTCGGCTTTGCGCGCCTTTGCGGCGGAAAGCGCGTCAAAAATCACCGCCGAAGGATCGGATCCCTCGCCGTGGCGCACAATGTCGGCACCGCAGCGGCCGGCCCACACGCTCAACTGATCGGCCGCGGCGGCGCGAAAGGTATCGGCCGCGGCAAACAGCACCTTTTTGCCCTGTGAGGTCAGCTTCTGCCCCAGCTTGCCGATGGTCGTGGTCTTTCCTACGCCGTTGACGCCCACGACCAGGATCACAGACGGCACCGTGGTAAGATGCAGGCCGTCGCTTTTTACCATTTTTTCCGACAGAATATCGCACAGCGCGGCCACGACCTGCTCACGCGTCTGCAGGCTGTCCAGCCGCGCGCGGCGGCGCAGCTGCTCGGTCACGTCGGCAGCGAGCGCAGCGCCCATGTCCGCCATGACCATGGCGTCCTCCAGCTCCTCCAGCAGCTCTTCATCCACACTGCGGAAATTGGACAGCACGGCATTGAGCTGACCGCCCGCCGCTTCTTTGGTTTTTTTCAGCCCTTCACGGATTTTTTCAAAAAAGCTCATGCTACCGCTCCTTATTTGACCTGCATTTTAATTTTTTCCTCAATTTCACCGAGATTAAGCGCCAGCAGCTTGGAAACGCCCTGCTCCTGCATGGTCACGCCGTACAGAATGTCGCTGCCTTCCATGGTGCCGCGCCGGTGCGTGATCACAATAAACTGCGTTTTTTCCGTCAGCGTACGCATGTACTGGATGTAACGCAGCACGTTGACGTCGTCCAAAGCGGCCTCTATCTCATCCAGCACGCAGAACGGCGTGGGCCGCACCTTGAGAATGGCAAAGTACAGCGCGATGGCGACAAAGGCCTTCTCGCCGCCCGACAGCAGCGAAATGGCACGCATGGACTTGCCCGGAAGCTCCACGCGGATTTCTATGCCGCATTCCAGAATATCGTTTTCGTCCTCCAGCTGAAGATATGCGTTGCCCCCGCCGAAAATCTCACGGAAAGTGTCGCGGAAACTGTCGTTGATGGCGGCAAACTGCCGGGCAAAAATGCTCTGCATGTTGCGCGTCAGCTCGGAAATTACGCCCAGAAGATCGCTTTTGGCTTTTTCCAGATCGTTTTTCTGCCCCGACAAAAACTCATAGCGCTCATTGACCTTTGCGTATTCCTCAATGGCCGCGACATTGACATCGCCGAGCTTTTTAATGTCGGCACGCAGCTCGCCGATGCGCTTTTGCGCCCGGGACATGCTTTCAAGCTCTGTCCGCACCTCCTGCGCCGTCGTACGGGTCAGCTCGTAATTTTCCCACATGCGGTCGAGAATCTGACTTTCCTCCATCTCGATCTGTGTCTTTTTGTTTTCAAGCCGGGCGCGCTCGCGCTCAAGGTTGACAAGCTCGCCGTTTTTGCTCTGGCTTTGCTTTTCACACTTCTGCCGCTGCCCTTCCACCCGCAGCCGTTCGTCGAGAACGCTTTTCAGCAGGCGGTTTTTCGCCTCGATGGCTTCGCGGCTGTTCGCCAAATCCTCTTCGCGCTGTGCAAGCTCGCTTTCCAGCACGCTGCGGCGCTCACGCGCGGCCTGCGCGGCCTGCTCCTTGGCCCGGCGATCGCCCGACAGCGCCTGCTCCAGTTCTTCCAGCTGCCGCAGCGCGTCGCACAGCGCGGCTTTCTCGGTCTGTGCCGCAGCCAGCGCCGCGCGTTTTTCCGCCGCCTGCTCGCCCAGCTTTCCGCGCTGGCCTTCGGCTTCCCGCATGCCGCCCGTCTTGATGCTGAGCTCCTGCTCCAGTGCGCGCGCCTTTTCCAGGTGCTGTTCCTGTGCCTGCTGCATGGCCGTTTCCCGCGCTGCAAGCTCGGAAAACCGCGCCGCAAGCCCCTGTTTTTCCTGCTGCAGCCCTTCAAGCCGCGTCCGCAGGCTCAAAAGCAGCGCCTCATGCTGGCTCTGTTCGGCACGCGCCGCGAGCAGGGCGTCTTCGGCGGCACGCTTTTCCTCCTGCGCCACCGACGACTCGTACTGCGCTTTTTCCAGTTCCCTCCGCGCTTCGGCCAGCTGCCGCGCCGTTTGTTCCTCGGCCTGTTTCAGCTCGGAAAGCTCCTGTCCGAGCCTTGTCAGCTCATTTCTCCGCGACAGCGCCCCCACGTTTTTATTCAGGCTGCCGCCTGTCATGGCGCCCGATGTTTGAATCAGCTGCCCGTCCAGCGTGACAATGCGCACGCCGTAGCCGGTTTTTTTCGCAATGGCAATGGCGTTGTCGATGGTTTCCACGACGGCAGTCCCCGCCAAAAGCCCCGCCACAAGACCGCGGTACCGTTCTTCGCAGTCCGTCAGCTGATCGGCATAGCCCACAAATCCCGGCTCGTGCGACAGATCCCGCCGTCCGGAATGCCGCGGCCGGGACGCCGTCAGAGGCAGAAATGTCGCGCGCCCGTATCCGCCCGACTTCAAAAAGGCAATGGCGCGCTTGGCCGCCTGCTCATCGTCGGTGACGATGTTCTGCATGGCAGCGCCCAGCGCGATTTCCACCGCCACCGCCGCTTCATCACGCACCGTGATCAGGCG
>CANUCM010000099.1 GCA_947856675.1 uncultured Clostridia bacterium | reverse complement strand
AGCTGCCTGCGCCGGGGCGAGGCGCTGGCCAGTATCAGCCGCCCCATGTCAGCGCACCCCCGTCGAGCCGATGCCGCCCGTGCCGCGCGCCGTTTCCGACAGCTCATCCTCGCACAGCTGCGGGCGCACAAAGGGCGTCAGCAGCAGCTGGGCCACGCGGTCGCCGTCGCGCACGGTAAAAGGCTCCTGCCCGCGGTTTTCCAGCGCCACCAAAAGCTCGCCGCGGTAGTCGGGGTCGATGAGCCCGACGCCGTTTGACAGCGCGACGCCGGCGCGCGAGGCAAGCCCGCTGCGCGCCAGCACAAGCCCCGCGCACAGCGGCGGAAGCTCAATGGCAAGGCCGGTCGGCACAAGCGCGCGCTGTCCCGGCGCAAGGGTGAGCGGCTCTTCCAGAAAAGCGCACAGGTCCATGGCGGCAGCGCCCTCGGTCTGGTACCGCGGCAGCGGGGCCAGCCGGCCCTGCCGCGGCAGACGCATGATTTTCAGCTGATGCATAAGGGGTTCTCCTTTGCTGCTCTGCGCAGCCCGCTTGGTTTTTTTAAGCCGGGGGCTATTCCACGCCCCGGTAGTACAGCCCGCGCGTCATGCGCTCGGGCAGCCTTATATTTTCGCCCAGCATGTACGCCGCCGCGATGTCCCGGCAATCGCGCGCGTTTTCCGTCGTAAAGCTCAGGCGCAGATGGCTGACGCCCAGCGTGCGCAAGTCGTCGGCCTTGTCGGCCAGGTACAGTTTATCGGCGTTGTACAGCGTGTTGCGGTGGCCGCTTTCGGCAAACAGCGGAAAGCTGCGCCCCGTTTTGTCAATCAGTCCCTCGCCGCGCTCGGGCGAGCAGGTGCACTCGCCGCTGCGCCGGCGGATGACGCAGTTTTCCGTCACCATCAGCGGCAGCCGCCCGTAGGCTATCAGCTCGGTGGGCATCCCGTGCGACATGGCGCGGATGCGCGCAAAGCTCAGCTCAAACGACAGCGTCGCCGAGCAAAAGCCCAGCGCCTTGAGCTCCTTGAGCGTCTGCGAGTTCATCACGCCCAGGCCGAAATCGCCGCGCAGCTCAAAGCCCAGCGAGCCCAGAAGCGCCGCGTGCGCCAGGTTGCCGCACACAAGCGCCGAAACACCCGCCTCCCGGCAGGCGCGCAAAAGCTCTATCTGCCCGGGCCACTCGCTGTCAAAGGTGATGCGATCGAGCACGGCGGCCACCTTCTGCCCCGCGCGCGCCAGCGCCCGGACGGCGTCTTTGTGCTTTGCCGCTTCCCGCAGCGGCAGGTACAGCCAGTCGGGGTGCAAGTCAAGCAGCGCGGGCGTCACCTGCTCAAGCCGCAGGCACGAGACAATATACCCCGGCTGCGCGCGGTTTCCGCCGCGGTGCAGCCCGGGCTGCCACTGCCCCGCGCGCCGCTCCGGCGGCTTTGCGCGCACGGCGGCCAGCCCGTCAAGACAGCGGCGGCGCAGCGCGTTGACCGCGCTCATGGGCACGCGCAGGCCCTCATCCAGCTCCACCGAAACGCGCCGCGGCGCAAACACCGTGCCGCCCGTCTTGCGCAGCCCGCTCTCCACCTCGTCCGCCGTGGTGGCCCGGGTGCGCGCCGGCTCGGGCGCAAGCCCCTCGGCACGGTACTCAAACCCGTCTTCATCGCGCACCGAAAGCCGCACCGGCCCGCCCGCCCGCGCGCAAAACTCCATGTCCGCCATGACGCACGGCGGCTCGGGCTGCGCGGTGTAAATTTCCTGCGCTTTCTGGTACACCTCGCGCGCCTGGCGCGCGCTCTGCTCGTCGCGCACGCCGAACATGCCCTCGCCCTTTTTGCCCGTCAGGTACCCGTCGGTAAACCCGCCGCGCGAAAACACGGCGCGCAGCAGCTCCATTTCCCGCGCCGTCGGCTCGCGGCCCTCGCGCACGGCGTCCTTGTAGGTTTTTGTCGCAAGCGCCACATATTCCGGCCGCTTCATGCGCCCCTCGATTTTCAGGCAGCACACGCCCGCGCGCTCAAGCTCGCCCAGGTGCCCCGCCGCGCTGAGGTCCTTAAGGCTCAAAAGCGGCGACGGCGTGCCGCCGAAAAAGGAATAATTCATGCGGCACGGCTGCGCGCACAGGCCGCGGTTGCCCGAGCGCCCGCCGATGGCCGACGAAAGATAGCACTGCCCGCTGTAGCTCATGCACAGCGCGCCGTGGCAGAACACCTCGATTTCTATGGGCGAGCGCTCGCAGATAAAGCGGATCTGCTCAAGCGGCAGCTCGCGCGAAAGCACAACGCGCGAAAGCCCGAGCCGCTGCGCGCTGAGAACGCCCCCCAGGCTGTGCACCGTCATCTGCGTCGAGCCGTGCAGCGGCAAATCGGGCGCCAGCGCGCGCATCATGCGCACCATGCCCAAATCCTGCACGATGACGGCGTCGGCCCCCAGCTCGCTCAGGCGCGACACAAGCCCGCACGCCGCCTCAAGCTCGCGGTCGGTGACAAGGGTGTTGACCGTGACGTAGGTTTTGACGCCGCGCAGGCGGCAGTAGCGCAGCGCCTCGGAAAGCTCGTCGGCGCTTATGTTTTTGGCGTTGCGGCGGGCGTTGAGCTCGCCCGTGCCGAAATACACCGCGTCGGCCCCCGCGCGCACCGCGGCCTGCATGGCCTCAAACGACCCGGCCGGGCTTAAAATCTCAAGCGGCACTCCTACCTCTCCCCTGCTTTGTGGTCACACGGCCTCACTGTCTGGCCGCTTTTTTGAGCTTCGCGATTTCGGCGCGCAGCGACGCGTTTTCCTCGGCGTAAGAGCCGATCTGCGCGCGCAGCCCGTCGGACGCGGCAAGCGCCTTGTAATACATGTCGGCCACGTTGAGCGCGGCCAGCACGGCGCAGTCGAGCGCGCCCAGACGCCCCTGCTTTTTGACCTCGGCAATGCTGCCGCTGCACAAAGCGGCCGCCTTGCGGATGTATTCTTCGTTTTCCTCCGCCAGCACGGTGTAATCCCTTCCGTCAATGGTGACGACAACCCGGTTGCGCATACTGCTTTTCTCCTTTCGCCCGCCC
>CANUCM010000098.1 GCA_947856675.1 uncultured Clostridia bacterium | reverse complement strand
CAGCTGTCCATTTATCCCGAAAAGGCGTGCACCGAAGCGGGCGACCGCTGGGGCGTCGACGTCTTTGTCGGCACCGGCCCCTTCAAGCTTAAGGAGTTTGTGCCCAAGGATCACGTAGCGGTCGAGCGCTTTGAGGATTATCACGGCGAAAAGCCCACGCTTGATGAGATTATTGTTTACAACATGGACGCAAACACCATGCTGCTTGAGTACGAAAGCGGAAATCTTGACATCGTCGGCGTGGCGCAGGATCAGGCCGCTGCGTACCGCGACGATCCCGAATACAAGGATCAGTTTGTCGTAAACCCGCTCATCGGCACCATTTCGATGAACCTCAACGTGTTTAAGGCGCCGCTGGACAACATAAAGGTCCGCGAGGCCGTAGGCTACGCCGTCGACGCCGAGGCCATGGTCGAAAACTACCTGCAGGGCAACGCGCAGGCCACCAGCTGCTTTATTCCGCGCGGCTGCATGGCGTTTGACGACGAGCGCCCCGTCAGCAAGTACGATCCCGAAAAGGCAAAGGCGCTGCTCGCCGAGGCCGGATATCCCGACGGCGTGCACCTTGTGACCACCATTTCGGAAAAGTCCAGCTTGGTGGGCGTGGCGACCGTTCTGCAGCAGCAGATGAAGGAAGCAGGCATCGAGTTTGAGATTCAGAAGGTGGACGACGCGGCCTATACCGACCTGCGCAAGCAGGGCGAAGTGCAGGTTCCCTTCTCGACCTGGTATGCCGACATCGTCGACCCCGACAACTTCCTTTATACGATTCTGCATTCTGAGTCCTCGCCCTACTTCTCCTCAAACTATTCAAACCCCGAGTTTGATGCGCTGCTTGATGAAGCCCGCGTCGTCACCGACCCGGCAAAGCGCGAGGAGCTGTACCGCGAGGCTGAGCACATAGCCGTTATGGAGGACTTTGTTAACGTTCCGCTGTATAACCCCATCAAGTTCTACCTCGTGAAGGAAAATGTCGAGGGCGTTGTGTTCTTAAACAGCATGGTCGATTTGTTCGGCGCGACCAAGTAAGCTGTGCACGCACTGCGGCGGGGGATCCGGGTCCCCCGCCCCGATTCCATACGAAAGCGGGGCTTTCGCACCTTCGCACGGGGGAGTGAAGTTTTTTGATAAAATACACTGTCAAGCGGCTTTTGCAGACGCTGATTGTGCTGTTCGGCGTCAGCCTTGTAACCTTTGTCATGCTCAACATTGCGCCGGGCGATCCGGTAGGCGTTATGCTGGCCAAGCGCGCCGACCAGGAAACCATCGACCGTGTCCGGCATGAAATGGGGCTCGACAAGCCGTACACCGAGCAGTTTATCGAGTTTATCCGCGGCGCCGTGGTCGGCGACTTCGGCGACTCGTATTTTCAGCACAAGCCGGTCAGCGAGATTCTGGCCGGGGCCTTCCGCATCACGGCATCGCTGGGCGTGTGGGTCATGCTGTTTTCCATTGTTCTGGGGCTTTTGTTCGGCATATCGGCCGCTGTGCTGCACGGCAGGATAGGCGACAAAATCATTATTCTTATCTCGACGCTGGGCATGGTGATGCCCTCGTTCTGGATAGCCATCATCCTGCAGATTGTTTTGGGCGTAAAGTTCAAGCTTTTGCCCATTTCGGGCCTGCAGTCGATGAGCTCGTACATTCTGCCCACCATTTCGCTGGGGTTGATTTATGCGGCGTCCATTGCAAGGCTGTGCCGCACCAACATGCTCGACGCGCTCAACCAGGACTATGTCCGCACGGCGCGTGCCAAAGGCGTCAGCGAGTTTAAAATCGTCATGCAGCACGGGCTGAAAAACGCGGCCATCCCCATTATTACTTACATAGGCATACTGATTAAAAGCATACTGGGCGGCTCGGTGCTGGTTGAAACGGTGTTTTCCATTCCCGGTCTGGGCAAGACCATGGTCGACGCCATCACCCAGCGCGACATCCGGCTGATACAGGGCTGTACCATTTACATCGCCGTTGTCTTTGTCGTGGCCAACCTCACTATCGACCTGCTGTACGGGCTGCTTGACCCGCGCATCCGGGTCACGCAGGAGGGATAAGCGTATGGGATTGCTGAAACGAAAAAACGACGTGTACAGCGCGCTTATTGAGGGCGCGGAGGGCGTGGCCTACACCAGCTTTTACCACGACGCCATGCGCAGGCTCAAAAAGGACAAGATTGCCATGGTGTGCCTGTTTGTCGTCGCGGCGCTCATCATCATCGCGATCTTTGCGCCGTTTATCGCGCCGTATGAGGAAGACTACATGGACGTCGGCAACGAGCTTGCCAGGCCGTCAAGCGAGCATCTTTTGGGAACAGACGAGTTTGGACGCGACATTTTAAGCCGCATTATCTTCGGCTCGCGCGTGTCGCTTATGGTCGGCGTGGTGGCCGAGGCCATCGCGGTGTTTATCGGCCTTGTGGTGGGTGCGATAGCCGGCTATTACGGGGGAAAAGTCGACGCGGTGCTTTCGAGAATTATTGAGATTTTCGCATCGTTTCCCCATATTCTGTTTGCCATTGTCGTCATGTTTGTGCTGGGCACGGGCATTATGAACGTGTTTATCGCTATCGGCGTTGTCGGCTGGACAGGGCTTGCGCGCGTGATACGCTCGCAGATTATGCAGCTGAAGCAAAAGGAATATGTCGAAGCGGCACGTGCCAGCGGCGGGCGCAACATGCAGATTATTTTCCGCCACCTGATACCCAACTGCCTTTCGACCATCATTGTTGTGGCGACCATGAACATCCCCTCTGACATCATGTACGAGGCCAGCCTTTCGTTTTTGGGGCTGGGCGTTCAGCCGCCGCAGGCCAGCTGGGGCTCGATGATTTCCGAGGCGCGCAAGTTTATACGCCAGTACCCGGAATACAGCGTTTTTCCGGGCATTGCTCTCATCGTTACCGTCCTGGCCTTCAACCTGCTGGGCGACGCGCTGCGCGATGCGCTCGACCCGCGGCTGAAAAACCTGTAAGGAGGGGCGAACATGAGTGAAAAGCTTCTGCAGGTAAAAAACCTCAGCACATACTTTTATACCGACGAGGGCGTGGTGTACGCGCTGGACGACGTCAGCTTTGACCTTGAAAAGGGAGAGGCGCTGGGCATCGTCGGCGAATCGGGAAGCGGCAAAAGCGTTACGGCGCTGTCCATTATCCGGCTGGTGCAGAGCCCGCCGGGCCGGATTGTGTCGGGCGAAGTGCTGCTGCAGGGCGAGGATCTGCTGAAAAAAAGCGCCCGCGAAATGCGCCGTATCCGCGGCGAAAAGGTATCCATGATTTTTCAGGAGCCCATGACGGCGCTCAACCCGGTGTTCACCGTGGGGCAGCAGATTATGGAGAGCATCCTGATTCATCAGCACAAAAGCAAAAAGGAAGCACGCGAGCAGGCGGTGGAAATGCTGCGCATGGTGGGCATTCCCGCGCCGGAAAAGCGCGTGGACGACTATCCGCACCAGATGTCGGGCGGCATGCGCCAGCGCGTGATGATCGCCATTGCGCTGTGCTGCAACCCGCAGCTGCTCATTTGTGACGAGCCGACCACGGCGCTGGATGTGACCATTCAGGCTCAGATTCTCGAGCTTATCCGCGACATCCGCGAGCGTCTGGGCACATCGGTCATTCTCATCACGCACGACCTGGGCGTTGTGGCGCAGGTGGCCGACCGGGTCATGATTATGTACGCCGGAAAGGCCATGGAATACGGCACGGTGCGCGAAATCTTTACCGATCCGCGCCATCCGTACACCGCGGCGCTGCTGCGTTCCATTCCCGTGATAGAAAACAAGACCGAGCGGCTGCACGTTATCCGCGGCATGGTGCCCAGCCTGAGCAAGCGGCCCGAGGGCTGCCTGTTCCATCCCCGCTGCGACGAGGCGTGTGAGCTGTGCCGCACAAAGCGGCCCGAGCTTGTCACGATGGCCGACGGGCGGCAGGTGCGCTGCCACAAATATACCGATGAATGGGAGGGACAGCACAATGACCGGCAGTGAAAGCCTCCTTTCCGTACATAAGCTGCGCAAATGGTTTCCTGTAAAAAGCACCGCGCTGTTTGGCGAAAAGCAGTATGTCAAGGCGGTCAACGACATCACCCTCGATATCCGCCGCGGCGAAACGCTGGGCGTTGTGGGCGAATCGGGCTGCGGTAAAACCACGCTGGGCCGCACGATGATCCGGCTGATTGAGCCGACGGGCGGGCGCATTGTGTTTGAGGGCAAGGACCTGACCGGGCTGAACGAAAAACAGATGCGGCTGATGCGCAAGGATCTGCAGATCATGTTTCAGGACCCTTACGGTTCGCTCAACCCGCGCATGACGGTGGGCGACATTATTACAGAGCCCTATGTGTTTCAGAAAATGTACACCAAAAAAGAGCGTGTGGAAAAAGCCGTCGAGCTGATGAAAATCTGCGGGCTTGACCCGGTGTACATCCGGCGCTACCCCCACGAGTTTTCCGGCGGGCAGCGGCAGCGCATCGGCATTGCGCGTTCGCTGGCGCTGCGGCCCAAGTTCCTTGTGTGCGACGAGCCGGTGTCGGCGCTTGACGTGTCCATTCAGTCGCAGATCATCAATCTTCTGATGGATTTGCAGCAGGAGTTCGGGCTGACGTATCTGTTTATTTCGCACAACCTGTCGGTGGTGTACCATATGGTCGACCGCATCGCCGTCATGTACCTCGGCAACCTCGTCGAGCTGGCGGACAAGGAGGAGCTGTACCGCGACACGGCGCATCCGTATACGCGGGCGCTGCTCAAGTCCATCCCCTCGCTCGACTTCCGCGAGGAGCACCGGCTGCGCGCCGCGCTCAAGGGCGATATTCCCAGCCCCATCAACCCGCCCAAGGGCTGTGTGTTCCACACCCGCTGCGAAAGCTGCACCGAGCGCTGCCGCACGCAGACGCCGCCCCTGCGCGAAATCGCGCCGAGGCACATGGTGGCCTGCCATCTGTACGAGGGACAGGGCAAGCTGGTGGAGCAGCAATAAAAAAACACATCGTGCGCACAGGCATTTTTGCCTGTGCGCATTTGACTTTTATGTTTTGCTGCAGCATAATAAAAGACAAAAGCATGAGCTGAGCCATGAAAGGAGCCCTATGTATGAAGCGCATGACCGCCCGAAGTTTTCTTGAGTTTTCCCTGCCTTCAGACGTGCGTATTTCGCCCGACGGCAGCCTGTGTGCCTTTCTTGTGCGCCGCGCCGACGAGCAGACCGAC
>CANUCM010000097.1 GCA_947856675.1 uncultured Clostridia bacterium | reverse complement strand
CACCCGGCCCTGGCTCCGGATCAGCATGACCAGAAGATCAAACTCCTTGGCCGTCAGATCCACGCTGCCGCGCCCGTCCACACTGACCGAACGCTGCATGATGTCCACCCGGAAGGGGCCCGCCTGCAGCAGCTCACCCTGCGAAACCGAGGCGCCGCTCTGCCCCGCACGGCGCAGAATGACCCGGATGCGCGCCTTGAGCTCCAAAATGTCAAAGGGCTTTGTCACATAGTCGTCGGCCCCGTACTCAAAGCCTATCAGCTTGTCGCTGCCCTCGCTCTTGGCCGTCAGCATGATGACGGGCACATTGGACGTTTCGCGGATTTTCCGGCACACCGTCAGCCCGTCGAGCACGGGCAGCATTAAATCCAGAATGATGAGGTCGTAGCTGTTTTCCCGGAACATGGACAGCGCCGACGCCCCGTCGTACGCGCCGTCCACGGTATAGCCCTCGTTTTCCAGGTTGAACTTGATGCCCTTGACGAGCAGCTTTTCATCGTCCACCACAAGGATTCTCATAAGTTACCTCCCAACGCAAACATACTGCCTGATATTTTCATAGGTCGCCGCCCCGATTCCGCTGACCGCCATCAGCTCCTCGGCCGTGGCAAAGGGTCCGTTCTGCTCGCGGTATTCAAGGATTTTCTCCGCCGTGGCCGGACCGATGCCCGGAAGCAGACACAAAAGCTCCTCCCCTGCGGTATTGAGGTCGATTTTCCCAAACTCCTGCGGCGCCGGTTCCGGCTCCCGCCCTTCCAGCGCGGGTATGTCCGCCGGCTCATGCGTGCCCGCAGCCGCGCCCTGCCACACCGAAAACCGGCCCAGCGAAAAGCTCAGCACGCACAGCGCCGCACACAGCGCTGCCCCCTTTGCACGCATGTTCCTCCCCCCGTTTCGATTCATAAGTTTTTGTTAAGGCCCCTGTACAGGCGTTGAAAATCCGACCGATTTCTGGTACACTGTTACAAAGCCCTTCCGCGCAGGCGTATTTTGTTTATTATACCAAATATCTGCCGCATTGCGCAATGTTTCTTTCGGGCAAACTGTGCTGATTTTATCTGCAAAGGAGAGTGCTGTCCTCTGAACACCTGTAAAAGACTGGCCTGCCTGCTGTTTGTTTTTGCGGCTCTCCTGACGCCCGCGTGCGCCGTGGAGCCCCCTGTCATCAACGCCAAGGCGGCAATTTTGTATGAGCTGACAAACGATACCGTGCTGTTTGAACAAAACGCCGACGAAAAGCTGTATCCCGCCAGCACTACCAAGCTGATGACCGCCATCGTCGCTTCGGAAAACGGCAACCTTGGCGATATGGTCACCGTTTCCCCCGAGGCCGTGGACGGCCTGTATGAGCGCGGGAGCAGCGTGTTTCTCATCCCCGGCGAGCAGATGGCCTTTTCCGACATGCTGCGCTACCTGCTCGTCGCCTCGGGCAACGACGCGGCCAACGCCCTTGCCGAACATGTGGCCGGCTCTGTCGACGCCTTTGTCGAGATGATGAACGCCAGGGCCGCCGGGCTCGGCTGCACCGGCACGCATTTTGCAAACCCCCACGGCCTGCATGACGAAAACCATTACACCACCGCCCGGGACTTGCTGCGCATTGCCCGCTGCGCCATGCAAAACCCCCTCATTGCCGAAATTGTTTCCATGCAGCAGATCACCATCGCCCCCACCAACAAGCACCCCAACGAAACCCGGCTGACCACCACAAACCACCTCATCTCGCGCATCCGCCGCGGCGATTATTACTATGAATCGGCCATCGGCATCAAAACCGGCTTCACCACCCCCGCCGGCTACTGCCTGGTCGCCGGTGCGCAAAACGGGGATCTGACCTATTTCAGCGTCGTTCTGGGCGCTTCCGAAGGCGAGGACGGCTCGCTGGGCAGCTTTACCGAAACCATCAAGCTGCTCGATTACGCAAAAGAGGGCTTTTCCGTTCAGCCCCTGACCCAGGGGCAGGATCCCGTCACCGAAGTGCCTGTACGCCTGGCCTCTGACCGCGATTCCCTCGTGCTGGTGCCCGAGGGCAGCCTGTCCGCCCTGCTCCCCTCCGACTTTGACCCAAGCCTTGTTCAAGTGGATTTTACGACCAAACAGGACATCTGCGCCCCCATTTCCAAGGGCCAGGTGCTGGGCGAAGCCGTGTTCAGCTACAACGGCAAGGCCTACGGCACCCTCAACCTTGTGGCCAACGACGACATTGAGCGTTCCACCGTTTTGTATGTGGTCGACCGCATTACCTCCTTCTTCGGCGGCACGGTGTTCCGCGTCATTGTCGGCGCGCTGCTCGCGCTCGCCGTCATTCTCGTCATCTGGCTGTTTATCATGCGTTCCCGAAACCGGCGGCGCCGGCGCCGCTCCTCACGCCGCGGCGGACGCTACCGCATGTAAAGAAAAAAAGCCGGATCCTCCCCCCTGCGGGGCAGCGGATCCGGCCTTTTTTATTTTCTGCCGTTTATTTTTCCAGCGCCATCATCATGTCGACCCGCGTCTGGTGGCGGCCGCCTTCAAACCCTGTGTCGACAAACAGGTCGGCTATCATGGCCGCAAGCCCGGGGCCCACGGTCCGCTCGCCCAGGCAGAGGATGTTTGCGTCATTGTGCATGCGCGTGGCTTTTGCGGTAAAGCAGTCCGACACCGCGGCAGCCCGGATGCCGTGCACCTTGTTGGCCGCCATGGACATGCCGATGCCCGTGCCGCACACCAAAATGCCCAGCTCGTTTTCACCGCCGGCGACGCTGCGCGCCACCTTTTCCGCAATTTGCGGATAATGGCACGAGGTTTTGTCAAAGGTCCCAAAGTCCTGCACGGCAAACCCGCGCTGCTCAAAATGCTCTTTCAGGCTCTGCTTTAAGTCAAAGCCGGCATGATCGCTTCCGATGGCAAGTTTCATTGCTGTTTCCCCTCTTTTTCCATTTTCATTCGTTCGGCCTGCGTCGGGCGCAGGTAGGACGGCGTCAGCTCATGGCAGCTGAGCGTCTGCCCGTGCAGGGTTTTGTCAAATGCGCACAGCGCCGCCGACTGCGCCGTGCCCTCCGCCCCCGCCGCGTCCGGCGAAATTCCCAGCGCATGGCAGGCCTGCCGCGCGCCGCTGCCGCAAAGGCGCGCGCAGCCGCCAAGCACGGCGCCGCGCAGCTGTTCCAGGTCCATGACGGCGTCCGGCGTCAGGCGCACAGGCGCCCCTTCCCCCTGGGAAAACCGCGCGGCAAAATACTCGCCCGGCCGCGCGGCCAAAACGGCCAGCTTTTCTCCCGCATGCAGGCGGTCGGCCCACGCGGCCGACTCCAGCGAGGAAACGGCCGCGCACCTGCGTTCCAGCGCAAACGCAAAGCCCTTGACGGCAGCCACCCCGATGCGGATGCCGGTATATGACCCCGGCCCGCACACGGCGGCAAACACGTCGATGTCGCGCAGCGTCAGCCCCTGCTCGCGCAGCATCTGCTCGCACACCGGCAGGATGGTCCGGCTGTGATCCATCATGGAATCGCGCTCGCAGTGCGCTTCCACGCGCCCGTCACGGCACAGCGCCGCCGAAGCGACCCGGCCGGCAGTGTCCAGCGCCAGTATCAGCATGCTTCCGCCTCCTCCGGCCAGCGCAGGGTAAAGCAGCGCGTGTCCCCGCCGGCCTTTTCGATGTCAATCCACAGTGTGCTCGGCGGGAACATCTCCCGCGCCACATCGCACCACTCGGCCACGCACAGGGCGCCTGAGGCCAGATAATCCTCCCAGCCGATTTCCCACAAATCATCGCCGCCCGACAGGCGGTACAGATCAAAATGGCACACCCGGCGGGCGCCGCGGTACTCGTTCACAATGGCGTAGGTCGGGCTGGTCACGCTGTCCGCGCTGCCAAGCCCGCGCGCAAGCCCGCGCACCAGCGCCGTTTTCCCCGCGCCCAGATCGCCCTTCAGCGCGATGGCCGACAGCGCGCCGCTGCGCTGCGCGATGCTCTCACCCAACGCCTCGGTCTGCGCCTCGCTGTGTGTCACGCAACGCTCCGTCACGCTTTCGCCTCCCGAAACTTCTTTTATGTCCCTGCCATTATACCACAGCCTCAAAACACTTACAAAGCATTTTTGCCTTTTTGCCGGTTTGAATCGCCGCGCAAACATGGTATAATAAGCAAAGCGCCGCGTTTCTTCGTGACCGTTGTTTGTTGAAAGGAGCCCGCTATGCAGCGCATTTCCCAATCCATCCGTTCCTTCATCCAGGGCATACCCTACGGCGTGCGCCATTACCTGCGCTGTGCCGACCTGCTGCTGCTCTCTCTGGCGCTCGTCGCCTCGGGCCTTGGCCTGCTGCTCATTTTCAGCGCCACCCGCAGCTTTGAGACCAATCAGTATGTCATCATACAGGCTGCCGCCATTGTGCTGGGCATTGCCGGTTTTGTCATCGCCTCCCTTGTCGACCTCGACCGCATCGGGCCGATGTGGCGCATTGTTTTTGTGCTCAATCTCGCACTGCAGTGCCTGCTGCTGGTGTTCGGCGTCGAAGGCAACACCGGCAACCGAAGCTGGCTGCGCTTTGACAAGCTGGGCCTGCCCATCGGCATCCAGCCCGCCGAGCTGGGCAAGATTCTGTTTATCCTCACGCTGTCGCGCCACATATACGAACTGCGCGACAAAATCAACGCCCCCCTGACCGTGGCCCGCCTGTGCGCGCACGCCCTCATTACCGCGGGCGTCGTATACGTCACCTCCGACGACTTCGGCATGGTCATCGTCTACCTGCTGATTTTTTATATTCTGTTTTTTGCAAGCGGCGTTTCGCTTGCCTGGGTGGGCGGCCTGACCGCCGCCGGCTGCGCAGGCATCGGAATGCTGTGGCCCTTTCTCCCCGAATACCAGCAGCTGCGCATACTGGTGGTCTTTGAACCGGAGCTTTCCGACAAATACGCCTATCAGGGAAAGCAGGGCATGATGGCCATCGGCTCAGGACAGCTCACGGGCGAAGGCTTTTTGTCCGGTCGCATGACGCAGGCCTCCTCCGGCCTGCCCGCCAAACACACCGACTTTATCTTTGCCACCGCCGGCGAGGAATGGGGCTTTATCGGCTGCACGGTTATCATCGTGCTGTTGTCCCTCATCGTTCTGCGCATTTTGTGGAACTCCACACGCACCAACGACCAGTTTGCCCGCTTAATGTGCATCGGCATCGGCGGCATGCTGATGGTGCAGACGCTGATCAACATCGGCATGTGCGCCGGCATTATGCCCGTCATCGGCCTGACCCTTCCGTTTTTCAGCTACGGCGGCACGTCAATCACCATCAGCCTGACCTGTCTCGGCTTTGTCAGCGGCTTTGTCATGCGGCAAAAGCCCAGCTGGCTGCGGTAGCAAAACGTGTAAGTTTTTTGTAAGAAACCCGTCCGTGCAGTGTTAAGATTCGGCCTGTATGCTTATTGCAGGCTCAATGCAGTCTTTTTGAAAGGATGTTTCGGCATGGAAAATCCGTGTGTGCTGGTGGTCGATGACGACCGTTCCATCAACGGCGCCATCTGCAAGCTCCTCGAACTGGAGGGCATCCGTACCCTGCAGGCCTTCGACGGCATGCAGGCTCTGGACGCGCTCGAGCGCAACAGTGTTCAGCTCATCCTGCTCGACGTGATGATGCCCCGCCTGGACGGGCTTTCAGCCACCATGCGCATTCGTCAGTCGCGCAACATCCCCATTTTGATCCTGTCGGCCAAAAGCGAGGACAGCGACAAAATCCTGGGGCTTTCCATGGGCGCTGACGACTACCTCACCAAACCGTTTAACCCCTCCGAGCTCGTTGCCCGCGTCAAGTCCCAGCTGCGGCGCTATCTCACGCTGGGCGACGTGCAGCGGCAAAACGCCGGCGGATGCATTGTGGTGGGCGGCCTCTCGCTCGACACCGAGGCGCATCAGCTTTCGGTCGACGGCGAGCCCGTACACCTGACCGCCACCGAGCTGCGCATCGTGGAGCTTTTGATGCGCAACGCCGGCCGCGTTTTCCCCGCCGAGGAAATTTACGAGCGCGTGTGGGGCGAAACCGCCTATGCCGTGGAAAATACCGTGATGGTCCACATCCGCCGTATCCGCGAAAAGATTGAAATCAATCCCAAAGAGCCAAAATATTTAAAGGTGGTTTGGGGAATTGGCTACAAAATTGAGAAGCTTTAGTACGCACCCGCTTTCCAAGGCCGCTGCCGTTTTGCTGTCGGCTCTTCTGGTGTTTCTGCTGGTCTGCGCCCTGTATGATTTCGCCTTTGACTGCTATCATTCCGGTTTTACCCCCGAAGCGCTTCTGGCCAGCAGCTACGAGGAATCGGGGGAGTACTATGACTGGATAGCCGATTTGGCATGGGATTTATACCATATCGCAGACTCCGGCTCGCCTTCCGCCGAAGCGTGGCGCCTGGCAAACGAAAACGTGCTGTACCGCATCACCCTCGGCGGCGAGGTCTTCACCAACGCCGGGGACATGACCCTGCAGCAGCTGACCCCCGAAAACGGGCGCTGGCTCTCGGTCGAAAACGAGCTTTTGTCCCTTCATCTTCCCATGTCGGAGGACTACCCCATCTATTCCGGCCTGCCCACGCAGAATTTTCCCGAAGGCTTTTCCGCCGTGGTATACATCCCCGATGAGTTCATCGCGCAGCGCCAGCAGGCGTGGGAGCTTTTGGGCGAAACGCTCCGCGGCGATCTGGGGTACATCCTGGCGTGCGCCGTACCGTTTTTGCTGCTGACCGTCTTTTTGTGCGCGGTGAGCGGCCGCGTACCCGCCGACCGCGAGCTGCACTGCGGCCGCACCGACCGCATCTGGACCGAGCTTCTGCTCCTTGCCTTTCTGAGCATTGCCGCCCTGTTTATCGCTGCGGCCTGGGCCTTTGTCGGCGAGTCCTTCTACTGGAGCCGCGGCATATGGGCCAACCGCACGGCGGTCGTCACCCTGTGCGGGCTCAGCCTGTGCACCGGCTATCTGCTGTCGCTCCCCTTTTTCCTGGCCATGGTGCGCAAAGTCAAGGCCCGCTGCTTTTTCCGGCACACCGCCATCGGCGCGCTGCTGCGCTTTATCGGCCGCTCCCTGCGCGGCGCCGTTTTGTTCCTGCGCGGGCTGTTTGACGGCTCGGCCTTCCGCAATTACGGCTTTATCGACGCCATGTTCCGCCGCCGGGCCGCCTACATCACCGGCTCCGCCCTGTG
>CANUCM010000096.1 GCA_947856675.1 uncultured Clostridia bacterium | reverse complement strand
AGAGCGCTTGAATGGCATTCAAGAGGTCAGCGGTTCGATCCCGCTTATCTCCACCAAAGAGACCTGAAATCTTGCGATTTCAGGTCTCTTTTTCATGTTTTCAGGAAAAACCGGGGACAGACACGCCGGGCCTCAGGCCATGTCCCGGTAAAGGAAGGTCACGATCTGCGCCCGGGTACAGGGCTCTTCAGGAGAGAAGGCGGCCGCGCCGGTACCTTCGGTAATGCCCTGCTTCACGGCCCAGAGGACCGCCTTATAGAAGTAGTCCGACGCGCGGACGTCGGTAAACGGACTGGTCTTTTGCGCCGGCTCCGGCTGGCCCATGGCCCGCCAGAGGAAGGTGACGGCCTGGGCTCTGGTGCAGGGGTCTTCGGGCGAGAAGAACGTGCCGCCGGTGCCCGCGGTAATCTGGGGCTCATGGTTCACGGCCCAGGAGACGCTGTCGCAGTAATAGGCCGACCTGTCCACGCCGGTGAAGGGCAGGCCCCCGGAAACCTCTGCCGTCCCGATGCCCGCGCTGGCGGTTCCGGCGTAGGTGACGACATCGCGGTAGCTGGCCGACAGATTGCCGCTGCCGAGGGCTCCGCCGGAAAGGCGGAAGGCGAAGGTGGTGGCGCAGAGCTGCCCGTCCGCCGCGACACCCGTGTCCACCGGCGTCAGGGTCCCGCTGAGGGCCGCGCCGTTCCGGCTGACCCTAACGGTCTCATCGGTGACAGAGAGGATGCGCACCGGCCGGTCAAAGCGCAGCGTCACGGCGCCGTCCCCGGCAACCCCGACGAGGACATCCGCATCATGTACCGCAAGCCGCCGCTCGTCATCAAGGGCGGCGCCGTCAAAAAGTCCCCCCGGACCCAAAACCAGCCCGGCCCCAAAGCGTGAGGCGCCGCAGGCGCACCGCCCGCTGCCCCATGCCTTTCCGCAGCGCACGGCCCGCTCCCCAAAAACGGGGGCGGGCTTTTTCCGTGCGCGGTATCCGCCGGCCTGCGCGGTCCGCGCAGGCTGTTTTTTTTGCACCATTTCCCATTTTATTTTTTTGTTTTTTTATGCCCCTTTTTCTTGAAAAACCTTCGGTCATTCGTATATAATATACAAGAACTCCAGTTATCAAAAAGGTGATGGTTTCATGCAGGGATTTATCTCCATCCACCAGGCGGCCGAGCAGTGGGGCATATCGGAACGCCGGGTCAATCAGTTCTGCACCGAAGGGCGCATCGCCGGCGCCCGCAAGTTCGGCCGCAGCTGGGCCATCCCCGCCCTGGCGCAAAAACCCGCAGACCCCAGACGCCTGAAAAAACAGGCCGGGCCCCGGACGCTTTCCCCCATACAGCCCCTTTCCGCCCCCGAATCCACGCTGATGCCGCTGATGAATACCGCCTTTACCCCGGGCAGCTGCCTGAAATACATCCAGTCCATGGAAAGCGGCCCCCGCCAGGACATCGCCATGGCCGAATACCACTATTTCAGCGGGCACGCGGAAGAGGCCGCCCGGGAAGCCGAAGCCTATCTCTGCAGCACGGACATGCCCCTCAAGCTGTCCGCCTGCCTGATTTACGCCTATTCCAACCTGTCCATCGGCCAAATTCAGCGCGCTTCCTTCGCTCTTCGTGAGGTTGAAAACGTTTTATCCGCCGCGCAGGCCTCCCCGCACCTGCAGGCCGCCGCCGCCTTTATCGCCGCGGCCGCCGCCGTGCTTTTGCACCTTCCCCTGCCGGACAAGCTCCCGCCCACACAGGATTTCCTGCCCCTGCTGCCGCCCGGGCTGCGCGCTTTTGCCATGTACGTTCAGGCCCATTACCTGTACCTTCAGCAGCAGTATGAAAAAAGCGCCGGCGTCGTGGACGCCACGCTCGCCATGCACGGACAGGATTACCCCATTCCCGCCATCTACCTGCACCTTGTGGCCGTCATGGATTACATGAGCCTGCGCAATCCCGAGCTGGCCCAGCAGCACCTGCTGGCCGCCTGGCGCCTGGCGCAGCCCGACGACCTCATCGAGGGCTTCGGGGAACACCACGGCCTGCTCGGCGGCATGCTTGAAGCCGTCATCAAAAAGGGCTGGCCCGAGGATTTTAAGCGCATCATCGCCATCACCTACCGCTTTTCCACAGGCTGGCGCAAAATCCACAACCCGCAGACCGGCCACGATGTGGCCGACAACCTGACCACCACCGAGTTCGCCGCCGCCATGCTGGCCGCCCGGGGCTGGACCAATCAGGAAATCGGCCGGCACATGAACATTTCCCCCAACACCGTCAAGCGCTACATCTCTTCCGCCCTGCGAAAGCTGGGCATAGAAAACCGCCAGAACCTCAAAAAATACATGCTGCGGTAAAACCGGCCGCCAACACCCCTACCCATTTTCCCCTTCTTTCCGGGTAATAGCGAAATATGCTGTTTTGTTATATCATTACAGTACGAAACTATGTTGGCAAAAGCGCCGGAAGAAGACGCCTTTCGGCGTCTTCTTCCGGCGCTTTTGCTTTTCCTGAAGGAGGATGCTCATGAAACGATCAGCAAGACGATTTACCAGCTTTTTGCTGACATGCCTGCTGCTGTTTGGCATGCTGCCCGAGATCTCTCTGCCCGCCCGCGCGGCCACCAACCTGGCCGGCGGCTTCGAAGGCCAGGACGCGGACGTCTTTTCCGCCCTGGGCTTTGACACCTCGGAGATCCCGGAGGGTTACAACGAAGACACCACGGAAAACCCCTATGGCCGGGATCTCGTCCCCGGGAATCAGGTGTTTGAACTGGTGACAGCCTCTTCTTCCGGCGCAAATGTTTACGGCCGGGATGACGACAGCTTCAGCTTCAGCGACATAAACTCCATGCCGACCGGCGCAGCCATGCCTTCCGGCATGCAGCTCTTTGCCGCGGCCGCCGGCGATTTTGACGGCGACGGCCTGCCCGGAGGCATCGCCTACGCCGGCATCACCGGCACGTCCGGCGATCAGGCGCTTTACCTTTATTTCTATGACGCGGAAGCGGGCAACTACGGCGAAGCCATGCAAATCTGCTCCGCCATCAACCCGACCAACACCGTCCCCGGCGGCGACGCCAATCAGGCGTCCTATGCCTTTGCCTGGCAAAACCTGCTGCAGATTACCGCCGGTGACTACGACGGCGACGGCACCGCCGAAATCGCCGTGTATGTGGCGGAAAACGCCGCCGCCCGCGTCGACATCTACAAATACCAGCGCACGTCGCTGTCCGGTGAAAAGGACTGGCTCAACCCGCAGTCCTGGAGCCGGGTGTGGAGCCATGCCCTGAGCAAGGACACCGTGCCCAACATGGTATCCCTTGAGTCGGGCGACTTTAACCGCGACGGCGTGGACGATTTGGCCATCGCCTCAGGCAGCCTCGTCTTCTCCGAGCAGCATTTTCTGGGCGCAAACGGCTTTATCGCCTCCAGTTTCGGCCTTCGGCTTCAGTACAGCCAGGCCAGCACCGCCACGATTCTCTGGGGCGCCAAGAGCCGCATGCTCCAGTCCCATGACGGCCTGGATCTGAACAACGCCGAGCTCGGCGAACAGAGCCGTGTGGGCTTTGCCTACGGCGATCTCGACGGCGACGGCGTCAAGGATCTCATCGCCGTCGGCCAGCCCCTCTCCGACGCCACCAGCAACACCTCCCGCACCATTACTTCCTACGTCTATGCCAACGGTGCGGGCATGACCATAAACTCCAGCGCCATTTATAAGGTTGTGGACGGCAAGTGGGAGGAAATCCAGTCCGGCACCGACGACAACGGCCAGCCCACTTACACCCAGGCCTGGACATCCAGCAACGGTTTTGACAGCGAGTACAACAGCCTGCCGCTCATGGTTTCCAACGCCGCGGTCATGACCCCGGCCGGCAGCGATTATACATATTTGTATGCAGACAGCTGTCTTTATCGCTACAGCGAAGGCCAGATGCAAATTTTCTATGCCCTGGACGAGGAAAGCGGACAGTATTCGTCCGAAAACACCGACGACCGTCTGGACAACAGCTGGCGCCTGTCCATTACCTCGGGAATCACCGATCGGTCCTACGGCTTTTGTGAATACGGCGCCGTGTCCGGAGATGTCAACGGCAGCGGCTCGGACATTCTTTCCACCGCGCTCATCTCGCCGCAGAACACTTCAGCATCCTCCCGGAACAACGGCGTATTTACCCTGTGGGGTTCCGGCGACGGGGTCACGCTGGACAATGCCGTCGCCCAGAACTTTGCCAGCGGCTTCATCGTCCCCTCGCTGGTCGACGTGGACCTCGACACCATTATTATCGAATACACCGGCGTCCACTACCTGACCTATTCCGACCCGCAGGTGCTGGCCGTCATCGCCGCCGCGCCCTACTTTGAGGACGTGGACGAGGTGGTGGACTACGACTACGCCTGGCAGAACACCACTTCCTACAGCCGCATCCAGGGCCAGGGCCACTCGGAAATCATCACCATGGACTTTGAGGCCGGCGCCTGGCTGGAAGCCGATACCACCCTGGGCGGAGCCTCGGTGGCCATCGAAACCGCCGTTTTGTTCACCCTCGAGTGGGAAGAATCCACCACAAAAACCACCGAGTATGAGCTGTCCTTTGAAACCAGCCAGGATGAAGACGCCGTGGCCTTTTTCTCCATCCCCACGGAAAACTACGTCTACAACATCCACACCCCCGACGGCAAAGGCGGCTATACCACCACCGTGGACATCATCCAGAACACCTTTACCCCCTGCTATCAGATCCTCACCCTGGACTATTATGAATCCATCCAGGGCAACTATGACGAGCTGCCGCAGATTTCCGGCACCGCGCTGACTTCCACCCCCGGCGACCCGGCGTCCTATCCGAGCTCCACCAACGGCTACAACGTCATCGCCCAGTGGAACGACGACCCCGCCGGCGTCAGCTTCGGCAACGGCTCCATCTCCCAGAGCATCACCATCACCGAGGAGCAGGCCGAAAGCTACAACATCGGCGGCGCCTGGGACTTTCAGGTCGGCGGCGGCGGCGCCTTCCAGAGCGACCTTCTGCAGACGGAAGTCGAAGTGGCCGGCGGTATCCAGTGGTCTCTCAACCCGGCATCCGGCTGGGCTGACATCGACCTGACCGGCACCAGCTTCTCCGGCACCGTCACCAACATGCCCCTGCAGTTCCGCGACTACGGCTATTATTATTCCTGGAAGCTCTTTGCCTACAACTACGTCTTTGACAACGGCAACAGCATCCCCGTGGTCAGCTACCTCGTCAACGACGTATCCGCGCCTCCCGAGCTGCCCGAAGACTTCCAGCAGGATTTTGACCTGACCACAAGCGAGGAAAATGTCCTGACCTGGACCTATGACGGCGCAGCCACCAAGTTCTATCTCTATAAGTATTTTGACTTCCCCGTGGGCGGCGGTCTCGATCTCATCGCCGAAATTGATCCCGCAGACTCCCGCTTCTTCAAATACCAGACCGACGGGGACGGCAACCCCTACAAGCAGTATTACTACACCGATCCCAATCTGACTCCCTATACCGAATACCAGTACGCCATCCAGGTGGAGCGCATCGACAAAGTGCCTCCGCTCTCTTCCCCAAGCGGCCTGCTCACCGCCCGTACCAAAGCCGCGGAGGGCTACCCGCTGCTGTACATCAGTGAATCGGACAACATCTCCGACGGCACCCTGCTCGTCTACCCCGACAAAAACAGCTACCTCACCGTGGATGTAAAGGGTCCCCAGGGTGAAAACTCTTCCAATTACTATTCCATCGTACAGTATCAGTGGCAGAAGCTGGAAAAGGGCAGCTGGGTTGACATGGTCAATGAAACCGGCATGACCCTCACCTTCTCCAACGCCGGCGTGGACACGGCGGGCAGCTACCGCTGCCGGGTCAACGTGCTGACCCGCGACACCGCCACATATATCACCGCCTATACCGGCACGGTGGTGCTTACCCACGCCAAGCGCACTTCGTACATTGACGAAACCACCCTGGGCGTGGAAGACGTGACCGGCGGCGGCATCCAGCTGTATGCCCAGGTCCGCAACGCCCACGCCGACAGCGCCGCCATCCCCGGCGGCAGCGCCTCGTTCATTCTGACCAACACCTCCACCGGCGACAGCTATACCTACATCGCAGAGCTGGATGCCACCGGAACCGCCAGCAAGATACTCGACGGCACGCTGCCTCAGGGCATGTACACCGTCGCGGTTCGCTACAGCGGCTCCTATATCTTCAAATCCTGCTCCGCCGACTGCACGTATCTGTCCCAGATGAGCTCCGGCTACACCATTGATCTGCCGTCTTCCATCACCTACGGCGACGGAGCGGACGTCACTTTCTACCACGTCAGCAAATCCGACGGCATCACCAGCCACACGCAGCAGCAGGCCAACGCGTTTTCCCTGCAGGCCGCGGAAGCTTCCTCCCGCGTCGCGATTTCCACGGCGGGCTACTGGGACCATGAGTTTTCTCCCGGACAAAAGCTCGGCAGTCTCCAGGCGGGACAATCCTACCGCTATCGCGGCCCCGACGGCGCCTGGCTGTATTTTACCGTTTCGCGCAGCGGCACGGTCCGGCTGTATGAGGATTATGTCACATATGAGTACATTGACGCCTCTTCGTATCTGACCTATACCAATGAGGGCGGACAGTACGCCCTGTCGGGCGAAACCCCGGCCGGCACCTACCTGGTCCGGATGCAGGGCGAGGATACCGAACCGTACACCGAAGCCCTGTTTACCGTAAATCCCCGGCCCGTCTCCCTTCAGCTGCCCCACCAGCAGGGCAACGAAGGCACCCCGGCCGTGCAGCCCACGCTGGGCGAGCTGACCGTTGCCGGCGGAAGCTGGGCCCCCTGCGACTTCAATGCGGACGGCACGCTCAAGCAGTCCATCGCAGACACCGTGGCCAACACAAAATACTATAACACCGCCTGGAAGGAATTTACCCACGAATCGGTGTGCGATGTGTGCGGTTTCTACACCATCTGCTGCGCCGACACCCTTGCAAACTATGACCTGACCTTCCTCGACGGCTCCATCACCATCCTCGGCGCCACCCAGGAGGTTTCCATCGGCGTGCGGCCGTTTGAAGATCAGCAGGTCGGCACCCTGTATGCCGTCTCCCCGGACTACGCCTATACGCGTACGTCCATCGGCACCACCGGCTCCCTGACGCAGAAACATCCCACCGGTACCCGTCTGGTCTTCTCCGCCGTGCCCGACACAGGCTATGAGATTTACGACTGGTACATCAACGGAAAGCCCCTGGGCAGCAAGGACTCCTCCATCGCCTACGTCCTGCTCAACGAACCCACGTCCGTTGAGGTGCAGTTCTCCGTCAAACAGAACACCCTGTCCTTCGGGACCGCGGGTGACGCCGGCGGCGGAACCATCACCTGCAGCGACGAGAGCCTGACAAGCGGCAGCGTGGTCATTGCCAACGCCCTGTTCACCTTTACCGCCGTGCCCAACGAAGGCTACCACTTCAAGGAGTGGCGCTACACCGAGCTGGACCAGGGCACCGTATACGATGACACGGACTTCGGCAAGGAGAGCAGCACCTTTGAGCTCATCATGCCCTCGACCAGCTGCTCGGTTTACGCCGTGTTCGAACGGGATTTCTACCCCTTCACCTTTACGGATCGCAGCGGGAACAACGGGCTTGTCGCCTGGTACGAAAACCGTGTCAACGACGCCCCCGGCGCCCCCGTGGAGAAGATCTTCATCGAGAGCGGACAGGAAATCAAGGGCGACACCGTCGTCACCATTGAGCCTGCCCAGGGCTGCACCTGGGATGCCGACTACCGCTATGTTTCCAGCGGCAGCCAGGGTACCGCAGACTACAGCACGGGCACTTATGTCGTCACTGTCGACGCTCCCACCGATGTCACCGGCTACACCCGGCGCAACGCCTACGACATCACCCTGAGCTTTGACATCGATACGCAGTACGCCGAGCCCGAAGGGGCCGAGCTGGTCTACACCCTGAACGGACAGGAATACCACCTGCCCTATGACGCAGGCTCCGTAACCCTCGAGGACGTCCCCGGCGGCACACTCGTCAACATCAATGCCAACTTCCCCGGCTACTACGTCCTGGACGGCTGGACCTCGGACGCCACCCGCGTCACGGCCACCGACACCCGCAACCCCCTCGCCGTCCTCATTCAGAACGGCGGTTCGGTCACAAAGGATCAGGCCTATTACTACACCGGTGAAGACGGCGTTACCTATTACTTCACCGCTCCCTTCACCGGCACGGTTCAGTGGACGGGCACCGATGTCACCGTCTATGCTTCCGGCTCTGCCTTTACCGTTGCGGAGCTTTCACGGCAGGAGAACATCACCGTCCATCTGACGGAAAAGCCCACCTACACCGTCACCATGAAGGACATCTCCGGCAGCGGCGAATACTCGCTGACCCTGCCCGACGGCGCAGGCCGGGCCGGCAATGTCGTCACCGTCCACGAGGGCGATGACCTCACCGTCATGGTGTCCCCGGCTCAGGGCAAAACGGTCACTTACTGGGAAACCACCCCCGAAGGCATGGACCCCGTGAGAAGCCAGGCCACCGCCCTGCGCTACATCATCCCCGCCATTGCCGACAACTACACCTTTGAGCCCATTTTCTCCAACACGACCTACAACACCATCTCCTGGCCCACCATCAACCCCGACACCCTCGGCATCACCCTTTCGCCGGCCAGCGGCTACCTGTCCAGCGTGGTGTCCGGAAATGACTTTGTCTTCCACCTCTCCGGGGTTTCCAGCACGCTGGGAATGATAGACAAGGTCTACGCCAACGGCCATGAGTTTACCGAGGAGGGCTCCGAGTTCGGCGGCACCACCTACTCCTACTCGGGCTCTACCTACACCATTAAAAACATCACATCCAACCAGGTCATCACCCTCACCCTCAAGGATATCGGCGTCACGGTCAACGGCGAAGACATCAGCGCCCTTTCCGGCGCCGGCTGGAGCTATTCGCCCGAGTCCCAGACCCTGACCCTCGACCGTTCCAACCTGACGGTGAGCGGCTCGAACAACTCCCTTGCCAGCGATCTCCACATTATGCTGGGCAGCGCCGCTTCGGCTGTCACCTTCAGCAACTTTACGCTGACCAGCAGCCATACCCTGCCCATCCAGCTCATGAGCCAGGAAAGCATCCTGACCCTGACGGGCAACAACTTTATCGATGCCCCTGCAGCGGGCGCAATCCCGCTCTCCTCCGTCGGGAACCTCACCGTGCGCGGCAGCGGAAACCTGGCCATCTCTTCTCCTGCTTCCGGCGGTTCTCCGGCTCTGTCCGTGGCCGGCGCCCTCACCCTCAGCGGAAACGTCAGCCTGGACATTCCCATTTCCGGCGCCGGCAATTTCGCCGTCAGCGCGCAGAGCCTTGTGGTCGGCGTCGCGCAAAGCTCCTTCTCGCCCATCATGCGCGTCAGCGCAGAAAATTACAACTACGGCATCAAGGCCGACACTGTAACCGTGTACGGCGGCGAGCTGAACGTCAAAGCCTTCCAGCACGCCATCTATGCCCGGTCGCTTACAAACCTGAACGGCACTATGGAGCTGAGCACCTCTCCTTCCAGCACAGACAACACCGTCTTTGCCTGCAGCAATCTGGACATTTCCGGCGAGCGCTCGCTGTGGAATGTCGATTATTCCGCGTTCGGCGGTTTCCTGCTTCGCATCGGTGTCAGCGACTACTACCGCCTGTATACCAAAATGGGCGCGCAGGATCTGCTGAAACTGGAGTATCAGATTGTCGGCCCTGAAGGCGACCAGACAATGCAGCTCGTACCCGTCTGGCAGGACAACCTTTCCCAAGCCTTCTATGTACGGCTCAGCCCGATGAAAAGCAGCGTCAGCACCCTGACGCTTTCCGCCACCGTCGACGGAAAGACCTACACCGGCACGCCGTTCAACCCTCCCATCAACATTCCGACCTACTATTATGTGGATCTGGCCGATTCCAGCTCCACTGCAATCCAGTCCATCAGCCTGCCCGCCCTTGAAGGCTCCGGTGTGCCCGTGCCGTCCACCGGGACGCCCAACTGGCTGATTGTGGCAAAGGCCGACCAGACTGGCTACCTGACTCTCGGCACCTGGGAAATCACCTGGAACGAGCCCGTTGAAGAGAATCCCAGGATCACCGGTACCCCCACCGAATCGGCCAAACAGCTTGACTATACTCTCAGCGGCATGTCCGAGCTGGATATCACCATGCGCGGAAGCATTGACGCATCCAGCCAAGCCGTCAAGAGCCTGACTTTGGACAGCCTTGGATACTCCAACCTGAAGGTCAACGACAATCCGGTGTATCTCAAGGGGAGCAACACGCTGATCACCGTTTCATCGGTATCCGCTCCGCTGGAGGCCGCCGGCGACAATCATGAGCTCAACCTGCAAAGCGCCGACAGCACAGCCGGCCTGATGCTCAGCTCCATCGATCTGGCCGACACGGTTCCCGCTCTTATCGCCGACAGCGTCAACCTCCACAACGTCCAGTCCCTGACCATCTTCGTCCAGCAGGGCGCTTACGCCATAAAGTCGTCGCAGGACACTACAAATGTCATCATACAGTATTACGATGACACCACCGGCAGCTCTCCGCTGCTCCTGCCCTACGGCACCGGCTGGCATCAGGAAGTCGGAACGTCCGCCGCTGCGGCCGACGTAACACCCAACGTCCAGCTCAGCCTCCCGGTTCCCTACATGAAGTTCAGCACCATCAGCTCCGACGCCTACGTCAGCGTGGTTGCTCCCAATCCTTCCGACTTCTATTACAACAAGAGCACCGGCACGGGCGTCACGCAGCACACCCTGATTCCCCCGGTTGTCACCGGACAGGTGCACCCCTTTGACAAAGCGGCCGCCGGCAATGCCTCTTCCGGCTCCGTTGCCGTCATCGACTCTTCCGGCGCCGAAACCCCGCTGACCGCCACGCAGTATACCGCCACCACGCCGGACGGCACCACCAGCACCCTCCTGACCCTCGAAGAGAGCTGGCTTGAAACCCTGCCGCGCGGCACCTATACCATCCGTGTCTACTTCTACGATGAGGATTTGTCCGATTCCACGCGCTACACTCTGGACATTCCCCTCACCATTGAGGAAACCGCGGTCAGCATCGGTGAGCTGTCCATCTCCCCGGACACCGTCACAGGCCTGCGCGGCAGCTCCTTTGACTTTACCACCACATTTACCGGCACGACGCCGGCAGCCTATGAGTGGAGCGTCACAGGCGACGGCGACCTGACGGAAAACCGCAGCTCTGCCACCCTCACCATCTTTGACGACGCAGAGGTTGGAAGCACCATTTCCGTCGAGGTCTCCTCCTACGCCGACACCGCAAAAACCCACATACTCGGCACCGCCACCGCCACCATCACCGTGGCGCCCACCGCGCTGGACATCAACGTTTCCTGCGTCTACGAAACCCCGTCCGGCGACGGCAGCTACACCCTCTACCACAACACCGACGGCAATGCCCATACCTGGAACTTTGCCGCCGAGGTCATCCTCGACAGCGGGACCCCCGAGCCCCAGCGCCTGTCCTGGACCCTGTGGGGCGCCCAGAGAAGCGGCACCCAGGTGGACGCTTCCACCGGCGTTCTGACCATATCGCCCGACGAAACGGGCACCAACGGGCAGCTGCAGCTGAACGCCATCTACGAAAACCCCGACGGAAGCATTTATAAGAAAACCGTCATCATTCACCTCTCCACCGACGCGCACGTGGCCTATGACAGCGCTCCCGCGGCAAACGGCGTCATTTCCGGCGCGGTGCTGGACGACGGCACCGTCATTCCCGCCGACGGCGCCTTTGTCCCGGCGGGCCGTCTGGTGACGATCACCGCCGCTCCCGACGAGGAGTTTGCGGTCAAGACCTGGTACGTCAACGGCCAGGATGTCATGGACAACCCGCTGTACACCGTGGATGCGGAAAACCACACCCTGAGCTTTGTCGCCGAGGCCATGCTGCACTACACGATCCGTGCGGACTATGTCAACACCAACAACTTTGCCATCACCTACTCCGCCGGTAAAAACGGCAGCCTGACCGCCCAGTCCGGCGGGCAGATCCTGGCGTCCGGCAGCACGGTGGTCAAGGGCAGCGACGTTGTGCTGACCGCCACGCCCGACACGCACTGCTCCGTGGCCCGGTGGCTGGTCAACGGCACAGTGTACGAACAGACCCCCGGCACCCCGTACACCGGAAAAAGCCTGACCCTCAGCAATGTCGAGGAAAATTACGACATCGCCGTGGAGTTTGTCGGAAGCGAAATCGAAATCCGCTTTGACGCGCAGACCGGCGGCACCCTCACCCTTCTGGTCAACGGCCAGAGAATCGAAAATGCCTCCGGCTCCTTCACCGTACACGCCATGGACGACGTGCTCCTGCTGGCCGCCCCCGATTCCGGCTATCTGGTAGACTGCTGGTCGGCGTCGGACGGCAGCGGCGGCTACGCCCCCATCCCCGGCAGCAGCGGGACCACCACCTACTCCGTGCCGGACATCACCGAGGGCTTCGACGTCCAGGTCAGCTTCCGGCCCATTCCCACCTATGACATCACCGTGACCACCAACAGCTTCCAGAACGGCTACGGCACGGTCGAAAGCAGCTACGGCAGCGTGGATATGTCCGATTCTTCCACCCTCACCGTCGCGGAGCACGGCACCCTGACCCTGCTGGCCGTCCCCGACGCCGGCAGCTACGTCTATCGCTGGTATGTGCCCGACGGCGTGGAGTACGAGGTAAACGGCAACAGCATCACCCTGCTCGACGTCCGCTCCGACCTCGACGACATTGACGCCGGCCAGTACATCGGCGTCACCTTCCGCCGCAACTTCTACGACGTAACGCTCAGCGCCACCGCCGGCGGCACCCTGAGCGCGCAGTACGCCCTGACTATCGGAACCGACGACTTTAACGGAAGCATCAGCGACAGCGAAAACATCCGCGGCGGCTCCAAAGTGGACTTTACCATCACTCCGGACAAAGGCTATATCCTGTCCGGGCTGACCGTCAACGGCAGCAGCATCACTCCGGTCTGGCACGAAGACCTCGGCTTCTACACCTACAGCATTGACTCGCTCGGCAGCGACGTGCTGATGGAAGCCGTCTTTGCCGAAACCCCGAGCCGCCATGCCGTCATCGTACCCTCGGCCTTTACCGCAGAAGTCGTGACGGATGACTCGGTGGATCCGCCCGTGACCGCCTCCATCCCCACCGGTTCCGGCTCCGTCAGCTTTGTGCCCGACGGCGTCAGCGGCGATGACGACAACGCCGCCCCCGGCACCGACGCGGTCCTGGCCGCCCCCGGCGGCACCGTGCGCCTCACCTTCAGCCCGGCTGCCGGCTACGCCGTGGACTACAATGTCCTGGTCGAGGAAATCGAAAAGGTCATTCCCGAGATCTCCGCCGCTGTGTACAGCCTGTCCATGGCAGTGCAGGACTGCGTCGTGACCATCACCGGCGTGGACAGCGACCTGGACTTCTCCGATATGGAAAGCCCCTTCAGCCCGGATCTCGTGACTGCCTACTGCACCATTTCCATTGCGGACGACGTCACCGGCGGCACCCTTGAGGTCTACTGGAACAATGTGCAGCTGCAAGACGGCGCTCAGGTTCCCGAAGGCAGCAAGCTCACCGTTGTGGCCACTCCGAACGAGCACTTTGACGTCGACCTGTTGACGGCCGACGGACACGAGCTTTCGGAAACCACCTTTACCGTCGACTCCGACACGACTCTCGACGCCCAGTTTGCCCGCAGCGAGTATGACGTCACCGTCAGCATCAGCGGCAACGGCAGCGGCCTTGTCAGCATCAACGGCACGGAGTATGCCCCGGGCACCTACACCCTGGCCGCCGGCAGCACCCTGACCATTCAGGGGCTTCCCGCACAGGGCTCCGCGCTGAGCGTCCTGGATGTCCCCGGCGGCACCCTGAACCCGGATGACGGATCCTGGAGCGTCAGCCTGACCTCCGATCTGACCATCTCGGCCCTGTTTGAAGCGGAAGAGTGTGCGGTCACCTTCAACACCCCCGAAAACGGCACGCTCATCCTTCTCGACAGCCTCGGCCGGCCCATACAGAGCGGCGACTTCCTGCCCGTGGGCACTACCCTGACCATCATGACCATCCCCGACGCCCACTACGCGCTGGATACCCTGACCGCCGGCGGTTCGGACTACGGCACAAACCTGCTCAGCAGCGTGACCACCTACCTGGTCAACGCGGAAAAGAGCAACCACATTGAATGCACCTTCGCCGTCGCCGAAGTCCCGGTCTCCTGGACGGTCTCCAACGGCGTCCTCAACGTCACACAGTCTGACGGTACCCCCATTTTCAACGGTCAGTACCTCCCCGTGGGCACCACGCTCATCGTCAAGCCCATCGCAAACACCGACTACACCCTCGAAAGCTTCACGGCGAGCGGCGCCGAAGCGGATTCCGAAGGAAAGTACGTCACAGGCACCGAACCGGTTATCTTTACCGTCCTGTTCAAGTACACCGGCGAAATCCCCACCGGCCCCGAAGGCCCTGCCGGCCCTGTGGGTCCTGCAGGCCCCGGCCTTGATTCCGACAGCGAGTACACCGTGAAGATCAGCGTCACCGGCGCAGGCTCGGTCACCGTGACGAGCGACGGCGTGGAACTGGCCAACGGCGACACCGTCAAGCTGGGCACCATCCTCGTCATCACCGCCACCGCCGAAGGAAAAGACCCGCTGACCAGCCTGACGGTCAACGGCGTACCCTTCGTAAGCGGCAGCGAGTATGAGGTCTATGCCAACACCGATATCGTCGCCAGCTTCGGCGACGTGGGCCAGCCCTATTACCTCGACGCCAGCGGCAACAAGGTCTTTATCGGCTTCGCCTACGACATCGACGGCAGCGGCACCTGGACCGAGGGCGAATACCTCGCACCGGAAGGCGCGCAGGTGCTCTTTACCCCCAACCACAAGACCTTCAGCGACGTCAGCGGCCACTGGGGCGAAGAGGCTATCGCCTTTGTCACCGATCGCGAAATCCTCATCGGCATCACCGACTCGCTCTTTGACCCCGACGGCAGCGTCACCCGCGCCATGGTCGCCACCGTGCTGGGACGCCTGTACGAACGCAGCTTCGGCCTCAGCAGTACCGGCACAGGCCAGGCCTTTGACGACTGCAACTACTCGGCCTACTACGGCAAGTATGTGGACTGGGCCGCAGAGCACGGCATCGTAAAGGGCTACGGCGACGGAACATTCGGTCCCGACGACCTCGTCACCCGTGAGCAGATGGCCACCATGCTGTTCCGCTTCGCGGAAATGATGCAGGCCCTGCCCGAACAGACCGACTCCGCCCTGACCTACGCGGACAGCGACACCATTGCCGACTGGGCCCGCGAAGGCGCGCTGTACTGCCAGTCCGAAGGCCTCATGCAGGGCGTGGGCGCAAACCTCTTTGCCCCGCAGCAGACGGCCACCCGTGCACAGCTCGCGACCATCGTCTCCAACTTCATCAAGACCGTCGTTCGCTGAAACGCACAAGTTTTCCAAAGCAAAACGCCGCGCAAGGCCAATGCCTTGCGCGGCGTTTCTTTGCTTTTACCATTCTTCGGGACGGATGACGATGTCCCGGCGCGGGACGGCTTCGGGACGATACAGCGCGATGAGATCGCGCGCCGTGACCGGCTCGGGATGCGCCAAAAGCCCCGCGGCCTGTGCGAGCTTTCCCAGAAGGGGCTCGGGCGAGCTGTAGCGCGCCCGCAGCGCGCCCATGTCGAGGTCGCGCTCCCGCTTGGAAAGCCGCCTTCCGTCGGGCGCGACCAGCAGGGGGATGTGCCCGTAACGCGGCGGCGAAAAGCCCAGGCTGCGGTGCAGGAAAATCTGCAGCGCCGTCGAGGTGAGCAGGTCCCGCCCGCGCACCACCTCGCTGACCCCCATCAGCGCGTCGTCGACCACAACGGCCAGCTGGTAGGCGTGCACACCGTCGCGCCGCCGCACAATCACGTCGCCCACTTCCGCCGCAGGGCTGCGCCGCTGCGGGCCGAGAAACAGGTCGCAAAACTCCACCGGCACACCGGGCGCTTTGACGCGCAGCGCCGGCTGCCGCACCGCCGCCAGCTCCGAACGCTGCTGCGCGCTCAAACGGCGGCAGCGGCCGTCGTATACGGCGGTCTCGCCTGCGTGGGGCGCCTGCGCCGCGTGCAGCTCGGCCCGCGTGCAGAAGCACGGGTACAACAGCCCCTGCTGCTTCAGCCGCCCGAGCGCCGCATCGTACAGCGCGCCCCGCGTGCTCTGCACACAGGGGCCGCCCGGCGCCTGCAGGCCGCCCTCGTCCCAGTCAAGGCCCAGCCATAAAAGGTCCTCCTCGATCTTTCGCGCGTATTCCGGCCTGCTGCGCTGGGGGTCCAGGTCTTCGATGCGCAGCAGCATGCGCCCGTCCTGCGCCCGGCACGAAAGCCACGCCAGCAGCGCGCACAGCACATTGCCCAGATGCATCCTCCCGCTCGGGCTGGGCGCAAAACGCCCGCGCACCCCGCTGGGCATGCCGGTTTCCCTCCTTTCGGTCCGTGCAGCAAAAAAGTCCGCCTGCGGCGGACTTTTTGCTGTATTGTTAAAAATCAGTGCTCGCAGCCGCAGTCACAGCCGCAGCCCTTGTCGTCGTCCTCGTCCTCAAGCAGGCTGAGGTCAAACTCAAGGTCCTCGCCGCAGGCCGGGCATTTCATGCCGCCTTCGGCCAGGACGTCTTCATCCACGCAGATTTCCTCGCCGCACGTCGGGCAGGACAGCTGATAGAAGTTCTCATCTTCGTCTTCGTCGTCTTCGTCGTCTTCCTCGTCGAAGCAGTCCTCAAGAACGTCGCAGACGTCGTCCAGGGTGTCTTCCACTTCCTCCAGCTCGTCATCGATGTCGTCGATGGCGTCTTCGATGAGCTCAATTTCCTCGGCCATATCCGCCGCGTCCGACTCAAGATCGGAAACCGACAGCGCAATGTCATTGAGCGTATCAACAATCGCGCACAGCAACTTGCCCTGGTCGGTGCTGTCGTCAATCTTCAGCCCTTCCAGCAGGCCCTTGAGGTATGCGGTCTTTTCGGTTACAGTCATTGCTCTTCCTCCTTATTCCTTGGAGCGCTCCAGATATTCGCCCGTGCGGGTGTCCACACGGATCTTCTCACCGGCATTGATAAACAGAGGCACGCGCACCTCGGCGCCCGTTTCCAGCGTGGCGGGCTTGGTCACGTTGGTCGCCGTGTCGCCGCGCACGCCGGGCTCGGTGTCCGTGACCATCAGGTCGACAAACAGAGGCGGTTCCAGGCCGAACACGTTGCCCTTGTAAGACAGCACCTTGACAATCATGTCCTCCTTGACAAAGCGGAACGCGTCGCTCAGCTTGTCGGCATTGAGGGGAAGCTGCTCATAGGTTTCGGTGTCCATAAAGTAATACAGCTCGCCGTCGTTATACAGGTACTGCATATCGCGGCGGTCGACATACGCATTTTCAAACTTGTCGGTCGGGCTGAAGGTGCGCTCCACCACCGCGCCGGTGATGACGTTTTTCAGCTTGGTGCGCACAAACGCCGCGCCCTTTCCGGGCTTGACATGCTGGAACTCCACGATCTGCATGACCTGTCCGTCCATTTCAAAGGTGACGCCGTTTCTGAAATCTCCTGCCGATATCATAAAGAAAACCTCCAGTTTAGTTTAACACACATATTCTATCGTAAAAAGGCCCATTTTGCAAGAGAAATCACAAAATGAGAAGCTCTTTGGGCATTTTGGTCAGATTGACCGGCCCCGAGGCGCTGAGGTACATCATATCTTCAATGCGCACGCCGAATTTCCCCGGCAGGTAGATGCCCGGCTCGATGGTGATGATGTTGCCCTGCTTAAACCGCGACTGCGACGTGCGCGAAGCGCGCGGGTTTTCATGAATCAGCAGCCCCAGGCTGTGGCCCAGGCCATGGCCGAAATACTTGCCGTACCCGGCTTTTTCGATGACCTCGGCCGCGGCATTGTGCACGTCGCTGCCCAGCGCGCCCTCGACAAAGGCCTCGATGCCGCGCTTTTGCGCCTCCAGCACCGTCTGATACACGGTGCGCATTTCGTCCGTGGCCTCCCCGACGGCAACCGTGCGCGTCATGTCGGAACGGTATCCGCCAAAGGACGCGCCAAAGTCAATGACAATAAAGTCGCCCCGGCACACCTTGCGTTCCCCAGGCGTGCCGTGCGGCATCGCGCTTTTGGGACCCGACACAAAAATGGTGGAAAACGCCGGGCCTTCCGAACCGTGGCGGCGCATGCGGTATTCCAGCTCGCCCGCCATCTCCAGCTCGGTCACGCCCGGGCGGATCAGCCCGTACAGCTCGTCGAGCGCCGCTTCCGCGATGCGCTGCGCCTTGACAATGCAGTCGACCTCGGCCTGCTCCTTGACTTCGCGCAAAAGCTCAAACGCGTCGCCGACGGGGCGCAGCGCGCACGACAGCGCGCCCAGATACTGCTGATACTCGGCAAAGGTCACGGCTCTGTCTTCAAAGCCCAGCATGCGCACCCCCTTGGCGCGCACAATCTGCTCGACGCAGTCGGGCGTGGGATAAGAGCCCTCCGGCATGATGACGCAGTAGCCCTGCGCCCCGACACGCGCCTCGGCATCCTCAATGTAGCGCGAGTCGGTGAACAGCCAGCCCTCACCGTCCGCGGTGATGACCGCTATGCCTTCAATGCCCGGCATACCCGTGGCATACACCAGGTTGTCGCCGTCCGTCAGCATCACGGCGTCCAGCTTGTTTTCGCGCAGCATGGCCGCAATTTTTTCCCGTCTTGTCATCATACATCCTCCTTCGTGCTCAAAACCGCCTGTTTATACATTTTTTTCATACAGAGGGCGTCTTCGGCCTGTGTTCCGGCCGACTCACAGATAATGTGCGGCGCAAGGCCGCGTCCGGCCAGAAGCTCGGCCAGCGGCTCAAACTCCGGTCCGTACTGCTCGTCGGCAAACGTAAGATGCCGTACCTCGCCGCCCCCGGAATACTCTATTTTGCTGAAATGCGCGTGAAAAACCCGGCTGCGCTCGGAGCCTATGCCGTCATGCAGCGCATCCAGCACCGCGCCCAGCTGCTCCCGTGTGCGCGTCATCCCCATGGTACGGGCGTTCAGATGTCCGAAATCAATGCAGGGCAAAAGCCGCTCGTCGCTGCGGCAGATGGCAATGACTTCTTCCAGCGTGCCCAGCACGTTGACTTTGCCCATGGTTTCGATGCACAGCCGGATATGGGCAAGCCCCAGCTCCTGCATGCGCGCAAGCGCGTCCTGCAGGCCGCTTACCGTGTTGTCCAGCGCGCGCTCGCGCGTCTGCCCCGTCAACCCGCCGCAGTGCACCACGACGCGGTCGGCTCCCATCCACGATGCCGCCTGGCACGAGCTTGTGATATACCCGATGTTCTTTTCCCGGCGTTCCGGCTCCGGGCTCGACAGGTTGATAAAATACGGCGAATGCAGCGAAAGCACAATGCCGTGTTCCCGCGCCTGCGCGCCCAAAGCGCCCGCGGTCTGCTCCCCGATGGCCACGCCGCGGCCGCACTGGTACTCATAACAGTCAAGACCCATGTCCTTTAAAAAGCGCGGAGCGTCCACGCTCGATTTATACCGCGCGGCAAAGCTCTCGCTGTTGCCCGCCGGACCAAACAATGCTTCCATAAAACCGCTACTCCCTCGGCCCGAGAAAAGGCGTTTCAAAAAAACGCCGCAGCCCGTAATACCACAGCTGCGTATCGGTCGATTCGACACGCAGCGCCTTGAGCCCGCAGCGGCGCGCGCCCAAAACATCGGTGAAAATCTGATCGCCCAAAAGCGCCGCCTGCCCGGGCGCGCAGCCCAGCACGCGCAGCGCCTGTTCAAAGCCCCGGCGCCGCGGCTTGCCGGCCCGGTACATGTATCCGCAGCCCAGCATTTCCCCAAACCGCTGCACCCGGAGCGGGTGCTTGTTGTTGGACAGGATAAACAGGGAGATACCCTGTGCCGTAAGCCCGCGGGCCCACTGTACCACCGCCGGCGCAGGCTCCGGCTCACAGGTGCGCGCAATGGTGCCGTCGATGTCGAGCAGCAGGGCGCGCACGCCCAGTCCGGCCAGTTCCCCGGCCGTCACCTCAAAAGGAGATGTATATACGCGATGGGGATGAAGCAGCATGAAGTTCTCCTCGCGCGGCGGCATATCCCATGCGTCCGCGTCATAAAAATCAATGGATCGTACAGCCAATATTTTACCATACACGGCCGAAAAAGTACAAGGGGGATCGCAATTTTGTCAGGCTCAATCAAATGCTTCCTCGTCACGGCGGCGGAAGACCAGCACAGCGCGGGCGCCCTGCACATGCCGGCGTGCCACCTGTTTTACAGCGTAGGGCCGGACGGCACGCTGACGCGCCGCGGCCTGCCCATATCGGCCCGCGGCGGCATCATGGGCGTCTTTGACGACGGCTCGGCCGGCTGGTCGGAAGCCGGCGTCCGCCGGCTGGCCCGCGACATCGCCGCCGAATGCGCGCGCCGCAGCTACGGCGGCGTGCTGCTCGATTTTCCCGAAAGCGCCCCCGGCCTGGAAGCCGCACGCTGCGTGTGCTCCGTGCTCGCCGCCCGGCGCATCGTGCATTTTTTGCCCCTCGGCCTCGCCGGCGCCTCGGAAAGCGCCAAAATCCTCGTCCCTTCCGACGTCAGCGGCGGCTCCTTTGCCGACATGCTCCGGCACTATACCGTGCGCTTTCCGCCCCAGCGCCTGTGCCTTGAGCTTGTGCGCATCTGCTCCGATTTCCTGCTGCCGGCGCAGTGCGCCGACGGCCGCACGCTTTCTGCCCGCCAGTTTGCCGAAATCCTGGCGCGGGAAAACCCGCAGTGCTATTTTTCCGCAGAGCTGTGCGCAAAATACTTTACCTGGCGCGACGGCAGCGGCCAGCTGCACTTTCTTTTGTATGACGACCCGTCCACCGCGGCGCACAAAATCATCACCGCGGGACAGTGCGGCTATTTCTCCGCCTTCCTCCTGTACCGCGACTGGGGCGCCGCCGCCGCCGACATCGCCGCCCAGTGCAGGCCGGAAGTGCAGACTTTGTGACAGGCAGGAAAAAGCGCCGCATAAGCGGCGCTTTTTTCACGGTGTCAGCCACCGGTTATTTCGAATAGTGCTTTTTGGCAGCAAGGTACAGCGGCAGCCCCAGCAGCGTCACCGCGATGCTGGCAAGCGACAGCAGCGTCGCCTGCGTGCCCGACAGCAGCAGCTGGCTGATGATGACATACACACCGCTGGCAATGGCCAGGATGGGGATGACGGGATACAGCGGCACTTTGTACTTGCGCTCGGCGTTGGGCTGCGTTTTGCGCAGCTTGATGACGCACATAAAGGTCAGCGTGTAGAAAATCCAGCACGAGAACACCGCCAGGTTGGTCAGCATGTCAAACTGGCCGCTGATGGAGTACAGGCATGCGAGGAAGCCCACCAGGATGATGGAGTTGGGCGGCACGCTGTTGCCGTTGAGGCGCGCGATTTTTTCGCTCGCGGGCAGCATTTTCTCCTCGCCCATCAGGTACGCAACGCGCGAGCCCGACATCAAAAAGCCGTTGGCCGCGCCGATAACCGAAATGATAATGCCCGCTTTGATGAGCAGTCCGCCCGTCGGCCCGAAAATCTGCATGGCAACAGCCGCGGCCGGCGACTCGAGGTTCATCATCTCGCTGGCCGGAAGCACCCACAGATAGGCCATGTTGATGATAAAGTACACCGCCATGATGATGGACACGCCGCCGACAATGGCGCGCGGCAGGTCACGGCCCGGGTTCTTCATTTCGCCGGCGATGGCGCCGACGTTGGTCCAGCCCTCAAAGGCAAACAGCACAGCCAGCAGCGTCGAGCCCAGCACGGCCCCGGCGTTTTTGCCCTCGGCCACCATGGGAGTGAAAATGGCGTTGTCGCCGCTGCCCAGAATAAACCCGAAGATCATCAGCAAAAACAGCGGTATCAGCTTGCAGATGGTCGAAACAACCTGTATTCTGCCCGCCGTTTTGTTGCCCAGACAGTTGAGCGCCACCATCAAAATGATCACGCCCATCGCAATGGGCAGGGAGAACTGATCGCCCACGTATTCGGCAAGCTCGGTGCCGACCTTGACACCGTATCCCGCCAAAAACGCCGGATAGAAAATCACTATCTGCATCCAGCCCGCCAAAAAACCGATCTTTTCATTGTATACCTCACTGAGATAGGCCACCATGCCGCCCGTCCGCGGCATCATCACCGCGACTTCGGCAAAGGTCAGCGCCGCAAAAATGCTCGCCAGGCCGCCGAAAATCCACGCCAGCATACCCATGCCCGGAGCGCCGCCCGTCGCCTGATAAATCGCGTACGGCTTGAAAAACACTCCCGCACCAATAACACATCCCACTACGATGGAAGTGGCCGTTGCGACGCCCAGATTCTTTTTGAGTCCTTGATTGTCACCCATGTGCCCATTCCGCTCCTTCCAATAATGATTGAGCCGTTTATCAGTTTCCTGTATGAGTATTATAATATCGATAGCGAACGCCTGTCAACAAAAAATTCACAATATTAAGAAATTTTGATATACAAAATGCTTCTGCCGAGTATTTGAAATTTTTATAGCACAAAGGAAAGGACCCGCGCCCAAAGGCGCGGGTCCCGAACGCGGAGGAAGGATGTACAAAGACGTCAGCAGCAGGGGTTGCAGTTATTCGTGCAGCAGTCGTCATAGCTGCCGCAGCCGCAGTTTCCGCCGCAGCCGCACAGGTAGTGCGCCCAGATGACGACAACCGCGATGACCACAATGATCCAGAACGTTTCATAACCCTCAAACAAGCTGCCTCTGTTGCGATTGCATCCCATACCCATAAGAACGTAACCTCCTAAAAGATTTCTCATTCCATAGTATTGCGGTATGGGGGCATGTGTGACAGCCGAAAGGCTGCGCCGGTTATTTTTTTATGGAGGACAGCTGCTGCGCCGTCAAAACGCCGGCGGACACCAGGCGCTGGCCCAGGGTCTGGCCGGTGCCCTTGCAGGGAGCCCACAGGGCGTTGTAGGAAATGAGCGCCATATGGTCGCGCAAAAGGCCCGTGGTTTTGAGCTGTTCATACTGCGCCGCGGTCAAAAGGCCCAGCTCAATGGCCTTGTCAACCGCCGCGCGGTAAGTAAAGTCGCCCTGCGCGTCGCCGTATCCCAGAGCGCGCAGCACATAGGTGCAGTACATGTTGGCGTCGGCCGGCGTCTGCTGGGAGAACTGTGTCGGCGTCATGCCGTTGGTGTAGCCCTTGTTTTGGGCATAGCAGACATACCGGATGCCGTCGGGCCAGCCGGTCAGGTCGGTAAAGGTCGAGCCGCCGGTATACGCGAGCGCCGCGTTTTCCTCGCCCAGCAGGCGGATGAGCATGATGAGCGACTCCTGGCGCGTCGGGCGCCGGTTGAGCTCGTATCCGTAGTTGCTGCCGCGCAGCAGCCCCACGGAATTGAGCCGGTCTGCCTCGTCCTCATACAGCGACTGCGCCGCGCGCGTCACCCCGGCGCCGTCTTTCAGGCGCACGACAGCCGAAGCGCTTGTAACGCGCAGCCCCGACTGCTGCGCCTGCGACGCCATATAATATGTGTTGGCGGCCGCCGCCGCGCCCACGGCCAGCGTCCGCCCGGCCGTCACGTCAATCAGCTCCGCCGTGCCCGAAGCCAGCGCCGTTCCGCTTTCCAGCATGAACCCCGCGCCCACCGGGCCGGAAACCACGTCGCCCTGCGACAGCTCGACACGGGTCCAGCTGCGCGCCGACAGCGGCATGTCGCGCAAAACGGCCGCCGCCACCCGCTGCGCAACCGCGCGCAAAAGGCAGGCGTCCACCGCGGCCGACAGCTTTTCGCTGTTGCTTTCGCTCAGCCCCGCCGCCCGTGCCTGCGCGTTGGCCTCCACGGTCTGGTTGTAGATTTTCCGGACATAGGACACCGTCACCAGCGGGTCGGATGTGCCCGCAGACAGCGTCACCACAGCGGCGCACAGCATCGCCGCCAAAATACATGCTGCTATGGATTTACGCAAGGTGCACCTCGATTTCTTGCAGGAAAAACGTCATATAAAAACAGTATACCTCATTTTCCGCACACTTTCAAGCGCATGCCCGGCCCGCGGCAGGAAACCCGCCCTTGGCAGCCCTTCCCGTATGTGGTATGATGGTGACACCGCCGCATGTCTGAAAAAAAGGAGGAACACTTTGTATGAAGTCCAAGCGCTTTACAACCGTATGGGAAGAGAGCGGCCTGACGCAGGATATTAAGGTTCTCGTAGACAAGGAAACCGGCGTAAATTACCTGTTTGTGCGCTGGGGCTACGGCGGAGGCCTGACCCCGCTGCTCGACGCCCAGGGCAAGCCGGTGGTTACCCCCAGGCAGCCGGATGAACAGTAAAAAAAGAAGGGACGCGGGTCCCTTCTTTTCTTTTTTAATAAATGCTCCAGTCAAACGCCTCGGACAAATCGTGCAGCAGCATGACGCCGGCCAGGGAATTGCCGTGCTCGTCCAGCGCGGGGCCGAGCACCCCGACGCCGCAGCGCCCCGGCACAACGCCCAGTATGCCGCCGCCGACGCCGCTTTTGGCCGGAATGCCGACCAGCGCCGCAAAATCGCCCGAGCCGTCATACATGCCGCAGGTCGACATGACCGCCTTGACAAGCCGGCACGTATCGCGCCCCGCCAGCGTCTCGCCCGCGGCCGTCACGCCGTTGCGCGCGAGGAAACAGGCCAGCGACGCGATGTCGCGGCAGTCGGCTTCCACCGAGCACAGCCGGAAATACGCGTCGAGCAGCGGCTCGACCGGGCACTCCAAAATGCCCGTGCTCTTCATGTAATACGCCAGCGCACGGTTGCGGTCGCCCGTCGCGCGTTCCGAGCGGTACACCGCTTCGTTGACCTCGAGCGTCGGGTTGCCCGTAATGCGCTGCAAAAGCCCGAGCACGCGCTCGAACTTGTCCTGCGGCGTGCCGCCCGCCACCATCGACAGCGACACAATGGCCCCCGAATTGATAAAGGGGTTGAGAGGCTTTTTGTCGCTTTTGGTTTCCAGGCTCACGATGGAATTGAAGCCGTCAGCCGTCGGCGAAATGTTGATCTTTCGAAACAGCGACGGCAGGCTGTTGTCCAAAAGCGCCGATAAAAACACCGCCACTTTGACAACGCTCTGCATGGTGAACTTTTTGTCAAAATCCCCGAAGCACTGCGTCCGCCCGTCGGTGTGCATCAGGCACAGCCCCAGAAGCGAAGGGTCCTGCTTGGCAAGCTCGGGAATGTACGACGCCACCTGCCCTTTTGCGGTAAACCGCGCGTTTTTCTGCACAATCGCGGCAATGTCTGCACCCATTCTTTTTCTCTCCCTTTTTTCCGGTTACAGCCTTGCGGCAATGGCTCGCGCTGCCCGCACGCCCGAAGCGCCCGCCTGCGCAAGCCCGCGCGTAATCCCCGCGCCGTCGCCGACGGCAAACAGCCCGGGAAGATCGGTTTCAAGCTCGCCCGACAGCGCAATGCGCGCCGAGTAAAACTTGACTTCCACACCGTACAGCAGCGTGTCGCAGTTGGCCGTGCCGGGTGCAATTTTATCGAGCACATAAATCATTTCGATAATGTTGTCCATGTGCCGCTTGGGAAGCACCAGGCTGAGATCCCCCGGCGTCGCGTCCAGCGTCGGGTGCACAAAGCTGTGGCTCATGCGGTGTTCATTGGTGCGCACGCCGCGAACCAGATCGCCGAAGCGCTGCACGAGCACACCCCCGCCCAGCATGTTGCTCAGCGACGCGATATGCTTGCCGTAGGCATAGGGCTGGTCAAACGGCTCGGTAAAACGGTTGGACACCAGCAGCGCAAAGTTTGTGTTTTTGCTGCGCAGCGCCGGATCGGCATAGCTGTGGCCGTTGACCGTGATGAGCCCGTCGACGTTTTCCGAAACCACATGCCCGTAAGGGTTCATGCAGAAAGTGCGCACCGTGTCGCCGTACTGCTTTGTATGGTACACCAGCTTGGATTCGTACACCACGTCGGTAATGTGCTCAAACACCTTGGCCGGCAGCTCGACACGCACGCCGAGATCCACCTGGTTGTTGGTCATGGGCAGCCCCAGCTCACGGCACACGCCGGCAAACCATTCGGCGCCGCTGCGCCCCGGCGCGGCAATGCAGAAGGCGCAGCTGACGTCTTCGCCCGAACGCAGCGACACCCGGTATCCGCCCCCTTCCAGCGGCGCAATGCCGGAAACCGCCGTTCCAAAGCGAAACTCGCATTTTTCGCGCATAAACTCATAAATATTGGTCAGGATTTTGAGATTGCGATCGGTGCCGAGATGCTTGCACCGCGCCTGCAAAAGGTGCAGATCGTGCTCCAGCGCACGCCGCTCCAGCAGCCGCGCCTCGGGCGATTCGGTGGTAAACACCTCGGTGGTCGCGCCGAAATGCACGTTGACCGAATCAACATAATCAATCAGCTCCATCAGCTCGCGATCGTCCATATAATCGCTCAGCCAGCCGCCGAACTCGGTGGTAAAATTATATTTTCCGTCGGAAAAAGCGCCGGCGCCGCCAAACCCCGACATGATGGAGCAGGGCTTGCACGAAATGCACTCGCGCACCTTGCCCGTCACAATGGGGCAGCGTCGGCTGTAGATATCATTGCCCATCTCCAGAATGACAACCCTGAGATGTGGCTTGAGCCTGAGCAGCTCGTACCCGGCATATACGCCGGCCGTCCCGGCGCCAATAATGGCGACGTCATATGTCATACAGAGATTCTCCTTTTCGCATAGGATGTACAATATACCACCCGCATTTTTCGCACACCTCATCTGCCTTTTCTTTGTCGAACTGCTCGTTAAGCCATTCCTCACTCATTTCATCATTTCTAACCTCCTGAACCTCATAACACTCAGACCATGTCGTTTCTCTCTCATATAATCCACAATAATGTCTTTCATTCGGTCCTCTTGCCATTTTTGTTCGCCTCCAGATAATCGCGATATTTCTTTCTCAGTTTTTCTGGCACAGCAGTAATAAGTTCTTTATCTTCATTTATTACTACATATCCGTCATCTGCCAAAAACTTCAAAGTCCCATTCGTATATTGATAAATCGTAAGTTTGCTTCAGCCGGCCCTCCGGCCATACAGCATTGATTATACCACATGCCCCGCCCGCTGTACACAGCTTTTTCTTTGTGTGTTTTCCCATTGCGCCGCACCCGCTTTGGGTGTATACTGGTCGCATAAAAATACATATTGCCTGTCTTTTTTTGGATGGAGGTTATAAGCATGTCCACAGTGTGCATTGAAAACGCAACTCTTTACGACGGCACCGGCTGCCCGCCCGTGCAGGGCTCGCTCTGGATACAGGACGGCGTCATCCACATGGGCCGCTGCCCCTATCCCTGCCAGACCATCGACGCCTCCGGGCTGTGCCTCGCCCCCGGCTTTATCGACACCCACTCCCACGCCGACGAGTGCCTCGGCAGCCTGCACAGCAGCCTGTCGCGCGTGTCCCAGGGCATCACCACCCAGCTTGCCGGCAACTGCGGGCAAAGCGCTTTTTTCGCAAACGGGGAAATGTACGCGCAGCAGACGTACCGCACGCCCTCGCCCGGCCTCGACGGCCCGGAGTCCTTTGCCGGCTTTGGCCCGTATGTGCGCTACGCCTCCAGCCTTCCCCTTGTGGAAAACACCGCCCTCCTCGTCGGCCACAACAACCTGCGCCGCCTTGCCATGGGCTTTGACAACCGCCGCCCGAACCCCGCAGAACTGCAGCGCATGAAGGACATGCTCACCGAAGCCATGGAGCACGGCGCCTTCGGTCTCAGCTCCGGCCTGATTTACATTCCCGGCGCCTATTCCGACAAGGAAGAAATGATTGAGCTTTGTAAAATTGTTGCGAAATATGACGGATTGTATTGCACCCACATGCGCAATGAATCGGAAGGCGTGCTCGATTCCATCCGCGAATCCATTGAGGTGGCGCGCGAAAGCGGCTGCCGTCTGCACATTTCGCACCTTAAGGTATGCGGAAAGCGCAACCACGGCGTATCGGGGCAGATGCTGGCCTTAATCGACGAAGCGCGCCGGCAGGGCGTGCGCGTGTCGGCCGATCAGTACCCTTACGAGGCTTCCTCAACCAAGCTGTGCAGCTGCATTCCGCCCAAGTATTTTACCGAGGGCCCCGAAGGACTCATGCGCATGCTGCACGACGAGGAAACCCGCAGAGTCATTCGCAGTGAAATCGAAAACGACAGCGTGCCCGGCTTTGAAAACCTGGTGCTCGGCTGCGGCGGCTTTGACGGCATCGGCATTGCCGAAGCGCCCGAAACACCGCAGTGCGAAGGGAAAACCATCGGACAGTACGCCCGCGAATGCGGCCTTGATCCCTTCGAGGTGTTTTTTGACATTTTGATGCGTGACGGCGATCGCGCATTTGCCATTTACTACGACATCGGCGAGGCGGACGTGTGCACCATTCTGGCCGACGAGCGCATCATGGTGGGCACCGACGGCTCCGCTCCGGCGGCCGACGTTTTGTGTCACCCGCGCGCGTTTGGCACCTTTACCCGCGTTCTTGGCCGCTACGGACGTGAAAAATCCATCGCCCCCATGGAAAAGCTGATATATAAAATGACCCTTCTGCCCGCCCGCACGCTGGGACTTGACAGCAAGGGTCTCATTGCCGAAGGCTTTGACGCCGATCTCGTGCTGTTTGACGCGCAAACCGTGTGCGACTGCGCTGATTTTTCTGACGG
>CANUCM010000095.1 GCA_947856675.1 uncultured Clostridia bacterium | reverse complement strand
TCGCTCAGCTTTTTGTCAACGTACCGGCGGCAGGCCGCCACCTTCTCCATCGCCTGCGCGTCAATGCGCACCTTTTCCCCACCGCGCGCAACCGCCATCACCTCTTCAATGGTCAGCTTCTCTCCGCAAATGACGATCTCCATACCTTGCTTTTCCTCCCCAATTTTATTTTGGTAAAACAATAACAGGATAAATTGGTATATTCCACATAAAATGGTCTATAAAAATTATACTTACTTTTGCCGGTTAAGTCAACGCCGCTGAGGAATATATGCACAAAACTGACCCAATTCCAAGTGTGCAGTATTCCGCTTGCTTTTTCTGCAGGGTAATCTATAATAGAAACTATACCATTTGTCCGGCGCGGACTGTGCAGGGGAGGGGAAATATGGATTTTAAGCTGAACGGGCAAAACGCGCTGTACAAGCAGATCGCCGAACAAATTCTGCTTAAAATCAAAACCGGCGAGCTGGCGCCCGGAGCCCGGCTTCCCACCGAGCGCGATCTGGCCCATACGCTGGGCGTGGCCCGCGGCACGGTCAAAAAAGCCTACGCCGATCTGGCCGACAACAACATCGTCGAGGTTATACAGGGCAGCGGCACCTATGTCTACAGCGACCGCCAGGCCTTTGACGGCCAGCGGCGGCGCATGGCCATTGATATGATAGAGCAGCTGCTTTCACGACTTTCCGGCTGGGACTTTTCCCTGCGGGAAATTTCCACGCTCATCCGCATGTGTCTTGTGCAGCGCGAAAACTCGGAAGGCATCGTCCGCGTTGCCGCCATCGACTGCAACCCCGAATCGCTGAACATTTTCAAGCAGCAGCTTTCCTACCTGCCGAATATTTCGCTTTCCGTGTTTCCCATCGACAGCATCATTCTCAACGACAATGCCGCCCCGATTTTTTCAGGCTTTGACCTCATCCTGACCACGGAAATCCATTATGAGCAGGTCATGCGCTGCCTGCACGGCGAAGACATGCGCGTGCTGCCCATTTCCGTCGGGCTGAGCCGGCAGACCATTGTCGACATTTCCACCCTGCCCGAGCGCTGCGCCATGGGCATTCACTGTGTCAGCAGCAAGTTCGCGAACCTCATTGCCCGGCAGGTTGCCGCTTTCCGCAGCACGACCCATCCGCTCCCCGTCTGTTTTGAAGCCGACCGCCAGGCCTCGGCGCGGTTTTTGCAAAAGCTCGACTGCGTCATCGTCAACCCCGACTCGGCGCTGCTTTCGCCCGACCTTTTCGGCGACCTGGGCCAGAGCTTCTGCGAGCAGGGCGGGCGCATCATCCCCTTTAACTACCTGATTGACCGCGGCTCACTTATCCACGTGGAAGAACAGGTCGACCGTGTACTGAAAAACAAAACGCACTTCCCCGGCGCAAATCCGGGCTAACTTTTCCCTGCTCAGGAGGCGATTTTATTATGTTCAGCACGAGCGACCTGAAAAAGCTCATAGCTCCGCTGATCGTTGAGCAGCTTTTGGCCGTCACCATCGGCATTGCAGACGCCGTGATGGTGTCCAGTGTCGGGCAGTCTGCCATTTCCGGCGTTTCGCTGGTCGACTCGGTCAACCTGCTGCTCATCAACATTCTGGCCGCCCTTGCGACGGGCGGCGCCGTCGTGGCATCCCAGTACCTTGGAAAAGGCGAACCATGGCAGGCCTGCTCCGCCGCAAAGCAGCTGATTTTCTCCTGCGGCGTGCTGGCCTTTGGCCTGTCGGTTCTTTCGCTGATTTTCCGCACGTCCATGCTCAGCCTGCTGTTCGGCTCTGTGGAGGCCGACGTCATGCGCAACGCGCAGACCTACTTCTTTTACTCCGCCCTGTCTTATCCCTTTATTGCCATCTACAACGCCGGCGCCGCATTGTTCCGCGCCATGGGCAACTCCCGCATTTCCATGATGACCTCCGCCTGCATGAACCTCATCAACGTCATCGGCAACGCCATCCTGATTTACGGTTTTTCCCTCGGCGTGGCCGGCGCCGCCATTGCCACCCTGTTTTCCCGCATGGTCGGCTCGGCCGTCATGGTCATCCTGCTCCGGCGCCCGACCGGCGCCATCTTTGTGCGCGACTGGAAGCAGTTTACCCTGGACACGCAGATGGTTAAAAACATCTTCCGCATCGGCATTCCCACCGGCCTGGAAAACGGCATGTTCCAAATCGGCAAGGTCATGGTTTCCTCGCTGGTCGCGACCTTCGGCACGGCTGCCGTGGCGGCCAACTCCGTCGCCGGCAACATCAGCTCCTTTGCCATCATCCCCGGCTCGGCCCTCGGCCTTGCCATGATCACCGTCGTCGGCCAGTGCGTCGGCGCCCGCGACTATGTGCAGGCCCGGGCCTATGTCAAAAAGCTCATGACCATTACCTACGCCGGCATGGCCGTGCTCAATGTAATCATCATCCTGTCATGCAGGGGCATCGCACGCTTTTACAACCTGCCGGGTGAAACGGCGTCGCTGGCCGCCGAGCTGATGCTGTGGAACTCGGTGTTCAGCATGCTGATTTGGCCCACGGCCTTTACCCTGCCCAACGCCCTGCGCGCGGGCAACGACGTGCGCTTTACCATGACGGTTTCCGTTTTTTCCATGTGGACCTTCCGCATCGTCTTCAGCTACATACTCGGCAGCTTCCTGCACATGGGCGTTTTGGGCGTGTGGATCGCCATGTTTATCGACTGGGTCTTCCGAACCATTCTGTTCGTCGCGCGCTTCTGCGGCCATCGCTGGGAGCAAAAGCAATATCTGTAAAGTCTGCCGCAAGTGCAAAACCGGCTCTTAAACGAGCCGGTTTTTTTATTTTTCAGCGTTTTCCGCCTTTTTTCATTTGAAAATCTTTGATTTTTTGCTATAATAAAGATATTACATACCGCAAAAGGATGATCCCCATGAGCAAAGCGCTGCTTTTGATCGGCTTTGTAATCCTCATCTGCATTCTCCTCAACCGGCTTTTGGAAAAAATCCCCGTTCCGTCGCTGCTGATTTTCATTTCTCTCGGCATGCTCTTCGGGGAAAACGGGATTCTGCACATCCCGTTTAATGACTACGCCGCCGTCAATACCATCTGTTCGGTTTCGCTGATATTTATTATGTTTTACGGCGGGTTCGGCACCAACCTGCAGGCCGCGCGCCCCGTTCTTGCGCCCGCGGCCGTGCTGTCCACACTGGGCGTGGCCGCCACCGCCGGCATCACCGCGCTCTGTGCCCGCTGGGCGCTGGGGCTTTCGTGGGCGGAGTGCTTCTTAATCGGCTCGGTCATTTCCTCAACCGATGCCGCTTCCGTATTCAGCATTCTGCGCGGGGAAAAGCTCGCCCTGCGCTACCATACCGACTCGCTTTTGGAAGTGGAGTCAGGCTCCAACGACCCCATGTCGTACATGCTGACCATGATCGCCATCACTTTGCTGAAAAGCCAGCCCATATCGCTCCCCCTCCTGCTGGCACAGCAGCTGTCCATCGGCATTTTGTCCGGCCTGCTCGCCGGCTTTCTGGCCGTGCGCCTGATGCGCCAGCCCTTTCTCGACTCCCAGCACAGCCAGACCGTCCTTTTGCTTTCCATCATGCTTCTGGCCTATGCCGTGCCTTCCGTCTTAAACGGCAACGGTTACCTCAGTGTGTATCTGTGCGGCATTTATATCGGAAACTCCAGCCTGCCGCAGAAAAAATATTTCGTCCACTTTTTTGACGTGCTGACCCACGTAAGCCAGGTGCTGATTTTCTTTCTGCTCGGCTTTCTCGTCACGCCCGTCGAGCTTCCGGCCGTCATTGTGCCCGCCTTTGTGCTGACCCTTCTGCTCACGCTGCTCGCCCGGCCTTTCGTCTGCCTTGTTCTGCTCGCCCCCTTCCGCGCAAAGGCCGGACAAATTGCCCTGGTTTCCTGGGCCGGACTGCGCGGCGCCGCATCCATTGTTTTCTCCATCGCCGCGGTGCTGAGCGGTGTACAGACCGCCTACAATCTCTACAACCTCGTGTTCTGCATCGTGCTGCTTTCCATTTCCATTCAGGGAACGCTGCTGCCCTTTGCCGCCAAAAAGCTCTCCATGATCGATTCCGCCGCCGACGTACGGCGCACATTTACCGACTACCAGGAAGACAGCGACATTCATTTTTCCAAAATCCACCTCACGCCCCAGCAATCCTGGTGCGGGCAGGCACTGTCCGAGCTGAAGCTGCCCTCCGGCCTGCTGATTGCCATGATTCTTCGGGACCGGCAGATGATAGTCCCCACCGGCAGCACCGTCCTTGAGCCGGGGGATCTTTTGGTTCTCGCCGCGCGCAGCTTTGAAGACCGGGAGCACCTGGCTCTGCGCGAAGTCGTTGTCCAGCGCGGGCACCGGTTTTCGCACTGTGCCCTGTCGGAAATTCCGCGCCTTGGCACAAGCCGCGTCATCCTTCTCAAGCGCGGCATGGAAACCGTCATCCCCACCGGAAGCACGGTGATTCTTCCCGGCGACATTCTGGTGCTGGCGCAGTCGGAAAAGCCCGAACCACCGCGCTGACCTGCGTTTTTCCGCAAAAAAGAAAAGGCCGGCTTTTTCAAAAGCCGGCCTTTTTTCTATTTGTCGTCACACAGGAAACAGGACACGAAAAGCCTCAAACTCCAGGTTTTCACCCTTGTTCCACGCCGTCAGCATGTACGGGCCGGTGCCGATGGGCTCCTTGTTGAAATCGTGCCCGCTCTCTATCAGATCCGCAGGCAGAATGGCGTTGCCGTGGTGGCACAGGTCCGCCAGCAGGCCGGACTGCGGGCCGTCGGTCGTAATGCGCACGGTGTAATCGTCCACCACTTCAATCGTGCCGGTCGACTGGCCGTACTGCGCGACTTCGGGCGATTCCTTGCACAGCTCGAGCGAAGCTTTGACGTCCGCCGCTTTCAGCTCCGCACCGTTGTGGAACTTGACGCCCTGCTTGATCTTGAACTCCCGCACGGTGTCGCTGATCAGCGCGTAGCTTTCACAGAGATCCGGCTGCGGAGTCAGGTTGTCGTCGTAATAGAACAGCCCGTTGTGCGTCATTTTGTTCAGATAATCACCGGCCACCGCGTTGTGCAGGTGGGTGGTTACGCTGGGGGTTTCATTGGCTGTGGCGATAATCAGGGTGTCTTTCTGGGCGGTACCGCCCGACCCCGCCTGCTGTCCGCCGCCCGGATTCTCTTCGTCACCGGGATCCTTGGTCTGGTTGCAGCCTGCGAGCAGGCCGGCAAACAGAGCCAATGCCAAGACAAGAACGA
>CANUCM010000094.1 GCA_947856675.1 uncultured Clostridia bacterium | reverse complement strand
AAGCCGGTCTGGCGGCAGGCCATGACGTCGGAGTGGTCGCCGAAGATGTTCAGGGCGTGGGTGGAAACCGTGCGGGCCGAAACATGGAAGACGGTGGGAAGCTGCTCGGCGGCGATTTTGTACATGTTGGGGATCATGAGCAGCAGGCCCTGGGAAGCGGTGTAGGTGGTGGTCAGGGCACCGGCGCCCAGAGAACCGTGCACAGCGCCGGCCGCGCCGGCTTCAGACTGCATTTCGACAACCTGAACGGTGCTGCCGAAAATGTTCTTCAGGCCGTTGGCGGACCACTGATCCACCAGGTCGGCCATCGGGCTCGACGGCGTAATGGGGTAGATGGCAGCAACTTCACTGAACGCGTACGAAACGTGCGCGGCAGCGGTGTTGCCATCCATCGTTTTCATTTTTCTTGCCATTTGGGGATACTCCTCCTTTTATAGTTCCGGTGTGTGTAGGTAGAAAGTATTAAACCTTATTTATTCTATCAAAGAAAGGGAAATATGTAAACATTTATTTGGGAAAAAATTGCCCAAAATCCTCGATGCTTTGATCTTCCAAAACTTTTTCTGCAAAAAAAGATTTGTCAAAAAAGATTAGATCATGTATGCTTAAAACAGGGCGGAAAGTGCAAAAAACGCGCCGCTGCGGAAAAGAGGAACAGCAATGGTTGCAAAAGTCAATTCAGCCGGGCTGACCGGCATAGAAGGACAGTTGATTGTATGTGAGTGCGACCTGTCGGGCGGGCTGCCGCGGCTTGACATTGTCGGGCTGCCCGATGCGTCGGTGCGCGAATCGCAGGACAGGGTGCGCGCTGCGGCAAAAAACTGCGGGTTTGAATTTCCGGCCAGACGCATCACGATCAACCTGGCGCCCGGAGAACTGAGAAAAGAGGGTCCCATTTACGACTTGCCGATTCTGATGGGGATCCTTGCGGCCTCGGGGCAGCTCCCGGCGCCGCCGCAGGACAGCTGCATGCTGGGTGAGCTTTCGCTGGAGGGCGAAGTGCGTCCGGCGGCCGGGGTTCTGCCCATGGCGCTGTGCGCCAGAGACATGGGCCTGCGCAGCATTTTCGTGCCGGAGGACAATGCGGCGGAAGCGTCGGCGGCCGAGGGCATTGCGGTCTACCCCGTGCGCCATGTGACGCAGCTGGCAAACCACCTGCGGGGCACAGATCCCATTTCGCAGGCGGCGCCGTTCCGGTTTGAGAGCACGGCGGCGCAGGGGCCGGATTTCTGCGATGTCGTCGGGCAGGAAAATGTGCGCCGCGGGCTTGAGATCGCAGCGGCCGGCTCACACAACGTTCTTTTGGTGGGGTCCCCCGGATCGGGGAAAAGCATGCTTTCGCGCCGTCTGCCTTCCATTTTGCCGGATATGACGCCGCAGGAGGCGCTGGAGGTGACAAAGGTGTATTCCGTGGCCGGGCTTTTGGAAAAAGGCAAGCCCATGGTGACGCAGCGGCCCTTCCGCAGCCCGCACCACACGGTGTCGGCGGCGGGACTTGCCGGCGGGGGACGCGTGCCGCGGCCGGGGGAGATTTCCCTTGCGCACAACGGGGTTTTGTTTCTCGATGAGCTGCCGGAATACCGTGCCGATGCGCTGGAGGTGCTGCGCCAGCCCCTGGAGGACGGATGCATCACCGTTTCCCGCGTTTCGGGAAGCTGCACGTATCCCAGCCGGTTTATGCTGGTCTGCGCAATGAACCCCTGCAAATGCGGGTTTTACGGCCATCCCACGCGCACGTGCACCTGTACCGAGCAGGCGGTGCGCGCATACAGAAAACGCATTTCCGGACCGCTGCTCGACAGAATCGATCTGCACATTGACGTTGCACCGGTGCCGTTTGAAAGCCTGCGCGATCGAGAGCCCGGCGAAAGCTCCGCACAGATACGGGCGCGGGTCAATGAGGCCAGGGCCCGGCAAAGCAGACGCTATCAGGGCACGGGAATTACCTGCAACGCGACGCTGACCCCGGCGTATATGGCAAAGTTTTGCGCGCTGGACAGCGCGGGAAAACAGCTGATGCAGCGGGCGTTTGACGTGATGGGGCTTACGGCCCGGGCCTATGACCGGATTTTGAAAGTGGCGCGGACCATTGCGGATCTGGAAGGGCAGGAGAATATTTTGCCGTCGCATTTGGCCGAGGCCATACAGTTTCGTTCCCTGGACACGGAAGCATGATGCCTTGCGAAAGTATTACGCAGTGTTTATGCATGGTTTACATGGGTCGTGTTTGGGAAAACTGTGGATAAAGCTGTGGAAAATGTGGATAACCCTTGCACGGCAGCCAAAGCGGAAAAAAAGATGGTGCACAGGCTGGGGAAAAAACCATGAATGGATGAATATTTTCAGACGTGGTTACATGTGGATACAACGCAGTGTTAAACTCTGGCGGAAACGCAAAAAACAAGTAACAAAAAAGCGCCGGATGCTTTCATGCATCCGGCGCTTTTCAAAAAGACTTATTTTTAAAGGGCGGCCTTGGCCTGGGCGACAAGGGCGGAGAAAGCGGCCTTGTCGGACACGGCGATTTCAGCCAGCATTTTGCGGTTGAGGGCAACGCCGGCCTTTTTGAGCCCGTTCATGAACTGCGAATAGTTGACGCCGTTCTGCTTGCAGGCGGCGCTGATGCGGGTGATCCACAGGCGGCGGAAGTCACGCTTTTTCAGCTTTCTGCCGACATAAGCGTACTTGAGCGACTTCATAACCTGCTCATTGGCAAGCTTAAAATGGTTCTTTTTGGAGCCCCAATAGCCCTTGGCGAGCTTAATTGCTTTTTTCCTTCTTTTGCGCGTCATCATCGCGCCCTTGATTCTAGCCATGTATCAAAAGCCTCCTGTCAATCTTATTTGTAGGGGATGAGCCGCTTGAGCTGCGGCGCAGTGGCGGAACCGGCATAGCCGGCCTTGCGCAGCTGGCGTTTACGCTTGGGGGTCTTGCAGCCTTTGATATCATGGCGGCGGTTCATGCTTGACATTTTGATCTTTCCGGTTTTGGTGACGGAAAAGCGTTTTTTGGCGCCGGAATGGGTCTTTATCTTCGGCATGGGGTATGGCTCCTCTCTTTTGTGCAGGCAAGCCTGCTTTTATTGGTTTTTAAGGGGTGCTAAAAACATCAGCATCTGGCGGCCTTCCAGCTTAGGCTCCTTTTCCACAGTGCTGAACTCGGCGCAGGTTTCCGCAAAACGCTTGAGCACGTTCAGGCCGATGGATGTATGCGCCATTTCACGCCCGCGGAAACGCACTGAAACCTTGACCTTGTCGCCGTTTTTCAAGAACTTCTGCGCGGCTTTTGCCTTAACTTCAAAATCGTGCACGTCAATCTTGGCGGACAGACGAATTTCCTTGATTTCGATGATGCGCTGGTTTTTGCGGGCTTCCTTTTCCTTTTTGGCCTGCTCAAAGCGGAACTTGCCGTAGTCCATGATGCGGCAGACAGGCGGTTCAGCTTTGGGAGCGATTTTGACCAGATCAAGGCCCTTTTCGGCTGAAACACGCTGCGCCTCTTCAATCGGCACGATGCCCAGCTGTCCGCCGTCTTCGTCGATGAGCCTGACTTCCTTATCACGAATTTCTTCGTTGATCTGATGGTCCAGTTTGCTGATAGGGAGCACCTCCTAAAAAATAAATAACGGGCGGTCTGAGCCGTCCGTTTCAACAAAAACCAGGTACGCCCGCAGCGCACCGGAAAATCATTGTTGACCCTTTCTTAGTCCATGAGGGTGAGGACGGTTCATCCTGCTTTCTTGTCTCAAATATTATATCAGGCTGCATAGCCAATGTCAAGTATTGTTTTTATTAAAAAAGGTGCAAAAAGGGATTGGATTTTACAGTCTTTTGGCGTATAATAGATACAAGACACAGGGCCATGCAAACGCCCGGACTGGAGGTACCCTATGAGCGAAGAGTACGGCAACGACTACGTCACCCTGACTGATGAGAACGGCAACGAGCTCGAGCTTGAGCATCTCGATACATTGGAGTACAACGGCAATACCTACTTTGCCTTTATCCCGGCTGAAATGCAGCTTGAGGAAAGCTATGAGCTCATCATCATGAAGTCGGAAGAGGAGAACGGTGAAGAGATTCTCGTCACCCTGGACGACGAGGACGAGCTGGACGAAATGTTCCAGATTTTCAGCGAACGTCTGGAAGAGACCTTCGAAGACGAGATGCCCGAGGAGTAAAACGGCAAAAATCCCCCTGCGCGGTGCGACAGCGGCACTATATTTAACCTACAAAGTGATAAAACGGGATGGCGGACTTCAGCCCCCGGGTGCAGACCTCCCGTCCCGGGACGGACGTTGGGAGCGCCTAAAAGGGCTGGGAGCCAACCCACCTGCAATAGCGGGTTATTATCAGTTCGCATCGGCC
>CANUCM010000093.1 GCA_947856675.1 uncultured Clostridia bacterium | reverse complement strand
TGGCAGAGGCAGCCGTTCTTTTACCGGAACCTTACGGCTGTGGATGACAGGGGCAACGTATATCCGCCGCGCGGGCCGGAGAAAAACCCCGAAGATCGGGAGGTGACGGGAAACTGCGCCAGCACCGGCGCTTTTGCAAGCTATTATGAGATGTGGATTTCCAATGTCGATCCCGAGGCGCAGCATTTTACGCTGGGGTTTGACGATTACGGCGTTCAGTGGAGCCTGAGCTTTCCGGTGGAAGGGGGCATAGAGTATGAAGCGTCTTAAAAACCCGCTTGCGCGGCTGCGCTGGCGCACAAGGGCGCTTTTGAACATCGTATGCATTGCGGCGGCGGCCCTTTTGATATACGCGGGACGGGGCTTTCCCTACCTGAGCGAAGAGCAGGACATAAAGTATACCCTGCGGCGCAACCTTGCGGAAAATGCGGAGATTTTTTATTCCCAGCGTATACCGGAGGGCCTGGGGCGCTTCAGCGGCGAGGCGGAAGAAACGGTGTACCTTGTGCGCTGGGAGGAAACGGTGGGCGCCATGAGCATGCACAGGGAGCATGCGGGCAATACATGGTACGGAGGGATGAACCGCGATCTTGTGGAATATGAAAACCGTGACGGACTGTATATTATCCCCCTGTATGGAGCCTTTCCCGACGAAGATGGCATGTTTGAAGGCATTACGGTGGCGGTAGTGACGCAAAACTCCGCAGTGGACACGGTGGAAGTCACCTGGTGCGAGAACTCGGAAGCCGAGATCATTGTGGTGGATGCAGAGCCGGTACAGCCGGGGATGTTTGTTGTGCAGTTTGATGTGCCGGGGAGAGGCATTCAATACGATGTGTATGATGATTTGCTGGCGCACAATTATTTGGGAGCGATTGCCTATGACAAAAACGGCGCGGTTTTGTCACGGGCCTGGTCTTCATGGGAGGAGTATCAAAATGAAAATCGATAAAAGCTTGCTTTCGGGCAGCACAGCGCTGCTGGTTTTATCGCTGCTTCGGGAAAATGACAAATACGGCTACCAAATCATCGGCGATTTGGCGGTGCGTTCTGAGCGGGTATTTGAGCTGAAGGAGGGCACTTTATATCCGGTTTTGCATGCGCTGGAAAAAGAAGGGGCGCTTCGCTCGTATGAAAAAGAGGCGCCTACGGGCCGCGAGCGCCGCTATTATTCCATCACGGCCAAGGGCCGCAAGCTTTTGGAAGAAAAGCAAGAGCAATGGGAGCATTTTGCCCGCGCCGTCGAGCTGATCGTCGGCCGGGCATAACAGAAAACAGCTGCAAACCCCGCCGCCTTCCGCAAAAGGGAGGCGGTTTTTTTGTAAAAGGGGCTTGACATAGCGACTGTACTGTTGTATTATTGTACCAGATGAATAATACAATAGTACAGGAGGAGAAGGCATGACATGGCAATTCAGCGAAGATCGTGCGATTTATACACAGATAGCCGAGCAGGTCAAGCTGCGCATCATTGCGGGCATTTATCCGGTTGGCACCAGGCTGCCGTCCGTGCGGGAGCTTGCGGCGGAAGCGTCGGTCAATCCCAACACCATGCAGCGGGCGCTGGCCGACCTGGAGCGCGAAGGGCTTTTGTACTCCGAGCGCACGAGCGGGCGATATGTTACGGAGGACTGCGAGAAAATCCGGCAGATCCGGCATGGGCTTGCGCAGTCGGTGGCGAAGGAGTTCTTTTTCAGGATGGAGCAGCTGGGTTATACGCGGCCGCAGGCGCTGAAGCTGGCGGAGGAAACGGAGGAGCAAGGCAATGAGTGAGATGATACTGACCTGCAAGCAGCTTGCCAAGGGGTATGGCGGCAAGCTGGCACTGAACTATGTGGATCTGTCGCTGCCGCGCGGCGAGATCATAGGGCTTTTGGGACCCAACGGAAGCGGGAAAACCACGCTGATTAAGCTGGCGGCCGGGATACTGACACCGACGTCGGGCGAGATCCTGGTAGCGGGAGAGAAGCCGGGGGTGCACACCAAGGCGCTTGTGTCCTATCTGCCCGAGCGCAGTTATCTGAACGACTGGATGTCGGCCGGGCAAATCGTCGACATGTTCCATGATTTTTACAGCGACTTTGACGCGGTCAAGGCCTGCGAAATGCTGGACAGACTGGGGATAAGCCGCCGTGACAAGCTCAAAACCATGTCCAAGGGAACCAAGGAAAAAGTGCAGCTCATTCTGGTGATGAGCCGCAGTGCACAGCTGTATCTGCTCGATGAGCCGATTGGCGGTGTCGATCCCGCGGCGCGCGATTATATTCTGGACACCATCATCAGCAACTACGCGGAAAACAGCACCGTTGTGATTTCCACCCACCTGATAGCCGATGTGGAGCGGGTGCTGGACAGGGCGCTTTTCATTTCCGGGGGAAAAATTGTCATCAATTCGGCGGTTGACGACATCAGGGAAAAAGAGGGAAAAAGCGTCGATGCGCTGTTCAGGGAGGTATTCAAATGCTGAAAAAACTGATGAAATACGAGCTGAAAGCTACGGCCCGTACGTTTTTGCCGCTGTTTGCGGTGCTGATTTTGTTTTCTGTTATTAACAAGCTCTTTTTTCTCATCAACCCCAATGACTTCACCATTCCCCAGGGGCTGAGCATGACGGTGTATTTTATTACGCTGGTCGGCATCGGGGTGGCAACGCTGCTCATCACCGTGCAGCGGTTTTACAAAAACCTGCTGGGCGA
>CANUCM010000092.1 GCA_947856675.1 uncultured Clostridia bacterium | reverse complement strand
CGCCGAGCCGGAATATCTTTTAACCAAACGGGGACAGGGGTATTACCTGAAGCGCTGAGCGCGTGCTCATATACAGAAAGAAGGAGGCGCCGCAAATGTTCCGAAGCCTGCACATGAAGCTGGTTTTAGTGCTGGTGCTGCTGATTATATCGGTCATGGCGGTTGTCGGTACCTTTCTTATCAACTCAGTGGCCACTTACAACATTGAGGAGTTCCGCGAACAGATGCTTCGCGTGTTTACGCAGGAGTTTATCCTCACGCTGGAAAAAAGCGCATCGAGCGAGCAGCCGGAAAATGCGCTGCGTGAGGTGCTGGAGGCCTTTGCGGTTTCTTTGGGGATTGACCAGTACCGCAGCTTTTATATTCTGGACGGCGGGAGCGGAAAGTACCTGCAGGGATCCGACGACACGCTGGCGGAGGATTTGCCGCTGACAGGCAACATTCTCAAGGCCATGAACGGCGAAGTCGGGCAGGATGTCGAACGCCTGAGTTCATATTTTGATGTGGCAGTGCCGGTGCGCGGCGACAGCGGGTTTTTTATTGTCGGCGTGATGGACGACAAAACAGAGCTGAACGATCTGTCATGGCAGCTGTTTTCCATTTTGATTCGCTCCATGCTGTTCGGCCTGCTTGTCGCAGTGCTTTTGAGCTTTCTTTTGTCCAAGACCATCACGACGCCGGTGGAACGGCTGACGGCACAGGCGTCGGCGATTGCCGCAGGGGATTTCAGCCGCAAGGCCGAAGTGTACTCCACGGATGAAATCGGCATACTGACCCAGACCTTCAATGAAATGGCCCAGGTGCTGGAAACGACCCTCAATGAAGTGGAAGGGGAGCGCAACAAGCTCAACACGCTGTTTCTGCACATGGCCGACGGCGTTGTGGCCTTTGATCATTCGGGGCACATTCTGCATCAGAACCCGGCCGCGGAAAAAATGCTCGGCAAGCCGCTTGACTCGGGGAAAACCTACGCAGAGGTTTTCCCCAACCTGCATATAGACGAAAGCGACCTTGTGGAAAACGGGCGGTACATTGAAATTGACTATTCGGCAAACAAGCGCATACTCAAGATCTTTTTTGCGCCGTTTGGGACGGAAGAGGACGGCGGTTTGATTGCCGTGCTGCACGACATTACCGAGCAGCAAAAAATGGAGGCTTCGCGGCGGGAGTTTGTGGCCAATGTTTCACACGAGCTGCGCACGCCGCTGACCAACATCCGCGGCTACACCGAAACGCTGATCGATGCCCGGGGCGATATTGACGAGCAGACGCAGGTTCGGTTTTTGACCGTCATTCACAACGAGGCCGACCGCATGACGCACATCGTCAAGGATCTTCTGACGCTGTCGCAGCTGGACTACGAGCGCACGCAGCACAGCGGGGGCCGCGTGTCGCTGCGCGCGCTGGCGCAGGGGGCTGCGGAGGCCATGTCCATCGAGGCGGGGCGGCAGCAGGTCACGCTGCGCTGCAGCCTGCCGGAAGATCTGCCGGATGTGGCGGGTGATCGCGAGCGCATTGAGCAGGTCATTGTCAACATCATTTCCAACGCCATCAAATACAACCGTCCGCACGGCAGCGTGGAGGTGACGGGCGGCACGGACGGAAACAATGTGGTGCTGCGTGTGCGCGACACGGGCATCGGCGTGCCGGCAGAGGATTTGCCCCGCATTTTTGAACGGTTTTACCGCGTGGACAAGGCGCGTTCGCGGGAGCGCGGCGGCACGGGACTGGGCCTTGCCATCGCCAAGGAAATTATTGAATACCACGGCGGGAGCATCCGCTTTGAGAGCACGTACGGCGAGGGCAGCGTGGTGACGATTTCCCTGCCCATGGCACAAAACGGGGAGGAGCAGCATGCGTGAACGCGTCAAAAACACGGCGCTTGCCGGGCTGTTTGTGCTCATGCTGGTGCTGCTGTATTTTTCCATGACGCTGGGCGTCAGCACGGAAGGCGGATCGCTGTCGCGCATACTGGGCGTTTCACCGCAGGAGACGCCGTCCGAGCTGGAGCCGCAGCCGGCCGTGCAGCTGCGCACGCTGGCGGTGTGTACGCCTGCGGGCGTGCACATGCCCGAGTCTTATGACGAAAAACAGGAAATGGAAACGGCGGTCAGTACGCTGTATACCGAAGCGGTGGGGTCGGCGCAGGCCGGCGTACAGGTCACGCAGGAAGAATATCTGGAGCTGCTGCAAAACCCGGCCGTGTATTTGGGGTTTGACACCGAACTGCCGTTTTTTCTGCTGCGCAGGTGGGCCGGCCTGGAAGCGGGCGAGCGGGAAAGCCGCCTGACAGGGCTTGTGCTGGGGCTGTCGGATGGCAGCGTAGTGCTGGCATGGCGCGATGCGGAAACCGGGCAGCACCACATGGCGCAGACAGCGGCGGCAGCCGATCGCCTGCAGCAGGTGTGTTCTGCATGGCAGGGGAACAATGCGGTGTTCGCTTTTGAGGAAGACGGGCTTTCGGCCCTGTGCGCGGACGAGCCGGTGCTGCTCAGTGCCGTGCAGGGGCGCAGCTATACGGTCAAGAGCCCTGCGTTTGTCCAGGCGGGCGAGCTGTCCCGCGAGGTTTTAAGCGGGTTCGGCTTTAACCCGTACCTTGCGCGGGTGTACGAGCAGGATGGGGAAATCGTGTATGTCGAGGGCTACAACGCTCTGGGCTATAATGTTCTGCGCGTAGGGACAAACGGCGATTTGGTCTATACTTCCGGCGCGGAAGGGCAGGGCATTTCGCTGGGGCTGCCGGAGGAAAGCGGCGATAACCTGAGCATGGCGGTCGAAGGCGTGCGCGTGCTGCTGAACGAGCTTTCGGAGAAGGCGGGCGCCCAGGGAGTGTACAGCCTCAGCGAGCTGGACGAACAGGAGGACGGCGGGCTTGTTTTGCTGTTCGACCTGACGCTCAGCGGCTGTGCAGTGCTTTCAGAGCGGCCGGGCGCGCAGGTAACGGTGCGCGGCGGGCAGGTGGTTTCCCTGTATATGTCGCCGCGCAGCTACGAGGAAGCGGACATGTACGCCCTTCTGCCTGCGCGTCAGGCGGCGGCGGCACTGCCGCAGCAGAGCGCATGCTACCGCCTCAGCGTGCGGTATTCGGAAAAACAGGAAGGGCTTTTGGTGCCGGTGCTGTGCAGTACGGAGGAAAGCAATGGAATGGAGTAAGGTAAAGTCCATGCTCATCGCCCTGCTGGCAGCGGTCAATGTGCTGCTGGCGCTCAATATTTATTTCCAGCTTTCCCGGCGTGCCGGGGCGCAGCGCGAGGCGTTTGAAAATTCCGTTTCGCTGCTGCAGCAGGCGGGAGTGGAGGTTGAGCCGCAGCTGTTTGAAGACATGGCGGACAGCCTGCCGCTCGTGCAGTCGCAGCGCAGCACGGAAATCGAAAGCCAGGTGGCGCAGGCGCTGCTGGGGAAAGCCGGGCTGGAGGAGGCCGGCGGCGGCATCAGCATCTACACATCTTCGGCCGGCAGTGTGATTTTCCGCAGCGAAGGCGTTTTTGAAGCGGTGCTGCATGACGGGAAAACCGCCGCGCAGCTGCTGGACGCCATTTTGGAAACGGGCGCGGCGCAGGGCATCTCCTGCGAAAAAACCGAGCGCGCGGACGGCGTGAGCGCCCAGCTGCTTTTGGACGGCCTGCCGGTGACGGGCGCGGTGCTGGAGTGCAGCGACACCGGGCAGGGCGCGCGCGCGTCGGGACGGTGGTATTTCGGGCAGGAGCTGCAGAGGGTGTCTTTTGCGGCGGAGCGGTGCGAGATGATGCTGGCGCTGCTCACGGTGCTCGACGGCGAGCCGGCGCATGTGACGGGCGTCAGCGCGGCATACCGGCAGGAGCCGCTGCGCGGCGGCGTGCAGTTTGTGCCGGTGTGGCAAATTGAAACCGAAAAAGGCCGAATTGTCATCAGCGGCACCGAAAAAAAGGAAATTACTGCGGAATAACGGGCGAAAATGCACAAAAAAATGAAATTTCTCCGGGCTTTTTCAGCAGGCAGGCGAGTTTATTTTTCCTTTATCTTTTTATAATAATATGGTATGATAAACAGAGCGCAACAACACAGCACGCGGCTGCTTTGAAAAGAGGTGCCATGCTATGGAAACAATCGTAATCAACGGCGGAAAGCCGCTCTTTGGAGAAATTACTGTCAGCGGCGCAAAAAACGCCGCGCTTGCCATTATTCCGGCCGCCATTTTGGCTGACGGCGTGTGCCGCATAGAAAACGTCCCCTGCGTCAATGATGTCATCATTCAGCTTGATATTTTGCGCCAGCTGGGCGCCAAGGTCCGCAGCATGAGCCCGACGGTCGTCGAAATCGACTGCCGCGGCATGAAAAACCAAAAAACCCCCGATGAGATGACGCGCCGCATCCGCGCATCCTATTATCTGCTGGGCGCCCTGCTGGGGCGGTACCACCATGCGGAAGTTGCGCTGCCCGGCGGCTGCAATTTCGGGGGCGTGCGGCCCATCGATCAGCACGTCAAGGGCTTTGAGGCGCTGGGCGCCGTCGTGCGGCAGGAAAAGGGATATGTCACTGCCGACGCCACCGACGGGCTTTTGGGCGGCAGCGTGTATCTGGACGTCGTGTCGGTGGGCGCGACCATGAACATCATGCTGGCAGCGGTGCTGGCCGAAGGCCAGACCGTGATTGAAAATGCCGCCAAGGAGCCGCACATCGTCGATCTTGCCAACTTTTTAAACTCCATGGGCGGCGACATCATGGGCGCCGGTACCGACATCATTAAAATCCGCGGCGTGGAACGTCTGTGCGGCGGCGTGTATTCCATCATACCCGATCAAATCGAAGCGGGCACATATCTTGCGGCCGTGGCGGCTGCGGGCGGGAGCCTGCTTGTCAAAAACGTCATTCCCAAGCACCTGGACTGCATCACGGCCAAGCTGAGCGAAATGGGCGTTGAGATTGAGGAGCAGGATGAGGCGGTGCGCGCCACGCGGCGCGGGCCTTTGTCGCGTGTCAATGTCAAGACGCTGCCCTACCCCGGCTTTCCGACGGACATGCAGCCGCAGATGACGGTGGCGCTGTCGCTGGCCTCGGGTACCAGCATCGTCACCGAGGGCGTGTGGGACAACCGCTACCGTTATGTGGACGAGCTGCGCCGCATGGGCGCGCACATTCAGGTCGACGGGCGTGTCGCCGTGGTGGAAGGCGTGGAGCGCCTGACGGGCGCGACGGTGCGCGCGTGCGATCTCCGCGCGGGCGCGGCCATGGTGATAGCCGGCCTGGCCGCCGAAGGCCAGACGGTCATTGAAGAAATTCATCACATCGAGCGCGGATATGAAAACCTGGTGGACAAGCTCCGCCGCGCCGGCGCGGACATTCGCCGTGTCAGCAAGCCCGATGAGGCGTGTGCCGTCCCGGAGGCAAAATAGAGAGCACGGCCGCCGCGCACAGCAGCCGGCGGCTTTTTGCGTGGCACGGCACGGAGGAGGATTTGATTTCATGCAGTATTTTTGCACGCTGGCGAGCGGGTCTTCGGGCAACGCCGCCCTGTATGTAGGAAACAGGGCGCGCATTCTGATAGACGCCGGCACCAGCTGCAGGTATATCCGCACCATGCTGCGCGCTCTGGGGCTGGATGCATCTGAACTGACGGATATTGTCATCACACATACGCACACGGACCATATATCGGCGCTTCCGGTGCTTTTGGGATACACAGGGGCGCGTTTGTGGTGTTCGGAGGGCGCCTGGGGCGAGCTGTGCCGTATAGCGGGCGATGAACGGCCGCAGGCTTTTTCGGCGGGGCAGACGCTGGCTTTGGAGGATGTCAGTGTGCGCGCGTTTCCCACCATGCACGACAGTCCGGGCAGCGTGGGCTACATACTGGGCGAAGGGGCTTCGGCGGTCGGCGTGTGCACCGACCTCGGCTGTGTGACGCCGCAGGTGCTCGACGCTTTGGCGGGCGTGCGCGCTGCGGCCGTCGAATCAAACCACGACACAGAGCTTGTGCGCACCGGGCCGTACCCGGCCTTTCTCAAGGCGCGTATTTTGTCGGACAGCGGACATCTTTCCAATGAGGCGTGCGCCTCGCTGGTGGAAAAGCTGGCCCGCACCGGGACGCGGCGCTTTGTACTGGCCCATCTGAGCGAAAAGAACAACACCCCGCGGCATGCCGAGCGGGCCGCGCATGCTGCGCTGTGCCGGCTGGGCGCCCAGGACGATGTCGGGGTGTGCGTGGCGCCGCGCCGCGGCGCGCTGGAGCCGGTGCTGCTGTGACGGGCGTACGGGTGATATGCGTCGGCCGGCTGAAGGAGCGCTTTTATCAGCAGGCCTGCGAGGAATATGTCAAGCGGCTCGGGGCGTATTGCCGGCCGGAGGTTGTGGAGCTTGCGGAGGAATCGGGCCGCCCGGACGGCCTGCGCCGTGAGGGCGCGCGCGTTCTGGACAGCATTGTTCCCGGGTCTTATGTGATAGCGCTGTGCATCGAGGGGAAAAGCATGTCGAGCGAGGCGCTGGCCGAAACGCTCAGCACACTGCAGACGCGCGGCGTGTCGCGGCTGACTTTCATCATCGGCTCGAGCGAAGGCCTGGATCCGGCCGTCAAGCAGCGGGCCGATCTGCGGCTTTCCATGTCCCCCATGACCTTTCCGCACCACCTTGCGCGGGTCATGGTGCTCGAACAGATTTACCGCGCCCTGTCCATTGCGGCGGGGAGCAAATATCATAAATAAAATACGGTGATAAAGGAGAGGAAACAGACATGGGATTTGACTTCGAAACCACATTGGACCGGCGCAATACTTTTTGCACCAAATGGGATGGGCTGGACAAAAGATTCGGCCTTGAAAACGCCGACGACGTAATTTCCATGTGGATTGCCGACATGGATTTTGCCTGTCCCCCCGAGGTGGTCAAGGCGGTGCAGGACACCGCGGCTCACCCGGCTTACGGTTACCGCTTTACGCCGGATGAGGCGGCGCAGGCCATCTGCCTGTGGCAGAAAAAGCGCTTTGACTTGACGGTTGAGCCGGAAATGCTGGTGTACGGCAGCGGCGTTCTTTCCATCATGGCGGCGGCGCTGCAGACCTTGACCCGCCGTGGTGAAGGGATCATTATCCAGCCGCCGGTTTATTATCCGTTTGCATCGACCATTCAGGCAAGCGACCGCATCGTCGTGGAAAACCCGCTGATCGAGCGCCGCGAAGGCGAAAAATTGACCTATGAAATCGATTTCGACAATTTGCGTACGGTGGCGGCGCGCGACGATGTCACGGCGATGATCCTGTGCAACCCGCACAACCCGGCCGGCCGCATCTGGACTCCGGAAGAGCAGTGCATGGTGGCGGAAATCTGCTGCAGCAACGGCGTGTTCCTGATCGTCGATGAAATCCACGCCGATCTTGCGCTTCCCGGGCACCGCATGGTTCCCTTTATGAAAGCGTGCCCCAACCACAGCGGTCACGCCATATCCATCATGTCGACCAGCAAAACCTTCAATGTCGCGGGGCTGAACGCGGCCTACGGCGTCATCCCCTGTGCCGAAACGCGCGAAAAAGTCAAGGCGCGCATGAACCGCAACCGCGCGGGCGGGTTTGGCTATCTGGGCGCCAGCGCGCTTATTGCCGCATACAACCACTGCGATTATTATGTGGACGGCCTGTGCGCCAAGCTGCAGGAAAACGCCTCGCTGGTCTATGATTTCTGCCGCGAGCGTATGCCGGGTATCAAGGTGGCCGATCTGCAGGGTACATACCTCATGTGGCTGGACATGACGAACATGGGCGTGCCGAAGGATAAGGTCGAGCGGTTTTTGCTGGATAAGGCGGGCGTGATTTTCGATCCGGGCGTATGGTTCTCGGCGCGGTACGAGGGCTATGGCCGCATGAACATTGCGACGAGCAGCAAGACCGTGCTGCGCGCTTTGGAAAAAATGGAAAAAGCGTTTGGAAGCCTGTAATCAGAAAACGTCGAAAAAAGGGGCAATCCGTCGGGATTGTCCCTTTTTCTTAAGATTCTTTGCAGTTGTGAAATGCATAAAAAGATGATACAATAATGATATCTGTATAATGGGAGGGAATGCGATGGTTGTGCTGGGAATTGACCCGGGGTACGCCATCGCAGGCTACGGCGCGGTGGAACAGACGCACGGCCGGACGCGTGTTTTGGGGTACGGTGCCATCACTACAAAGGCGGGCGTGCCGATGCCGCAGCGTCTGTGTGAGATTTACCGCGACATGCAGCAGCTTGTACAGAAGCTGAAGCCGGACGCCGTGGCGATTGAGGAGCTTTTTTTCAACACCAACGTCACAACGGGCATTGCCGTGGCGCAGGCGCGCGGTGTGATTGTGCTGGCGTGTGCGCAAAGCGGGGTCCCGATTTTTCAGTATACGCCGCTGCAGGTCAAGATGGCAGTGGTGGGATACGGGCGTGCGGAAAAAAAACAGGTGATGGAAATGACGCGCGTCATGCTGGGGCTTTCTGCGATGCCGAGGCCCGACGACGCGGCAGACGCGTTGGCGGTGGCGCTGTGCCATGCGCACACGGAGCAGTCGCTGATGGG
>CANUCM010000091.1 GCA_947856675.1 uncultured Clostridia bacterium | reverse complement strand
TCATCCACTCGACGATGCGCTGATCAAAGTCATCGCCGCCCAGACGGTTGTTGCCGGCCGTAGCCATAACTTCGATGGTGCCGTCGCCGATGGACAGGATGGACACATCGAATGTGCCGCCGCCCAGGTCGTACACCATGACCTTCTGCTCGTTTTCCTTGTCGACGCCGTACGCCAAAGCCGCGGCCGTCGGCTCGTTGATAATGCGCATTACCTCAAGGCCCGCGATTTTGCCCGCGTCCTTGGTGGCCTGACGCTGTGCGTCGGTAAAGTACGCCGGAACCGTGATGACGGCCTGCGTCACTTTGTCGCCCAGATAGCCTTCGGCATCATGTTTCAGCTTCTGCAGAATCATGGCCGAGATTTCCTGCGGAGAATATTTTTTGCCGTCGATTTGCACGGTGTAGCCTGTGCCCATTTCACGCTTGATGGACGAAATAGTGCGCTCGGGGTTGGTCACAGCCTGACGCTTTGCAACCTGTCCAATCATACGCTCGCCGTTTTTTGCAAACGCAACCACCGACGGAGTGGTCCGCGCGCCTTCCGCGTTGGGGATAACAACCGCTTCGCCGCCCTCCATGACGGCGACGCAGGAGTTTGTCGTGCCGAGGTCTATACCGATGATTTTAGCCATAATGTGATTCCTCCAATGTCTGTATCGTAATGTTATTTTTTACTGTATATTGCAAGCTCTGCGTCAGTTGGCCACCTTGACCATGGCGTGCCGCAGCACGCGGTCTCCGCGCCTGAACCCGCGCAAAAGCACTTCGCACACTTTATTCTCGCCCATGCTGTCGTCATCGACATGCATGATGGCGTTGTGGAGCTCGGGACTGAAATCTTCGCCCGCTTCTCCCACAGGGGTAATGCCCGCTTTTTCCAAAATGTCAAAAAACTGGCGCACTATCATTTCCACGCCCTTGCGGTATTCCGCGTCCTGGCACTGCTGCTGCGCCGCGCGCTCGAGATTGTCGAGCACCGGCAAAAACAAAGCCGCCGCCGACGCAAACGCCTCGGCATAAGTGCCTTCACGCTCCTTGCTGCTGCGCTTTCGGAAATTATCATACTCAGCCAGCATCCGGCGATAGCGGTCATCCAGCTCGCTCAGCTGCTTTTCCAGCTCAGCCGTGCGGTCAGACGCCGCCTCTTCCGCCGGCTGCGCGCAGGCCTGTTCGGGCTGCTGCTCCGCCGCCGGCTGCTGCTCCGCCGCCTGCTGCGGTTCGGGCTGCTGCGGTTCGGGCTGCTGCTCTTCCGCCTGCTGTGCCGTTTCTTTTTCCATATCGGTACTATTCATGCCTGTCACCCGGTTCTTTCAGCTTGTATTTGGCGTTTTCACCCGACGCCAGACGGGACAGCTGCCGCGCTATCGCCGACAGCCTTGCAATGGTACGGGAGTAATCCATACGCGTCGGGCCGATAACCCCGACAATGCCCCGCGTCTGTTCGTCGATATCGTACGCAGTGAAAACAAAACTGGCATCCCAAAGCCGCGGTTCGCCATTTTCAGGGCCTATCCTTATATTCACCACATACGGCGTGCGGCAGCGCACCAGTCCGCCCACTTTCCGCAGGTCGGACAGGTAATCCAAAAGGTCCCGCGCCTTTTCGGGGTCCTGGTATTCCCGGTTGCTCAAAAGCCGCCCCGCTCCGTCCACATAGACTTCAGAAGCATGGGTTTCGCTTTGCGCTTCCCGAACCAGCTCAACGACCTTATCCGCCAGAAACAGCGCCCCGCTGCCCGGAGCCGCTATGCTCCGCAGCCCCGCCGCAAACGCCGGCAGCCGGTTCTCTGCAAGAGCCGCGTTGATGGCCCGCCCCAGCACAGCCGCTTCGGTTTCGCTCAGCGGCGCCGGCAGGCGCAGCACTTTGTTGCGGGCATTGTTCTCCGTAACGAGCACAACGGCATACGTCATGTCGTCTATGGACACCAGCTGCACTTTCTTCACGCTGCTTCCGCCTGCCCTGTCAATGATGGACACCGAAGTGTGATCGGTAAAGTGCGACACAATGCGGGAAGCATTGATCATGATGCTGTCCAGCTCGCGCAGGCGACTGCGCATTTCAGCCTGCAGCCGTTCAATTTCCCCCGCCGCCATCCGGTAGCTGTCCATCAGCTCATCGACATACAGCCGGTATGCCGCATACGACGGCACCCGTCCGGCCGATACGTGGGGCTTTTCCAAAAAACCCATCTCTTCCAGCTCGCTCATCTCATTGCGGATGGTTGCCGAGGAAATCGGCTGGGAAAAGGCGCCGGCTATCATTTTCGACCCAACAGGTTCGGCCGTATTGATATAGTTTTCCACGATGGCCTTGAGGATTTGCCGTTTTCTCTCCGGAAGATCCATCGTCGCGCCTCCTTTTTGCTTTTAGCACTCGCGCCCCCCGAGTGCTAAATACAGTTTACCACAATTCATCCGGTTGTCAAGAGAGATATCGGCCAAAATGTGTAAATAAATTCCGAACGTGAAGCAATATTTTGCGGCACTTTGTCGGCGCATGAAAGGGCCGGCGGAAAACCCGCCGGCCCTTTCACTTGAAGAATTAGAGGGAGAAAAAGAAAAAACTGTTCTTGCCTTGCTCCTGATTTTATTGTACCCTGCAGATGTTAAAATTATCACCGGTGCGCGGTTAAATATCTGTTAAATAAAATGATCCTCTATTGACATTTACGGCACAAACGGAAAACATTACGGAGGACTCCAAGAGTCGGCCGCTGCTCACAAAGGCTTGTCTGCCGCGCTTTCCTTTTCGCGCAGCTGGCGGAAAAAATCCGTCAGCAAATCGGCGCACTGCTGCGCCAGGATTCCTCCGTACAGCCGGGGTTTATGGCGGAAGGCCTCTTCAAACAGGTTAATGACCCCGCCGCAGGCCCCGTAATCGGGGTCGGAAGCCCCGTAGCACACTTCGCCGACCCGGGCATTGAGAATGGCGCCCGCGCACATCGGGCAAGGCTCCAGCGTGACAAACAGGCGGCAGTCGGCAAGGCGCCAGCGCCCCAGGGTGCGGCAGGCTTCGTCCAGGGCCATCATTTCGGCATGCTCGAGAGCGTTTTGCTTTTGTTCTCGGCGATTCCAGCCCCTGCCCACGATCTCGCCGGCACACACCACCACGCAGCCTACCGGCACTTCGCCCTCATTTTGCGCGCGCCGTGCCAGTTTGAGGGCTGCCTCCATATATTTTTCCCGCTCCATACCGTTCTCCTTTGACAGCGCCGTTTACTTGTATTATACTGTGTTCAGCGGCCTTTGAAAAGCCCGAAAGGATGTGAACCATGACTCCTCTGCAGTCCGCTCTGATCTATGCAATCAATTATCTCCCGGCCATTTTGGTCGGCATCTGCGTATTTCGCAAGATGAAGGTGCGTTACAAACGGCCCCTGCATTCAGGAACCGATCCCCGGGTATATGTCATCACGCTGTTTGCCACCGCCGTTACACTGCTGCTGACCACGCTGCTGCTGTATGTGCTGATTGCCGCTTTTTATACGATATAGGAGGTCTTTTTTCATGATGGACGAAATCCGCACTCAAACCCGCGCCGTCGTTGACGCCCTGCTGGAAGTTGCACACCTGAAGGAAGGTGACATCCTGGTGGTCGGCTGTTCCTCGAGCGAGGTTTTGGGGCAAAAAATCGGCTCGTTTTCCTCTCCGGAGGCCGCTGCCGTAATTTTTGAGGAAATTTATGCCGCCGCGCGCCAGCATGGCCTGTATCTTGCCGCTCAGTGCTGCGAACACCTCAACCGCGCCATCATTCTGGAGCAGGAAGCCGCCCTCAGCCGCGGCCTTGAGCCCGTCAACGTCGTACCCCAGCCCAAAGCGGGCGGCTCCTTTGCCACCGCCGCTTACAACGCTTTTGAGCACCCTGTTGCCGTGGAGCACGTCCGCGCCCAGGCCGGCATTGACATCGGCGACACCCTGATAGGAATGCACCTGCAGCCCGTCGCCGTACCCGTGCGCACGCCGGTCAAGCAAATCGGCATGGCGCATGTTGTGTGCGCCCGCACAAGGCCCAAGTTTATCGGCGGCGTCCGCGCGCATTACGACGAAACCAGACTGTAATACAAACGGCGGGGAAAAATCCCCGCCGTTTCTTTTTACCCGGCCTGCGACCGGCTTTTTTTGTGTGCGCTGCGCCGGAGCACATACTCCCACACCGCACCCGAAACCAGCCCGAGCACAAACAAAACGCCCCATATCAGCCAGCCGTAATGTCCCATGCCGTACTCTGCCCCCTGCGGGTACTCTCCCAGCGTTTCGCCGGCGATCAGCCCGGCGGCAAACGCCGCGGTCGCCGCCGCTGCCAGCCGGTATTTTCCAAAAGCCGCTGCGGCTGCGCAGACAGCAAACGAAATGATAAACATATGGCTTGTTAAGAGCCAGCCGAAAAGATAGGTGCTCTGCTGCGGGTTTGTTCCAAAGAGCCACCCCATCACGCTGAGCGATTCCTGCCGGGTGCACAGCAGCCTGCCCGCCAGAAATATCGCCGCATAAGCCGCTGCAACACAAAGCGCCGCCTTGGCGTTGTTTTTTCTCCGGGCCCTGCGCTGCCCGATGTATGCAAGCATGGGGCACGGCTCCGTTTTGCACTGCCCCGAAGATCCATCCGAAGACAGCAGTCCCCCCGCCGTAGTGCCCAGAATGTCCGCCAGCCGCAGCAGATTTTCCGTGCTGGGCGCGCTTTGCCCGCTCTCCCATTTGGCCACCGCCTGCCGGCTCACGCCCATAAGCTCGGCCAGCTTTTCCTGCGAAAGCCCGCAGTCTTTTCTGCGCGCCCGGATTTCTTCATGCAATGGCATCCTCCGCACCTCCTGCTTTTTTATAAAAGTACAGCAAAAGCCCAAAAAGGTCTACCAACTGCACCGCAACTATCGGTTGCGCCGGGCAAAACTGCGCCAAACGTCAGCGGCACATCCGGACGATGGCCCGCACGAACATGCGGGCGCCTTCCACCATGTCTTCTATGACGGCGAACTCGTCGGGTCCGTGCATGTGGTTGTCCACCTCGCCCTTGGCACAGCCAAAGGCCACGCCGCCCTCAATGTTGTGCACATACGTGCCGCCGCCCATGGAGTAGCAGTATCCCTTTTGCCCGGTCACTTCTTCATACGCCCCCAGCAGAGTGCGCACCAGCGGAGAATCGGCCGGTGTGTGATGCGGCGCCCGCATAGCCGTGCCCGAAAGTGAAATACCCTCGTGCATCAGCCTGCGCTCAAGCACTTTTGACATGTTGTCCTCGTTGGCGCACACGGGAACGCGGCTGTCAATCACGCCTTTCAGCCCGGTCAGGCCGTATTCCAAAATCCCGATGTTCAGCGTCAGGGCGCCCGAAATTTCATCGCTCTGCGCCACACCGGCCGCCTTGCCCGCCCCGTCACCGTGCGGGAAAATCTTCGTGACGCTGCGCAGCCGCTCAAGCCCCTCGCACGGCGCCAGAGGCAGCGCGCACAGCATTTCTGCAAGCGCCAGCGCAGCATTGTTTCCCTTTTCCGGCGTAGAGGCATGCGCCCCTTCGCCGAGCACTGCAATGTGTACGCCGCCCTGCTGCGCACTGAGCGTAAACTTCGCGCCGGTTTTTTCTTCAAACGCACGGGCCGTCTGTTCTGCCTGTTGTACGCTGAGACCTTCGACAAGCGCTTCGGCGTCACGCGGGACGACATTGGACGTGTGGCCGCCCCTGGCGTACACGATGCGCGGCAGTGCTGCGCTTTCTTCCCACTGCGCATAAAACGAGGCGCTAAAGCCCCCTTTTTCCACGTTGCACACCGGATAGCTCGCATCGGGAGAAAAGCTGTAGCGCGGTGCGCTTTCCCTTGCGAAATAGTATTTCAAATCCGATGAGCCGCATTCCTCATCCGTCCCCAGGATAAGCCGTACATTGCGCCCGAGCGGAACGCCCAGTTCGCGCAGCGCCCGCATGGCGTACAGCGCCGCTACCGCGGGGCCCTTGTCGTCCGCAGCCCCTCTGGCGTACAGGCGCCCGTCCACGACTTTGGGCTCATAGGGCTGCGTTACCGTCCAGCCCGTCCCTTCCGGCACCACGTCGAGATGCGCCAGAATTAAAAGCTCGGTTTCCTTGTCGTTGCAGTCTACCGCCCCGACATAATTTTCGTAGTTCTTTACGCAAAACCCCATGTCCCGGGCCATGGAAAGCGCCTCTTCCAGCGCTTTTGCCGGGCCTTCGCCGTAGGGCATGCCCGGCGCGCTGTCGCCCCGGACGCTGCGTACACGGCACAGGCGCATAATGTCCTGCACCATTTCTTCCCGATGTTCTTCCAACCATTGATCCAGCGCCTTGTACATTGTACCTTCTCCTTTTTATACTGTTTCCGGCCCGATGCCCGTCAAATCAAATGCCGGCGTATATCCTTCGTCTGCCGATGCGCGCTCCTGCCAGTACCCCTCAAGCCCCAGCTCGTACACGCAGGACAGCACTTTTTTATATTCAAAGGTCGTCACACGCCGTCCAAGCTCGGGAAAATCCGCCCCCGCAAAAGACGGCGTATATTGGCTCATCAGGCTGACAAGCACCCTCCCGCCCGGAAACTGCCCGGCAATCCACCGCATCAGCTGCACCGAATCGCGCCATGCGCCGGGCAGCACCAGATGGCGCACCAGCGTCCCGCGGGTCAAAATCCCGTCGGATGCAAAAACCGGCGGACCGCTTTGCCTTGCCATTTCCCGGATGGCCTCCGACGCGCGCGCGAAATAATCGGGCGCTGCAGAATAGCGCGCCGAAAGCTCCGCACTCTGATATTTGAGATCGGGGAGATATACGTCTATCAAGCCGTCGAGCATTTTCAATGTGGCGGTTTTTTCATAGCCGCCGGTGTTGTACACCACCGGCACGCTCAGCCGGGGCCGCACTTTTTCCAGCACCTGCGCAATGTGTGCCGCAAACGGTGTCGGGCTTATCAGCGAAATGCTCTGTGCTCCCTGCTGCTCCAGCTCAAGCAGAATGCTTTCCAGCCGGTTTTGCGAAATGTCCCGGCCAAAGCCCTGCGCGCTCAGCGCTTTATTCTGACAAAAGCAGCAGCGCAGCGTGCAGCCCGAAAAAAAGACGGCCCCCGTACCCCGCGTCCCGCTGATGCACGGCTCTTCCCACAGGTGAAGCGCCGCACGCGCCGCGCGCACATTCGCGCCCATTTTGCAAAAGCCCGCAGCCTGCGCACGTGAAACGCCGCATTCCCGCGGGCATAAAGTGCAGTGTTCCAGCAATTCATCCACGTTTTTCATAAAAATTATTATAACACACTTTCCATGCGATTGCCAAAAAAAGCCCCTGAGGGTATAATAAAAACACAAAAACTCATACGGAAAGGATTTTCCCCGATGAAACACGGTTTTGTCCGTGTCGCTGCCTGCGCACCTGAGCTGCGCGTGGCCGACTGCGACTTCAACGCCTCCTCCATCATCGGTGCCATCGAGCGCGCTGAGCAGCAGGATGCCTGTCTGCTCGCCCTGCCCGAGCTGTGCATCACAGGATACACCTGCGGCGACCTGTTTTTACAGCAGCCGCTGCTGCACGCCGCCGAAACTGCGCTGCTGCGCATCGCCGCTTCCACACGCGGCAAGCATCTGGCCGTTGTACTGGGTGTGCCCCTGCGCCGCGGCGAAAAGCTGTACAACTGCGCAGCGTTTTTGTGCGGCGGCCGGGTACTGGGCATCGTCCCCAAGACCCATCTTCCGAATTACGGCGAGTTTTATGAGCTGCGCCACTTTTCCGCACCGGACGAAAGCGCCGGGGCGATTGAGCTTGGCGGCGCGCCCGTACCCTTTGGCACCGACCTTCTGTTCTGCTGCCGCGACGCCGAAGAGCTGCGCGTGGCCCTGGAGGTCTGCGAAGATCTCTGGAGCCCCTGCCCGCCTTCCACCCGCCATGCGGGCGCCGGCGCCACGGTCATTGTCAACTGCTCCGCCAGCGACGAAACCGTCGGCAAGGCCGAATACCGCCGCGCGCTGGTGAACGGACAGTCGGCACGCTGCGTATGCGCCTATGTATACGCCAACGCAGGCCCGGGAGAAAGCACAACCGACATGGTATTTTCCGGCCACCAGCTCATTTCCGAAAACGGCGAGCTGCTCGCACAGGCCCTGCCCTTTTCCGACGGCGCCGCCCTGTGTGAAGTTGACGTGCAGCGCCTGTGCTTTGAGCGGCAGCGCATGAACACCTTCCCCGGCGCGGCTCCGGCTGAATACCGCCGCATCCCCTTTGAAATCGGGCTCAGGACCATGCAGCTGACCCGGACCGTTGCCCGCCATCCGTTTATTCCGAACGATGCCGCCGATCTTGCCGCACGCTGTGACTTTATTCTGACCATGCAGGCGCAGGCACTCAAAAAACGCCTTTCGCATTCCCATGCCAAAACCGCCGTCGTCGGCATTTCCGGCGGACTGGACTCGTGCCTGGCGCTGCTGGCCGCCGTCGCCGCCATGGATGCGCTCGGGCGTCCTCGCTGCGATGTGATCGCCGTAACCATGCCGTGTTTCGGCACCACCGCCCGCACCCGCAGCAACGCCGAGGAGCTGTGCCGGCTTTTGGGCGTTTCTTTGCGGTGCATCGACATCTCCGATTCCGTGCGCATGCATTTTCGCGATATCGGCCACGACGAAAGCGACCACAGCGTCACATATGAAAACGCCCAGGCCCGCCAGCGCACACTGGTGCTGATGGATATTTCCAACCAGACGGGCGGGCTGGTGGTCGGGACGGGCGACCTGTCCGAACTGGCGCTGGGCTGGGCCACCTACAACGGCGATCACATGTCCATGTACGGAGTCAACGCCGGCATCCCCAAAACCCTGATCCGGCATGTTGTCCGCACCGTTGCGCTCCGTTCGCCCGAAGAGCTGAAAAAAGTGCTGCTCGACATTCTCGACACCCCCGTCAGCCCGGAGCTTCTCCCGGCAGACGGCGACAACATCGCACAAAAAACCGAGGAGCTGGTCGGGCCCTACGAGCTGCATGACTTTTTCCTGTATTACGCTGTGCGCTGGGGCTTCTCCCCGGCCAAAATCCTCCGTCTGGCACAGGCCGCCTTCGGCGAAGAATATTCCCGCGACACGCTTTTGTTCTGGCTTTCGAACTTTTACCGCCGCTTCTTTGCGCAGCAGTTTAAACGCTCCTGCCTCCCCGACGGCCCCAAGATCGGCTCGGTTTCGCTCTCCCCGCGCAGCGACTGGCGCATGCCCAGTGATGCCTGCGCTTCCGTCTGGCTTTCCCAGCTCGACGAGCTGCTCCGGGAGGTGCTGCCGTGAAGCTGATCTCCTGGAACGTCAACGGTCTTCGGGCCTGCATCCAAAAAGGGTTTTATGATTTTATGGAGCACACCGGCGCCCAGTGCATCTGCCTGCAGGAAACCAAAATGCACCCCTCGCAGGCCGATATCCAAACCCCGGGTTACCACCAGACCTGGTGCTCTGCCCTGCGCAAAGGCTATTCCGGCACTGCCATTTTTTCCCGAACACCGCCCTTAAACGTCGAATATGAAATGAACAATCCCCTGCATACCGGCGAAGGGCGCGTCATCACTGCGGAGTTTTCGGACTTTTACCTTGTCACCGCCTACAGCCCAAACTCCCAGGACGGGCTCAAACGCCTTTCTTACCGCATGGAATGGGAAGACGCCTTCCGATGCTATGTCCGGACGCTGGACGCCGTCAAACCGGTTGTCATCTGCGGCGACCTCAACGTCGCCCACGAGGAAATTGACCTGAAAAACCCAAAAAGCAACCGCGGAAATGCCGGGTTTTCCGATGAGGAACGCGCCAAAATGACCGAGCTTCTCGCCGCCGGGTTTACCGACACTTTCCGCTACCTTCACCCGGACACCGCCGGTGCCTACTCCTGGTGGAGCTACCGGTTCAATGCCCGGAAAAACAACGCCGGATGGCGCATTGACTATTTTCTTGTTTCCGACCGCCTTCAAAGCAGCGTGCGGCGCGCTGAGATCCTCAGCGATGTGCTTGGCAGTGACCACTGCCCCGTACTTCTGGAGCTGGATATATGAAAAAACCGCAGGCCAAATGGCCTGCGGTTTTTTTATTTGGTGGGCCTTCAGGGACTCGAACCCGGGACCGGACGGTTATGAGCCGTCTGCTCTAA
>CANUCM010000090.1 GCA_947856675.1 uncultured Clostridia bacterium | reverse complement strand
GAAACGCTGGAGGTGCGCTATAAAGGGAAAAACATCCACGAGGTTCTCGAAATGACGGTGGAAGAGGCGCTGAGTTTTTTTGAAAATGTGCCGAAAATCCGCAAAAAGCTGCAGACGCTGTATGATGTCGGCTTAAGCTATATCAAGCTGGGGCAGCCGTCCACCACACTGTCGGGCGGCGAGGCACAGCGTGTCAAGCTGGCGACCGAGCTGTCACGGCGGGCGACGGGCCGCACCATTTATATCCTGGATGAACCGACGACGGGGCTGCATATGTATGATGTGCACAAGCTCATTGACGTGCTGCAGACGCTGGTCGGCAGCGGAAACAGCGTCGTCGTCATCGAACACAACCTGGACGTGATTAAAACGGCGGATTATATCATAGACCTCGGGCCCGAAGGCGGCAGCGGCGGCGGAACGCTGGTGGCAGCGGGGACGCCGGAGCAGGTCGCGCAAGTGGAAAAATCCTACACGGGGCAATATCTTAAAAAGATTTTGAATAATCGAAAATAGCCTTTTCAAAACGCGGGTTTTGGTTTAAAATAGAAAGCGAAACTTATCAAAACAGGAGGCAGAAATGGATACTCCTAAGTTTAAGCGCGTTCTGCTGAAAATCAGCGGCGAAGCGTTGGCCGGCGAACGCGGGATTGGTCTGGATTTTGATGTGGTGGACAGCGTGGCCAAGGCCATCAAGGATTGCGTGGCCATGGGCGTGCAGATCGGCGTGGTGGTCGGTGGAGGCAACTTCTGGCGCGGCGTCAAGGATGGCGGCGGGAGGATGGAGCGCACCCGTGCCGATCACATGGGAATGCTTGCAACGACCATCAATGCGCTGGCGCTGGCGGATGTTTTGGAAAATAACGATGTGCCCGTGCGTGTGCAGACCGGCATTGACATGAACAAGATTGCCGAGCCTTACATTCGGCTCAAGGCAATTTCGCACCTGGAAAAAGGGCGTGTCGTGGTCTTTGCCTGCGGAACGGGCAACCCGTTTTTCTCAACCGATACGGCCGCAGCGCTGCGCGCGGCTGAAATCGGCGCCGATGTCATTTTGCTTGCAAAGAACATTGACGGCGTGTATGACGCCGATCCGAACAAGGTCAAAACCGCGCGCAGGCTGGACAGCATTACCTATTCGGAGATGCTCAGCCGCGGCCTTGCGGTGATGGATTCCACCGCGACGACGCTGTCAATGGACAACAACATCCCCGTGCTTGTTTTTGCGCTGAAAGATCCGCAGAATATCCGCCGGGTGATTATGGGTGAGCGGATCGGATCGTACATCGGCACCGGGCGCGAATAACACAAAACACCAACATAGGAGGAATCATTATGAATCAGTTGTGCACCCCCTATCAGGAAAAAATGCAGAAAACCCTTGAGATCCTCAAACACGAGCTGTCCACCATCCGCGCCGGCAGAGCCAACCCCGGCGTTTTGGATAAGCTGTCGATTGAATATTTCGGTTCCAGTATGCCGGTAAACCAGCTGGCTTCGGTTTCTTCGCCTGAGCCGCGTGTCCTGGCTATCCAGCCGTGGGACGCCAGCGCCCTCAAGGCAATCGAAAAAGCCATTCAGGCATCGGATATCGGCATCAACCCGCAAAATGACGGAAAGGTTATCCGTCTTGTGTTCCCGCAGCTGACGGAAGAACGCCGCAAAGAGCTCATTAAGGGCGTGCGCAAGCAGGGCGAAGAAGGCAAGGTCGCCATGCGCAACATCCGCCGCGATGCAATCGACAAGTTTAAAGACATGAAAAAGAAGTCGGAAATTACCGAGGACGACTTAAAGCAGCTTGAAAAAGAAGTACAGGATATGACCGACAAGTTCTGCAAAGAGTGCGATGCTGAGATAGCGCGCAAGGAAAAAGAGCTTTTGGAGATTTGAAAAACCATCTAAGGCGGCGCTAACACGCCGCCTTAAACTATGACAGGAAAGGGTTGTACGTGTGGCCTGGCTGAGCAGAAAAAAACAAGCGGAACCGGAAATCGATCCGGCCAATATTCCGCGGCATGTCGCCGTCATTATGGACGGCAACGGACGATGGGCGCAGCAGAGGGGGCTTCCGCGCACGGCGGGGCATTCCGCGGGCAGCGAAACGTTCAGGAAGGCTGCCGATACGCTGGCAAGACTGGGCGTGGAAGCTTTTACCGTCTACGCGTTTTCCACGGAAAACTGGAAGCGGCCGCCCGAAGAGGTTTCGGCCATTATGGGGCTTTTGGACAAATATCTGCACGAAGCGGTCCGGGATATGCGTGAAAAAAACATCCGCCTGTACTTTTGGGGAGACACTTCGCCGCTGAGCCCGTCGCTGCGCACCCTGATAGAGGAAACACAGAAAATTTCCGAGAGCACAAGCGGGATGCGCGTGAATGTGTGCCTGAATTACGGCGGCCGGGATGAGCTGACGCGGGCCTGCCGCGCTTTGGCGCAGCAGTGTGAAGACGGCGCGCTGAAAGCGGCGGATATTACCGGGGAAATGCTGGAAAACCGGCTGTATTCGGCTGGGGTTTCCGATCCCGACCTGCTTATCCGCCCGGGCGGCGAGCGCCGTATTTCCAATTTCCTTTTGTGGCAGCTGGCATACACCGAGTTTGTGTTCAGCGATGTGCTGTGGCCCGATTTTGGCGAAAAGGAGATTCTCTCCGCGATTGCCGAGTACCAGCGGCGCAAGCGCCGTTATGGAGGAATAGGATGAAAACCAGACTGATTACGGCCGTTGTGGCCATTGCCGTATTTATTGTTGTCATTTATGTGCTGCCGCCGCAGGCGGCGGTGGCGGCTTTCTGTGTGCTGTGTGCTGTGGCTGCCTATGAGCTGCTGGGAGCGACCGGTACGCTGAAGGGGCATCCGCTTTTGTGGGTGTCATGTGCCTTTGCAGCGACGGTTCCTCTCTTTACCTGCTACGGCGGGGAGGACGAACTGCTGCTCGGGGTTTACGTTTATGCCTGCATCAGTTTTGTTTGGGCGGTTTTTGATTACAAGCGCCTGGGCTTTTCCCATATAGCAGAAGGCTTTTTGGGGGCGTTTGTCATTCCGTTTCTGCTCTCTTCCGTGCTGCGCATCATGACCGGCAATGCGCTTGGGCGGCAGCTGATCCTCATGCCGTTTATAGCGGCATGGTGCAGCGACAGCGCGGCGTACCTTGTCGGTATGTGCCTGGGAAAACACAAGCTGGCGCCGCACGTCAGCCCCAAAAAAACCATTGAAGGGGCGATAGGCGGGCTGGCAGGCGGCGTCGCAGGTATGTTGATTTTCGGGTATGTCATGGGCCGCAGCTTCGGCGCGCAGCCCGATTACCTGCTTTTGGCGGTGGCGGGCTGTATCGGTGCGGCGGCAGGGCAGTGCGGCGATTTGGCCATGTCGCTTATCAAGCGAAACTGCGGCATCAAAGATTATGGCAAACTGTTCCCCGGCCATGGCGGCGTGCTCGATCGCTTTGACAGCGTGTTGTTCACCGCACCGCTTTTTGAAATAATGCTGACCTTTACCGGCATACTATAAAAGGCGGGCGGCTATGAAAAACATTTCCATTATCGGTTCGACAGGATCTATCGGCACGCAGGCGCTGGATGTGGTGCGCGGCGGCGGTTTTGCAGTCTGCGCACTGGCTGCAGGGCACAGCGCGCGGCAGCTGGAGCAGCAGGTGCGTGAGTTCAGGCCAAAGTACGCGGCGCTGGCCGATGAAAAACAGGCGGCCGCTTTGAAAACAGCCCTGGCCGACACGGAAACCCATGTTCTTGCGGGTGAAGAGGGCGTATGCGAAGCGGCGGCGCTGGCTCAGGCTGATGTTGTGCTCAACGCTGCCGTGGGTATCGCCGGGCTGCGTCCTACGCTGGCTGCGGCGGATGCAGGGAAAACACTGGCTTTGGCAAACAAGGAGTCCCTTGTCTGCGCGGGGGAGATTGTGACGCGGCGCTTTCAAAACCGCAAACAGCAGATTTTACCGGTGGACTCTGAGCATTCGGCCATTTTCCAGGCTCTGCGCTGCGGTCGGGAAAATGAGGTTTCCCGGCTGATATTGACAGCGTCGGGCGGCCCGTTTTTCGGAAAAACTCTGGATGAGCTTCGCCGGGTAACGCCGCAGCAGGCCCTGCGCCATCCGAGCTGGAGCATGGGGGCAAAGATTACGATTGACTCGTCCACCATGATGAACAAGGGATTCGAAGTGATGGAGGCACGCTGGCTGTTTGATGTGCAGCCGGAGCAGATCGACGTTGTAGTGCACCGGGAAAGTGTTGTGCACTCCATGGTGGAGTTCTGTGACGGAACGGTGGCGGCGGTCTGCTCGCCGCCGGACATGCGGCTTCCGATTCAGCTGGCGCTGACATGGCCGCAGCGGCTTCCTCCGATGCGCAAGCAAATCGACTTTACATCTCCTGCAAATTGGAGCTTTTTCCCGCCGGATGAAGAAAATTTCCCGGCACTCGCGCTGTGCAGGGATGTGCTGCGGCGCGGAGGCAATCTGGGCGCGGTGCTCAACGGGGCCAACGAGGAAGCGGTGGCACTGTTTTTGAACGGGCGCATCGGCTACTGTGACATTGTCCGTCTGGCCCGGGAGGCAGTGGAGGCGGCAGCGTTTGTCGCGAAGCCGCAGACAGAAGATATTTTTGAAAGTGACTGTTGGGCGCGCGGATTTGTGCGCGCTTCGGCGCAATGTGGTTAAGGCGGTTATAAAATGAGCATTGTCATTGCAATTTTAATTTTCGGGCTGATTGTTTTTGTGCATGAGCTGGGGCATTTCATATCAGCCAAGCTGACCGGAGTGACGGTGTACCAGTTCTCCATAGGCTTTGGCCCGGCCCTCATAAAAAAGCAGGTGGGGGAGACGGTATACGCCCTGCGCTGTGTGCCGCTGGGCGGGTATGTCGCCATGAAAGGCGAGGACACCACAGTCATTGAAACACCGGCAGGGCACGAGCCTGCGGTGGAGGAAGACACGCAGGGCAGCTTTTTGCATGCGGCGCTTTGGAAGCGGTTTGTCATCAGCGCGGCAGGCTCTGTCATGAACCTTGTCAGCGCGCTGCTGATTCTGGTGCTTGTCATGCTGCCGGCCGAAGCCATTCTTGTGCCCGAAATCAGCGGGTTTATGCCCGGGTTTGCCTTTGAGGGCGAGGACGGGCTGCAGCAGGGCGATGAACTGGTAAAAATCAATGATTTCCATATTTTCATTTACAGCGACGTGGTCAACGCGCTGGAACTGGGGCAGGGCAAGCCGTATACATTTGTCGTGCGGCGAAACGGGCAGAAAGTTACGATTTCAGACCTGAACCTTGAAAAGAACATTGAGGATGAAAACGGGGCTTTACGCTTTGGCCTGCTGTTTGGCGCGGAAGAAATCAGCCTGCCGCAGAGGATCGGGACGGCGTGGAACAGCAGCCTGAGCTTTTTGCAGATGACCTACAAGAGCATCGGCATGCTGGTCGGCGGCGAAGTCAGCGCGGACAACATGATGGGCACGGTGGGCATTACAAACGAACTGTCGCAGCGGGTCAAGAGCTCGTGGGAAGACGTGTGGTACTTTGTGGCATTTCTGTCGGTCAACCTGGCAGTGGTCAACCTGCTTCCCATACCGGGCCTGGACGGCGGCAAGCTGCTGTTTTTGCTCATTGAGCTGGTTCGCGGAAAGCCCATTAAACCCGAACACGAAGGCGCTGTGCAGCTCGCAGGAATGCTTTTGATTTTGGGGTTGTTTGTCTTTGTCACATACCATGATATCGTCAATCTCTTTGCATGATCGGGGGCGCAGAAACAGATGAATACCAGACAGATTCACATCGGCGACGTTGCGGTCGGCGGTGGAGCGCCGATCGTCATTCAGTCTATGTGCAATACCGATACCCGCGATGTGCAAAGCTCGCTGAACCAGATTGAAGCTCTGAAAAGAGCCGGGTGTCAAGTTGTTCGCCTTGCCGTTCCGGACATGGAGGCGGCACAGGCAATGGCGGACATTGCGCGCAAATCGCCCATCCCTGTGGTGGCGGACATTCACTTTGATTACAGGCTGGCCCTTGCCTGCTGCCGGGCCGGTGTTCACAAAATCCGGATTAACCCGGGGAATATCGGGGATCGGGACCGGGTCAGGCAGGTGGCGGACGCCTGCCGTGAGCGCGGGATACCCATTCGCGTCGGGGTGAACGGCGGCTCGATTGACCGGGATCTGCGGGATAAGCTGGGTGTTACGCCCGAGGCTTTGTGCCGCAGCGCGCAGCGCAACATCGCCATGCTGGAAGAGTGCGGGTTTGAGGACATCTGTGTTTCCATCAAGGCTTCCAGCGTCAGCAAGACGGTGCAGGCCTACCGCATGATGAGCGCACAAAGCCGCTATCCGCTGCACCTGGGTGTTACGGAAGCGGGAGGCGTGTATATGGGCACGCTCAAGTCTGCGGCGGCTTTTGGCGCGCTGCTGGTTGACGGGATCGGCGATACATTGCGCGTTTCGCTCACGGCGGATCCGGTAAAGGAAGTTTTGGCGGCGCGGGACATTCTGAAGGCCCTGGATCTGAATCAAGATGGGGTCACCGTGATTTCCTGCCCCACCTGCGGAAGAACGCAGGTGGATCTCATTCCGCTGGCGGAGCGGATAGAAAAACGGCTTGCCGGTGTGCGCACCCGTCTGACCGTGGCCGTCATGGGATGCGCTGTCAACGGCCCCGGAGAAGCGCGCGAAGCTGATCTCGGCATTGCAGGCGGACGCGGGGAAGGACTGCTGTTCCGAAAAGGCGAGGTGCTGCGCAAAGTGCCGGAGGAACAGCTGTTTGACGCTTTGCTGGAAGAAGTGCGGCGCATGACGGGAGAAGACATATGAGCGGTGCCGTTTTGAGTGAACTTGTGCCGCGGGCCCGGCTTGCGCTGCAGCTGGGGCAGTGCGCGGTGGCGGAGTGCGCCCTTGATGAAGCGGGCTGTGCGCTGAGCCTGCGGCTGCGCTCGGAACATGTGCTTTCAGAGGATGCAGTGCAGCAGGCGCAGCAGGCGATTTGCCAGGCATACGATTTGCAGTCGGTGCGTCTTGTGCCGGAATACGTGTTCGGCAGCTTGAGCGAGGAGGCCATTACATATATCCGCCGGCATATCGGAAAAGAGTATCCGACGCTGGCTTTGGCTTTTTCAGAGGCCGGAATGAGCGCGCAGGGCAATGTACTGACTTTGCGCATCGCTTCGGACTGGGCATTTCGCCTGGAAAGCCTGAAAAACGAGCTGGAGGCGGAAATCCGCCGTGCGGTGGGTCTGCCTGTGCGAATGGAGTTTATGATTGAGGAAGACGGCGGGGAAGGCTATGAGCGCAGCCGCGCGGATGAACTCAGGCGGCTGAGCGAGCAGCAGGCGGCGCAGAGCGCCGCGCCGCGCGCGCCGGAAAAGCCCAAACGCACTTTTGAAAAAAAGAAGGCGGCGCCGGGCGAAAAGTTTACGCCGCCGCAAAGTGATGAACAGGTCCTGTACGGGCGGCCGGTGTCCCGCAACAGGATCCCGCTGTCTGAAATTGCGGTTGATACCGGAAAAACCACCGTAAGCGGCGATATTTTTTACAAGGACGTCCGAAAGCTCGGCGGGAAAGGCAAAACCGTTGTCACGTTTGACATTTATGACACAACGGGATCTCTGCGCGTGACCAAGGTGCTGCCCGATGAAGAAGCGGCGGCGCTGGACAAGTCCATAAAAAAAGGCATGAATGTCATTGTGCAGGGTGTGGCCAATTTCAACCAGTTTGAAAAAGATGTCATTTTGACGCCGTCGTGCATCCTGAAAGGGAAAAAGGCCGTGCGTACGGACAATGCCGAGCAAAAGCGCGTGGAGCTTCACCTGCACACCAACATGTCATCCATGGACGGTATCGGTGACGCCGGGGCAGCGCTGTCGCTGGCGGCGTCCATGGGGCATGCGGCCATGGCCATCACCGATCACGGGGTGGCGCAGGCATATCCGGATGCCATGAAGGCGGCCAAAGCCCTGAAAAAAGACGGGAAAGCCATTAAGGTTTTGTATGGCGTTGAGGCGTACTGTACAGACGATCTTGTCAAGGGCGGCGCGGTCAAAGGTCACACCGGCGCCGGGCTTTCCGACGAAATCGTGGTATTTGATCTGGAAACCACGGGGCTTAAACCGTCAGAATGCGAAATCATTGAGGTGGCGGCGGCGCTGGTGAGCGGCGGCGAAGTGCGCAGCCGGTTTCACACGCATGTCAAACCGCAGGGCGTGATTTCGGCAGAGATTACGGCGCTGACCGGCATAACAAATGAGATGGTCAGCGCTTCGCCGCCGATTGAGAAGGTACTGCCGGAGTTTCTGGCGTTTTGCGGAGACAGGCCCTTGTGCGCGCACAATGCGGATTTTGACATGTCGTTTATCCGTGCGGCCTGTGAAAAGCTGGGCATAGAACGAAGCTTTTGCTCCATTGACACAGTGGAGCTTTCACGCGTATTGCTGCCCGAGCTGAAAAAGCACAAACTCAACCTTGTGGCAGAACACTTCGGCTTTACTTTTGAGCATCATCGTGCCGACGCCGACACCGATGTGCTGGCGCGCATTTTCTTCAAGCTGTGCGAAAAGCTTGAAGAACACGGGGTGCATAAGGTTTGCGAAATCAACGAGGCTCTCAGCGCCATCCGCGAAGGCGGCGGCGTACAGAAAAAAAGGGAGCGCACATGGCACACCATTGTTCTGGTGCGTAATATGGCGGGTCTTCGCACGCTGTATGAGCTGATTTCCCTGGCGCATCTGCAGTATTTTAAAAAGGTACCCGTTATTCCGCTCAGCCTTTTGCTGGAGCGCCGCGAAAACCTCATTATCGGCTCGGCCTGTGAGGCGGGGCAGCTGTTCCGCGCCGTGACAGACGGCAAGCCGTGGGGCGATTTGGTCAAGCTGGCGCGGCGGTATGATTTTCTTGAAATCCAGCCGCTTGGCAACAACCGGTTCATGCTGCAAAACGGAATGGCCCGGGATGAGGAGCAGCTGCGCGATTTCAACCGCACCATCGTAAAGCTGGGCGATTCGCTTGGCATACCGGTGTGCGCAACGGGCGATGTACACTTTTTGGAGCCGGGCGACGCCATTTACCGGGAGATTCTGATGGCGGGCAAAGGGTTTGAGGACGCTTCCAACCAGCCGCCGCTGTATTTCAAAACGACGGAGGAAATGCTGGATGAGTTTTCGTACCTGGGAGCTCAGAAGGCTTTTGAGGTAGTGGTGACCAATCCGAACAAAATTGCGCAGATGTGCGATGAAATTCAGCCGGTACCGGACGGAACCTACCCTCCGTCGATAGAGAACTCTGCGCAGGAAATTGAGGGGATGGCGCGCAGGCGTGCGGCCGAGCTGTACGGTGATGAGCTTCCGCCCATTGTGGCCGAGCGTCTGGAAGTTGAGCTGAACTCCATTATCAAGCACGGCTTTGACGTCATGTATATCATTGCGCAGAAACTGGTGGCCAAGTCGCTGGCAGCCGGGTACCTGGTCGGATCGCGCGGATCGGTGGGATCGTCGTTTGTAGCATACCTGACGGGCATTACCGAAGTCAACGCGCTGGCGCCGCACTACCGCTGCCCGAAGTGCCGCTATTCTGAGTTTTATGATGGCGTGGAATATGCCGCAGGCGTTGACATGCCCGATAAGAACTGCCCCCGCTGCGGGGAAAAACTGGTGAAGGATGGGTTCAATATCCCGTTTGCCACATTCCTCGGCTTTGAGGGCGACAAAGCGCCCGATATCGACCTGAACTTTTCCGGAGAGTACCAGCTGCAGGCGCACCGCGACACCATTGAGCTGTTTGGCGAAGGCAATGTCTATAAGGCGGGCACCATCGGCACCGTCAAGGAAAAAACAGCGTACGGGTTTGTGAAAAAATATCTGGAGGAACGCGGCAGGACGGCCGGGACGGCGGAAACCAACCGGCTGGTGCAGGGCTGCACCGGAATTAAGCGGACGACCGGCCAGCACCCGGGCGGGTTGATAGTGGTGCCGCAGGGGCGGAGCATTTATGAGTTTTGCCCGGTGCAGCACCCGGCTGATGATCCGGATTCCGACATCATCACGACGCACTTTGATTACCATTCCATACACGACAACCTTCTCAAGCTGGATCTTCTGGGGCACGATGACCCGACCATGATCCGAAAGCTGCACGATCTTTCCGGCTTTGATCCGCGGCAGGTGCCGCTGGACGACAAGGAAACCATGAAGCTGTTTACTTCGCTTGAGCCGCTCGGCATCGAAGGCGACGATATTCTCGGATATTTCAGCGGTGCGGCGGCCATTCCGGAGTTTGGAACCAAGTTTGTGCGCGGCATGCTGGAAGACACAAAACCGACGACCTTTGACGAACTTTTGCGCATATCCGGCCTTTCGCACGGCACGGATGTCTGGCTGAACAACGCCAAAGACGTCGTGACTTCCGGGCTGGGGACGCTGAAAGATGTCATTTGCGTGCGCGATGACATCACCATCAAGCTGATGCAGATGGGGCTGGCGCCCAAGCTGTCCTTTACCATTTCGGAAAGCGTCCGAAAGGGAAAAGGCCTCAAGCCCGAGTGGGAGGAGGAGATGCGCGCACACGGACTGCCCGAGTGGTACATTGAGTCGTGCAAAAAAATCCAGTACATGTTCCCCCGCGCGCACGCGGTGGCGTATGTTATGATGGCATACCGGATTGCGTGGTTTAAGGTACACCGGCCGCTGGAGTTTTACAGCGCATACTTCACCATCCGCGCCGGCGCATTTGATGCTGAAATCATGACCAGGGGCGACGCGGCTGTAACCGAAAAATATTACTCACTCAAGCGGCAGGACAAGCGTTCGGCTGTGGAGGAGGACATGCTTGTAACGCTGGAGATCTGCCATGAGTTCTACAAGCGCGGATTCGGGTTTGCCCCGCTCGACGTATACCGCAGCGAAGCGATCGGCTTTAAAATCGACGGAAACCTGCTCATCCCGCCGCTTACTTCCTTGCCCGGCGTCGGGGAAGCGGCGGCGCAGAGCATTGTGGAAGAAAGAGAAAAAGGCGGCTTTATGTCGATGGAAGATATGATCCTGCGCTGTGACAAATGCAGCCGTGCGGTGGCTGAAACCTTGCAGAGGGTAGGGGCGCTGGGCGCCCTTCCCAAAAGCAATCAGCTTGATTTGTTTGAAGCGCTCGGCCTGTAACACGAAAAGCGCCGTCCTTGCAAAAAGGACGGCGCTTTTTTGCGGGCACATCCGTGCCGCGTATGTCACGCAGGAGTTTTTTGTGCCTTAATGGTGTATGTGGGGCCCCACTGCCCCAGGATTGTAACTTGAGAAAATCCGGCTGCCTGCAGCGCTTCGGTTTCGTGCTGGGCGGTAAGCGGAGTGTCATAATGATAAAACTCATTGCCGCAGATTCCCTGGCTGGCCTTCAGACGCAAAAGCTCCTGCCTGAAAAAGGTTTCTTCGTCGTTTGAAAGGGAAAAATAATCGGTCAGCAAAAAATACCCGCCAGGCTTGAGCGCCGCATGCACTTTTGCGTACAAAGGCACTTTTTCATCCTTCGTAAAGTGGTGCAGTGATTCAACCGACACAGCCGCATCATAAAGCGATTCTCCGAAAGGAATGTCAAAATAGGAGCCGTGAATCACCGTCAGGTCATTTTCCGAATGTTTTTCTTTTAAAATCCGGAGCAGCTTTTCGGCCAAATCGATTCCGGTTACTTTTGCCGACGGATTCAGCCTGAAATAATACCCGAGCTCCAGGCCGGTACCGCAGCCCAAATCCAGAACGCGGGCCGCGCGGGTCATAGGCAGCTGTGCCGCGGTAAACGGATAAAACTCTTTTGCCGAAGCGATGGCGTTCAGCTGATGCTGCTCATAGCCGTCGGCTCTGCTGTTGAAAAAATCGCGCATTGTTTCAAGCATGGCGTACTCCTTTTTCGCAGGCGGGATGCGGGGCAAAGCCGGGATGCTTTCGAATGGCGGCATTGTGTCAAAGGGAAGAAAAAGCCGCGCTTTTGCCTTTGCGCAAGCGCGGATTTTTAAAGGGCTATTCGGCGAGAATCTTTTTCAGCCGGGCAAAGCGCGGCACGCCGTTTTCCCAGGGGAAGTCGGGCTGTCCGGCGATCAGGGGCAGGGCATAATCGAGAAACGCATCGGAAATGCCGGCGCCATCGGAGGTGATCCACTCCAGCGGGAATTTTTTTTCGGCATTGGCCGTGGCAGTGAGATCAAACAGCCGCACCTCGGGTTCGTACCCTGCGGCGCTGCAGCGGCGGACAATGCCGACCATTTTGTCGCTTTGACCGGAAACGGCCTCGCGCACGGCTTCGCGGCCGAGCAGCACCGCTTCATCGATGTCGGTCTGGGAAGCGCAGTGTGCGGCGCAGCGCTGCAAAAGGGAAAGCTCAATGGCGCGGGTTTTGACGCCCAGTTTTTCCTTGACGCGCGCGGCGACGGCCGCGGCGGCGCCGCCCATCTGCTTGTGGCCGAAAGCATCGGTTTTTCCGTCGCCGGCGTACTCGGCGAGGAAAACGCCGTTTTGATCCTTGACACCCTCGGACAAAAGCACCATGCAGCCGCCCTTTTCGTCGCAGCAGGCCTTGATGCGGCTGACGCAGCTTTCCAAATCAAAGGGAAGCTCGGGAAGATAGATGAGATCGGGGCCGGCGCCGAAATGTACGGCGATGTGCCCGGCGGCGGTCAGCCAGCCGGCGTTGCGGCCCATGGCTTCGATGATGGTAACCGAGCCGGTGTCATACACATGGGCGTCCTGGTAGACCTCCATGCAGGTGGCGGCGATATACTTGGCGGCACTGCCGTATCCGGGGCAGTGATCGACGCCGCACAAGTCGTTGTCGATGGTTTTGGGCACGCCGATCACGCGGCATTCGTAATTTTGCGACATCAGATATTTGGAAATCTTGTTGCAGGTATCCATGGAATCGTTGCCGCCGTTATAGAAGAAATAGCGGACGTTGTGCTTGCGGAACACCTCAAGGATACGGCGGTAGTCGCTGTCGTCCACCTGAGCGTCCTTGAGCTTGTAGCGGCAGGAACCCAATGCCGAGGAGGGGGTATGCTGCAGAAGGGCAAGTTCGCCGGGGTCTTCCAGGCCCATGTCAAACAGGCGATCTCCCAAAACACCCTTAATACCGTGGCTGGCGCCCAGCACACGGGTGATGCAGCCGGTTTTGAGAGCCTCGGAAATCACGCCGTAGGCGCTGGCGTTGATAACCGATGTGGGGCCGCCGGACTGGCCGAAAATACACGCGCCGTTTAATTGCATAGCAGTTCCTCCGGTTCAATCATTTTCTGTTAACAGGATACCACACAAGGCATTGAAAATCAATTGCATACGCCGGGGCTTCGTGGTAAAATAAGAGCAAACCACCGGTTTGCAAGGAGGAAATATCATGCCACTGGTCACAACCACCGAGATGTTCCGCAAAGCGTATGAAGGCGGCTACGCCATCGGCGCGTTTAATGTCAATAACATGGAAATCGTGCAGGGCATTACGGAAGCGGCGCTGGGAGAAAACTCGGCAGTCATCCTGCAGGTTTCCGCAGGGGCGCGCAAATATGCGAAGCACAACTATCTGATGGGGCTTGTCATGGCGGCTGAAAAAGAAACCGGCCTGCCCATTGCCCTGCATCTGGATCACGGCGAGGATTTTGAAATTTGCCGCAGCTGTGTGGACGGCGGCTTTACTTCCGTGATGATCGACGGCTCCAAGCACAGCTTTGAAGACAATATTGCGCTGACGCGCAAGGTTGTGGAATACGCCCATGCGCACGGCGTTGTGGTCGAGGGCGAGCTGGGAAAACTGGCCGGCATTGAGGACGATGTCAACGTGGCTGACGCCGATGCCCAGTTTACCGATCCGGCGCAGGTGGAGGAGTTTGTCACAAAAACCGGCGTGGACTCTCTTGCCATTGCCATCGGCACGAGCCACGGCGCGTACAAATTCAAACCGGGCCAAAAGCCCCGCCTGCGTTTTGACATTCTGGAAGAAATTCAGCGGCGGATTCCCGGCTTTCCCATCGTGCTGCACGGTGCGTCGTCCGTGCCGCAGCAGTATGTGGAGATAATAAACCGCTTTGGCGGCCAGATGCCGGACGCCATCGGCATCCCGGAGGATATGCTGCGTCAGGCGGCAAAAATGGCCGTGTGCAAAATCAATATCGACTCCGACCTGCGCATTGCAATGACTGCGTCGGTGCGCCGCCATTTGGCAGAGAATCCTTCACATTTTGATCCCAGGCAGTTCCTTGCCCCCGGCCGTGATGCCATCCGCGAAATTGTCAGCCACAAGATTAAGGATGTGCTGGGTTCTTCGGGCAGCGCAAAATAATACTTTTCATATCTGGAAAAAAGTTGCCGCCGGCCTTGCATCCGGCGGCTTTTCTTGCTTTTTTGCAGTAAAAGGGTTTACATTTGCCTTCAATTGCATGGAATACCCTTAGTTGCCCGGAAAAAAACCACGGCTCCGGATACAATAGCGTTGTGCGGAGCTGTCCGCACAGTGAAAGGGAAAGGAGTGGTTTGGTGGAAAAAAATGAAATATCATTGATGCGCATTTCTTCAAAAGCGCTGTGCATGCTGGCGTTTGCCCTGACGCTTCTGTTTGTTATGTTTCCCGTTTCGGCCGGTGATTTTTCATCGCAGCAGCTGATCCCTCTGGGAAAAACAACCGGGATCAAGCTGTTTTCCGAGGGAACCATGATAGTCGGATTTGAAGAAATCGCGCAAGGCAGCGCCTCGCCTGCGCAAAAAGCAGGGCTTGAATGCGGTGACGTCATTCTTTCAGTCAACGGAAAAGAAGTGGAAAGCAACGGAAGTCTTACGTCCATCATGAGCGAGCTGGAAGACGGCAGGGCCGAGGTAGTATATGAACGAAGCGGCGAACAAAAAAGCTGTACGGTATCTGCCGTATACGACAAAGAGAGAGAACGCTGGATGATGGGTGCCTGGGTGCGCGACAGTATGGCAGGCATCGGGACCATCACGTATGTGGACCCTGAAACCGGACGCTTTGGAGCGCTGGGACACGGTATTTGCGATGTGGATACAGGAGGGCTCATGCCGTTTGAAGAAGGCGGCCTGATGCCGTCCTCGGTGATCGGCGTCAAAAAAGGAACCCAGGGGACGCCGGGTGAGCTGACGGGCGCGTTTGACACCGCATCCGACCAGGGAACGGTGCAGGGCAACAGCAGCGGCGGTATTTTCGGAACGCTGAGCGACGAATCGCTGTACAGCGGGGAAGAGGCTTTGCCGCTGATGAAAAAAAGTGAAATCGTCCCGGGCAAGGCGCAGATCCTGGCCAATGTGGAAGGCGAAAGCCAAAAAGCGTACGACATTGAAATTGTGCGCGTGTACCCTGAAAACGACAGCAGCATGCGTGATATGATGATTCAGGTGACCGACAAAGAGCTGCTGGAAAAGACGGGAGGCATTGTGCAGGGCATGTCCGGCAGTCCCATTATTCAAAACGGAAAGCTGGCAGGCGCGGTAACCCATGTTCTTATCAACGATCCCTGCCGGGGCTACGGGATAAGCATCGAGCGGATGCTGGCGCAGGATAATTTCCAATAATTGTAATATTTTGGAAAAGCGTGTCGCACAGTAATTTCCAATAATTTCAAGTTTTCCCTTGAAAAGTGGCGGGAACTGTGCTATTTTATAGTTACAGCGCTGATGAATACTGTTTTATTGGGAGAGGCGTCATGAAGGAAAAGGTAAAAGTGATTCTCGCGTTTGAGAATGAAGACTATTTGCAGATGATGAAGCTCAGCCTGGAGCAGGAGGGACGAATTGCCGTGACGGGGACGGCTTCGAACGGGGTTGAGCTTGTGGAAAAGACTGCGCAGCTGTCGCCCGACGTGGTGGTTTCTGACGCGATGCTGCCCCGGCTGGACGGGCTTGCGGCCATTCGCGAAATCACGAAAAAAGGCGGAGTCAAGCCTGCGTTTATTCTTCTGGCGTCTTTTATCAGCGACCAGATGGCTGCCGAAGCCGGGGCGCTGGGTGTTCAGTATTTTATGCTCAAGCCGTGCGATCAGCGTGCGCTGGCCGAGCGGATTGAGCAGCACAACTGTTCGGCGCTGGCCTTTGCGAAACCGATGCACAAGGTGGATCCCGAGCTGGATATTGAAATGCGCGTGACGGGCATTATTCACGAAATCGGTGTTCCCGCGCACATCAAAGGCTACCAGTATTTGCGTGAAGCCATTATTATGACGGTGAAGGATATGGACACCATCAATGCCATCACAAAGGTCCTGTATCCCACGGTGGCCAAGAAGTTTAAGACCACAAGCTCGCGCGTGGAGCGAGCCATCCGCCACGCCATAGAAGTGGCGTGGGACCGGGGTGATATTGAGGTTCTCAACAACTTTTTCGGGTACACCATCTCAAACTCCAAGGGAAAACCCACAAACAGCGAGTTTATTTCGATGATTGCCGATCGCATCCGGCTTCAGATCCGGGTGGGATAACCGAAAGGTACAATGCCGCGGAGAGCTCGATCTCCGCGGCATTTTTTTGCGCGATTTGGGAAATAAAAGAAAAAACCACGAAAATATCAACATAACATATTTTGAACTGCGAAAATCAATATAATATTGTTGCGCGAAAAAAATGACAGTGCTATAATAACATTAATCATTTTGCACGGAAAGAAGGGCGATCATGGCAAAACAAATTACCATTTTTGCCGGACACTACGGTTCGGGAAAAACCAACCTCGCGGTGAACTATGCCATCGCGCTGCGCAAAGCCGGGCATGAAGTGGTGATTTGCGACGTCGATATCGTCAATCCGTATTTTCGCACCAAAGACAGCGAGGAGGTGCTGCGCGAAAACGGCGTTCGGCTGATAGCGTCGCCCTTTGCCAATTCAAATCTGGATATCCCGTCGGTTCCGCCGGAAACATCTGCTGCGTTTGACGTTTCAGGCATGTACTCGGTATTTGACGTGGGCGGTGACGACAGCGGTGCAGTGGCGCTGGGGCAGTTTGCGGACAGGATGAACGAGCGGGAGCATGAAATGATCCTCGTCATCAACCGGCACAGGCTGCTGACGTCCCGGCCGGAGGAGGTCGTGACGTACATGCGCGAAATTGAGGCGGCTGCCCGCATGCGCTTTACGGGAATCGCCAACAACTCCAATCTGGGGCCGCAGACGACGTGCGAAGGGTTTCTGCAGAGCCTGCCGTACGCCGATGCCGTATCGCGTCTGACGGGGCTGCCGGTGCTGATGCATTGCGTGCGGGCGGATCTGGCAGAGCAGCTGGCGGGCAAGGTGCCGCTGCTGTTCCCGGTTCATATTTACGGCAAGAGCGAATGGAAAATCAGCGAAGAAAGAAAAAGTTTTTTCCACCAGTTGACATAACAGGAGGTAAAAGGTATGGCCAAAGTTACATTTAATGAGGACAGGTGCAAGGCCTGCGGGTTGTGCGTCAGTGCCTGCCCGCGCAAGATTCTCGCGCTGAAAGAGGGCGTGCTCAACAAAAAGGGGTACAGCCCGGCATACTGCACCGACGAGTCGCAGTGCATCGGCTGCGCCATGTGCGCCACGATGTGCCCTGACTGCGTCATCGAAGTCTATCGCTGAGGGAGGAAGGAACATGGGTGAAAAATTTTTGATGAAGGGCAACGAAGCGTTGGGCGAGGCTGCCATTTTGGCCGGCTGCCGCAACTTCTTCGGATATCCCATCACTCCGCAGACTGAGCTTGCTGCGTACATGGCCAAGAAACTGCCCAAGGTCGGCGGCGTTTTCCTGCAGGCAGAAAGTGAAGTGGCGGCCATCAATATGGTGTACGGCGCTTCGGCGGCCGGCAAGCGCGTCATGACTTCCAGCTCGAGCCCCGGCGTCTCGCTGAAAAGCGAGGGCATGTCCTATCTGGCGGGCAGCGATTTGCCGGCGCTGATTGTCAACGTGCAGCGCGGCGGCCCCGGTCTGGGCGGCATTCAGCCCGCACAGTCGGACTATTTCCAGGCGACGCACGGCCCCGGCCATGGCGACTTCCGTCTTCTGGTGTTTGCTCCCAGCACGGTGCAGGAAGTTGTTGACATGGTGTTCCTCGCCTTTGAAAAGGCGGATGAGTATCGCATGCCGTCCATGATTCTGGCCGATGGTATCCTGGGTCAGATGATGGAGCCGGTGGAGTTCCCCGAAAGCGCGCACGTCAAGACCTTTGAAAAACCCTGGGCAACGAATGGCATGCAGGGAAAACGCAAAAAGAACATCGTCAATTCGCTGTATCTGCAGCCGGATGAGCTGGAACGCGAAAACTTCAAGCGCTTTGAGCGGTATCAGAAGATCTGTGATACCGAGCAGCGCTGGGAAGAGTTTATGCTGGATGACGCCGAAGTGGTCGTCGTGGCTTACGGCGCGTCGGCGCGTATTGCCAAAAATGCCATTCGCGCCGCCCGTGAAAAAGGAATCCGGGCCGGTCTTGTGCGGCCCATTACCCTGTGGCCGTTCCCCGAGAAAATTCTGCGCGAAAAGGCAAAAACGGCGAAGGCGTTTGTGTCGGTTGAACTGAGCATGGGCCAGATGATCAATGATATCCGTCTGGCGATCGAGTGCACGAAGCCTGTGTATCTGTGCAACCGTGTCGGCGGCATGGTTATGACGCCTGACGAAATTGAAGCGGTGATTGTCAAGGCTCAGGGAGGTGCGAAATAATGGAGAAAGTATTTGGAAGACCGGCCGCACTGGCGGATGTGGCAACGCACTATTGCCCCGGCTGCACGCACGGTATTATCCATCGCCTGGTGGCTGAAGTGCTTGACGAGATGGGGCTGACCGAAAAAACCGTCGGCGTGTGCCCGGTCGGCTGCTCGGTTTTGGCATACAACTATTTTACATGTGATATGGTGGAAGCGGCCCACGGCCGTGCTCCGGCTGTTGCGACGGGCATTAAGCGCGCGCTGGGCGATCAGGTCAATGTGTTTACTTATCAGGGTGACGGCGACCTCGCGGCCATCGGCACGGCGGAAACGGTGCACGCGGCAACGCGCGGTGAAAACATCACCACGATTTTTGTCAACAATGCGATTTACGGCATGACGGGCGGACAGATGGCGCCCACGTCGCTGCCGGAAATGGTGACGCAGACTTCGCCGTATGGACGTGACGTCAAAGTGGCGGGCTATCCCGTGCGTGTATGTGAGATGCTGTCGACGCTTTCGGGCACGGCATATGCCGAGCGCGTGGCGGTGGACTGCGTCAAGAATGTCAACGCGGCGAAGCGGGCCATTAAAAAGGCCTTTACCATGCAGCAGGAAAAGCGCGGTTATTCCATTATCGAAGTGCTGTCCACCTGCCCGACCAACTGGGGCCTGGCTCCGGTCAAAGCGACGGAGTGGCTGCGTGAGAACATGATGCCTTATTATCCGCTGGGCGTCTACAAGGACATTACACAGGGGGAATAAAGGATGAATCAACAGATTATTATTGCGGGCTTTGGCGGCCAGGGCGTGCTGTTCACCGGAAAGTTTATGGCGTATGCCGGCCTGTATCAAGGGTATGAAGTATCATGGCTGCCGTCGTACGGCCCCGAGATGCGCGGCGGTACGGCCAACTGCAATGTAGTGATCAGCGACCAGCCGGTTGGTTCTCCCATTGTCATCAACGCCACTTCGCTGATTGCAATGAATGCGCCGTCACTGGAGAAATTTGAGGCCTCTGTCGTGCCGGGCGGAAAAATCTTTGTGGATTCGACGCTCATTACAGCAAAGGTTTCACGTGCCGATGTTGAGGCCTTTTATGTACCGGCCACGCAGCTGGCGGGCGACAATGGCCTGAAGGGCCTGTCCAACATGATCATGCTGGGCAAGTTCATCAAGGAAACGGGCATTTGCGAAGCTGCGCTCATCGAAAAGACGCTGAAAAAAGTAGTTCCCCCCAAAAAGGCCGAATTGATCGAAAAAAATATGCAGGCCATTCAGATGGGCTACAAGCTGTAACAAAAAGCTTCGGACACGAGGCAGAAGCAAAACAGGCATCCACCAAACGTGTGGATGCCTGTTTTTTTGCGGGAAAGTGAAAAACGTGCTTTGTTATGAATTGGAATCTTCGGTCAACAGCCGGCAGCAGCCTTTTAGTTTGACGTAGGACGCGTCATCCTCCATCAGAATACCGGAGAATCTCAGGGAGATATACGGCTTGGAAGCGGCCGCCCAGCGGAAGTTGAACTGAACGACACGGTTTTCGTGAGTCATCTTTTCAATGGCCTGATGGACAGAGCCGCAGCAGGCTGGGTCAATTCCCAGAACCCATTCTGTATACTGCTCTTTTGGGGACGCATCGGCAGCAAACCCCAGAATGTCTTTCATGGTATCGTTGGCGGCAAGCTCGTGGTGGTTGTCGTTTTTGTAGATTTTAAGGGTCCAAAAGCCGACATGCAGCGCGCTGAGCAACTGCCACCCATACACGCCGAGCGAGCGCGGCACCAATGAAAACCAAAACGGCCTGATCCGGCGACTCGTCCCGAAGGG
>CANUCM010000089.1 GCA_947856675.1 uncultured Clostridia bacterium | reverse complement strand
TTGGTTTCCATCTGAACCGTCTTGTTCTGCGTTTTGGTTCCCACCAGCTTGACGGTCATGGACGAGCGCCCGTAGCTCACGTCAATGCGGATGGGGTAGTCGGTGTTGTTTTTAAAGCGGAAGTCCACCGCGCCCCAGGCGACCGTGGCGTCTTCGCCCAGCGGAACATAAGTGACAATGCGGCTGTGCGCCTTGCGCTCCACCACTTCCAAGTCGGCCCGCAGCATGGCGTAATAAATGGTGGACGACACCTGGCAGATACCGCCGCCCACGCCGTCCTCAGCCGACGCGCCGACATACACAATCGCGTCCTTAAAGCCGCGCTCGTACGTGCGCGGACCGACGGTGTCATTGTAGGAAAACACGTCGCCGGGATTCAAAATGGTCCCGTCGACAAAGTCACAGGCCAGCTTGACATTGGTGGTACGCCCGACCAGGCCCGCGTTAAACGACGTTGTGCCTTCGCCCAAAACATCGCGGAACAGCGCACTTTCAAACTGCTCCGTCGTCATGCTCGGCTCGGTCACCTCGAGCGGCAGCTCCACAAAGCGCTCGTCGCTCTGCTCGAGCACTTTCTGTGCAGCCTCCACATCCAGAGAAATGCCCCGCTGCGCCGGCAGCACCGTGTTCCCGCTGGGATCGTTTTCTAAATCAAGCCGGGGTTCGCGCACCGGCTGCTCAATTTCATCGCGGATTTTCAAAAGATCCAGCTCGTCGGGATCCTCTGTCTTGGGCTCGTACGAAACCGGCGAAAGGTCGCCGCTGAGAATCCGCCCGCGGATGAACGCCTTAAAGTCCCCTTCGTCAATTGAAATGCCCGTCTGGCCGCGGTCGAGCACCAGCACATCATTTTCCAGGGTATAGGCCGGCGCGGACATCTGCGTGCTGAGCCCGGCCGCCATCTGGGAAATCTCTTCGTCGAGCAGCGCCTGATCCACCGAAATGGACGGCGTCAGCTCCACGCCGCGCGTCATGGCATGCCAAATGTCCGAAACGCGGCTGAAAAACCCGCCGGTGCGCCCGTAGAGATATGCGTTTTCCGTCGTCTGTTTGGCGTCATACCGGGTGTCCACCCCGCCCAGCTCCAGCGTGCGGGTATATTCGCCCACGGTGATTTCCAGACTGTGCCCGGGGCTCTGTCCGGCAAACGCCTCGTCCAGCACCGCCACGGCCTCCTTGCGCGACAGCCCGGAAAGGTCAATGCCCCCGGCCTCCACGCCATGGTAAATGCCGCTGTACAGGTAAACCCAGCCCACTGCCGCAGCGGCTGCCGCCAAAAGAACCGCGCCGATGCAGCACAGCACGATCAACCGTTTTTTTCCGGCCGGCGCCACCCGTTTTCCCGCAGGCGGCCGCTGCGCACCGTTATGATTTGTATTTTCCACGCTCAAAGCAAAACCCTCCGTTTCAGGCCGCCTGACGCCGCCCGTCTTTGAGATGCCCTTATTATACCGCCCTGTGCTGCCAATAGCAATTACGAAAGGGTAACACGGTGTTTTCCCTGTTTTTTCAACATATTTTCCCGTTTGCGCGCCAAAGCGCAAAAAAGCCGCCGCGCCCTGCCGGGCACGGCGGCTGCAAAACCACACGGCACAAATCTCTTTATTTTTGCTCTGCGGGCTGTTCTTCCGCCTGCTGCGCGGGCTGCTCTTCCGCCTGCCCTATGCTGGCGTACACGCCTTTGCCGTCCGCTTCGTCTTCAATGGACTTGCGCTGGCACTCGTTAAACAGCGCATAAAACTCCTTGCGGTCCATTTCTTCGACGTGGTAATCGGTTTTGATGTTTTCCGGGTTGACAAAAAGGTTCCAGCGCTGCACCAGCATGGCATTGAGCTCCGCCGTCCGCTTGGACGACGCGCTGCGGAACACCAGCATGTCGCCGCCCTCGTTGAGCACGCACGGGAAGCAGTGCAGCTTTCCGAACTGGCTGGCCTCCAGCCAAAGCAGCGTAATATCCTCACTTACGTGCTGGGCACGATAATGCTTCTGTTCTGCGGACTGCCCCAGCAGAAAGGTTTTAAAAGTTCTTTTTTTCTTGTTGACCAACGGCACAGTAAAATACTTCATCGATGCAACTTCCTTTCAGGAGAGGCCGCCGGCATATCCTGCGCTGGCCGACCGATATACTTTGTTATTTTACCGCCAAATACAGCAATTGTAAAGTGTAATTTTTTCTCTTTTTCGCGTTTGGGCGGTTGACTTGCCTCCGCGGCGGGAATACAATAAAAATCGGGCTTTTTTCCCAAGTTTTATGCCCGGAGGGTGCGCCATATGACATATTTCTTTCTTTTTGCCGTTTCCTGCATCAGCGCCGGCGTGCAAACGGTAACCGGCTTTGGATACGGGCTTATCGTGATGTCCATTTTCCCGTTTTTCCTGCCGCTGGAAATGGCGCTGGCCGTATCCACCGTCATGTCCCTGTGCCTCAACATCGCCATTTTGTCACGGCGCTGGAAAACCATCCGTTTCAAGCTGGTCTGGGTTCCTGTTCTGTGTGCGTCACTGGGCGCCTTTTCCGGCCTGGCTCTGATTTCCGAGCACCCCTCTTCCATTTACAAGCGCATTCTCGGCGTGTTTTTGATGGTGCTTGCCATCTGGTTTGTCTTTTTGAGCAAGCGGGTCCGCCTGCGCCCCACCCCGCTCTCTTCGGCCGCTGTCGGCATTATATCGGGCGTATGCGGCGGCCTGTTTTCCATCAGCGGCCCGCCGATGGTTCTTTATTATGTCGCCATTTTGGACGACATGGAAGAATACATGTCCACCACACAGTTTTTCTTCTTTCTCAACAACATCATGCTTATTATCCTGCGCAATGCGCTCGGCCTGTGGCCTACCGGTATTCTCCCGGCCTGCGCCGCCTCGTTTGCCGGGCTTTTGTGCGGTTTTCTGCTGGGCGGCGCCATTTTCCGCCGCGCCGACCACAAAAAAATCCGGCAGTGCGTATACATTGTCATGGCACTGTCCGGCCTTTCCATCGCGCTGGGGCTGTAATGCAGAAAAACAACAGGCGCCGCAGGCAGAAAGCCTGCGGCGCTTTGATTTTCTCCGCCGGGCGCAAGCGGCCAAAAGCCAACGGCCGGCATTTTCACATTCGTTCCCGCCGCTTATCGTCTTTGCCCATAACAGTCAAAACCGCCGGCGGACATTTTCTTCCCGTCCCGGCGGTTTTTCTTTTTTACAGCGAGAGTTCTTTGCGGCAGTTTTCGCACACGCTGCGGTTTTTGAATGTAGTGACTTTTTTTGTGCTTCCGCAGAATACACACTCCTGCTCGTATTTCCGCAGAATAATGGAGTTTCCTTCCACATAAATTTCCATCGGATCCCGCACATCGATGTGCATGGTGCGGCGGATCTCTATCGGCAGAACAATTCGTCCCAACTCATCGATTTTTCTGACAATTCCTGTCGATTTCATACGCAATTCCTCCTAAAATGCGAAACACTGCGATCCTCTGTCGTACTCCAGAAGTATTTTACTATTTCTGTAATATTTTGTCAATCCCTGATATTGTGGAAATCTGCAGGAAAGGCCGAAAAAAGTTTGTGTGAAGGCACAATATATGCCATTCGGGTATAGGGGGAACCGCCTTTGTTTATGTCAAAACTTCTGGCAGTGCTGCTGCTGCTTGCCGTGGTGTTCGGCGCGCTGACCGGGCGCATGCCCGAGGTTTCGCTGGCCGCCGTTTCCGGCGCGAGGCAGGCTGTGGAGCTGCTCATTTCCATTGCCGGCAGCACCTGTTTGTGGTCCGCGCTGATGGAAGTCATGAACCGTTCGGGGCTGTCCGCGCGCATTGCCTCGGCGCTCCGGCCGCTCATTGTCCTGCTGTTCGGCCGGCACGGGCGCGACGAGCAGGCCGCTGAAGCCATTTCGCAAAACATGGCGGCCAACCTTCTGGGCCTCGGATCGGCGGCAACGCCGGCCGGACTGCGTGCAGCCGCCCGGCTGCACGAGCTTTCCCAGCGCGACCGCATCCCGCCCGACAGCGTGCTTCGCCTCATCGTTCTGAACACCGCTTCCGTACAGCTGCTGCCCACCACCATCGCCGCGGTGCGCGCCTCCTGCGGAAGCCAAAGCCCCTACGACATTCTGCCCGCCGTCTGGGCTGCAAGCATCATTTCCGTCTGCACGGGCCTTTTGGCGGCCGCCGTGCTGCGCAGAGTCTGGAGGAAGCCGTGAGTGATTACATCGTCCCCTGCCTGATCCTTTTCATTCTGGCCCACGGCGTGCTTTCAGGCACGAACGTTTACAGCGCGATGCTCGACGGCGCCGTCAAGGGGCTTTACACCATACGCGACATTTTTGCCCCGGTCCTTATCATGCTGACCGTCATCGCCATGGTGCGCGCCTCCGGCGCAATCGATTTGACAGCGCACTCGCTGGCTCCGCTGACCAGTCCGCTCGGCATGCCGGCAGAATGCCTTCCCCTGGCGCTGCTGCGTCCCTTTTCCGGCAGCGGCGCACTGTCGGTCGGCAGTGAAGTCATCGCAAACGCCGGCCCCGACAGCACCGCAGGGCGCATTGCCGCCGTCATGCTGGGCTCAAGCGAAACCAGTTTTTACACCATTGCGCTGTATTCCGCCTGTATCAAGCTCAAAAACACGCGCTACCTGGTCCCCGCCGCGCTGTGCGCCGACGCCGCCGCTTTTTTTGCCTCGGCCGCCGCGGTCCGGCTGCTCATGGGCTCTTAATCCTCCGGGCGGCCGTATACGCGCAGCGCTTTCTGGTACAGCGCGTTTTTGGAAAGGCCGTAGCGCGCGCTGACCTGCCGAACCGCCGCCATCAGCCCGCAGTGTTCGGCCAGCAGAATGCCCCCGATTTCTTCCATCAGGCTCTGTTCGTCGGGGACTCCCTCCCCCTGCTCCGCAGCGGGCAGGGCGCCCACCACCAGCACGAACTCGCCCCGGGGCGGCGTCTGCCGGTAATGCTCAAGCGCCCCGGACAAGGTGGTGCGAAAAACCTGCTCATGCAGCTTGGTCAGCTCGCGGCACAAAGCGACCGGCCGGTCACCCAGCGCCTGCAGCATGTCCTCCAGCGTGCGCACCAGCTTGTGCGGCGCTTCATAAAACACCATCGTCCGCGTTTCCGTCCGCAGCTGAGCCAGGTGCTCGCTGCGGTTTTTTTTGTTGGTTGACAAAAAGCCCTCAAAGGTAAAACGCCCGCACTCCATGCCCGCGACCGACAGCGCGGCGGCCACGGCGCAGCACCCCGGCACAGACACCACTTCTATGCCGCGCTGCGCGCACAGTGCCACAAGATCCGTCCCCGGATCGGAAATGGCCGGGGTTCCCGCGTCGGTGATCAGCGCGCAGCTTTCGCCGTTTTCCATGCGCTCTGCCAGCATCTCGCCCTTTTGGCGGCGGTTGTGCTCAAAGTAGCTGACCTGCGGCTTCTTAATGCCGAAACGGTTGAGCAGCTTTGCGCCCACGCGCGTGTCCTCCGCCGCGATAAAGTCCACGCTGCGCAGCGTTTCCAGCGCCCGGGGCGTCATATCGCCCAAGTTGCCGATGGGCGTCGACACCACATACAGTTTTCCGCTCATGATTTGCTCCTCTAACGATAAATTTCCAGCGCCTCCGGCGTCATATTCCCGCCGGCGTCGTACAAAAACAGCGGCGCAGGCACAAAAAGTTCGCTTCCTCCGCCCAGCCTGGCCTCCACAAGCGCCAGCGACGCCCGGTGCCCGGGGCTGTGGTGGACAAACCGCAGGCGCTTCGGTTCCAGCCTGTACCGTCCGAGCGAGGCCAGCAGCACCGGCAGCCTTTCCGGCCGGTAGCACACAAAAAAGCGCCCGCCCCAGCGCAGCGCCCGCCGGGCAGCCGCGCACAGCTCGTCCGCCGTGCACCCCTGCGTCGTGCGCGCCGCCGCAAGCGATTCGCTGCGCGGACCCGCGCCGCTCCCCGCGTCAAAATACGGCGGGTTTGACACACACAGGTCATACCGCCCGCACAGATTCGGCGCAAGCGCGCGGAAGTCGGCCTGCACCACGCTGGCCCGCGCCCCGAAGCCCGCCCGGGCGTAGTTGCGTTCCGCCTGCCCGGCGGCAAGCGCGTCCAGCTCGACGCCGTCCACACGCAGGCGCGGGTACCGGGCCATCAGCATGAGCCCCAGCGTTCCCTGCCCCGCGCCCAGGTCAAGCGCGCGGGTATCCCGGCCGGGCTGTACAAACGCGCTCAGCAGCACCGAATCCTGCGTCAGCGGAAACAGCCCCCGCCTGTGCTCCATGCTGGTTCCGCACGGCAGCGGTATCGTCCGGCACACCCGCACTCCCTCCTTTTTTATTCAGCCAATTTTAGCGTATTATAGCATAATCGGCGCGCGCATGCAAAAAATAGGGAAATCCACAGCAAAGCTGCCTGTGCGGCCTTGCACACCCATTCCAAAAGGAGAATCTGCCCTATGACAAAAAAACGCCGCCTTTCGACGCAGCTGTTTGCCCTGTGCAGCATCTGCCTCGTCGCCGTCATTCTTCTGGGACATTTTTCCGAGGCCTCGGCCGCCGTCTACCGCCAGGGCTCCAGCGGCCAGACCGTGAGAACCATCCAGCAGAAGCTCAAAAACTGGGGCTATTATGACGGCTCCGTCGACGGGATTTTCGGCAGCCAGACCACCGCCGCCGTCAAATATTTTCAGCGCAAAAACGGCCTGACCGTCGACGGCATTGTCGGCCCCGCCACGCTCAAAGCCCTGGGAATGCCCAGCTCTTCCTCGTCCTCCGGCGCTTCGTCCGGACGCGACAACGACCTTTACCTGCTCGCGCGCATGATCTCCGCCGAGGCCCGCGGCGAGCCTTACACCGGCCAGGTCGCCGTGGGCGCCGTCATTCTCAACCGCGTCAAGCACCCCTCGTTCCCCAACACAATCTCCGGCGTCATTTACCAGCCCGGCGCCTTTTCCGCCCTGAATGACGGGCAGTTTGATCAGCCCATCGCCGACAGCGCCCGCCGGGCCGCCCAGGACGCCCTCAACGGCTGGGATCCCACCGGCGGCGCCATTTATTATTACAACCCCGCAAAAACCACCAACAGCTGGATTTGGTCACGTCCGGTCATCGCCACCATCGGCAACCACGTCTTTGCGCGCTGAACCCTTTTTTCCGTTCACATTCCTGTAACTATTCCTTGACATTGCATACCGGCCGAGCTAAAATTAGATGAGATAATATGGAGTTTTGCGCAGGTTTTCCTGACGAAACCGCGCTGCTGCTATTCATCGTAATTTTAACTGTATAAGGAGGTTACAGCTTGCCACAGGAGGGAATGTCCTGGTTGTTTTGCATTCTCGCTCTGCTGGTCGGCGGCGCTGCCGGCCTTTTTGCCGGATACACTTACCGCAAAAAAATTGCTGAAAAAGAAATCGGCAGTGCCGAAGAAGAAGCGACACGCATTATCAACGAGGCTATCAAAGGTGCCGAAGCCAAAAAGCGCGAAGCCGTCGTAGAGGCCCGCGAAGAGATTTACCGCTCCCGCACCGAACTTGAAAAAGAAATTAAAGAACGCCGCTCCGAGCTGCAGAAGCAGGAACGCCGCCTGCAGCAAAAGGAAGAAACCATCGACCGAAAGTACGAAAGCGTCGAGCAGAAAGAAGAAAAACTCTCTCAAAAGCTCAAACAGACCGAGGAACTTCAGGAAGAAGTCCGGGCCCTGAAAAAAAGCCAGCTTGAAGTGCTTGAACGCATTTCCGGCCTGACGGCCGAAGAAGCCAAAAACTACCTTGTCGAACAGGTGGAGAGCGACGCCCGGCACGACGCCGCCGTCAAGCTCAAGGAGATTGAGCGGCAGCTCAAGGACGACTGCGACCAGAAAGCGCGCGAAATTCTTTCGACCGCCATCCAGCGCTGCGCCGCAGACCATGCCAGCGAAGCCACCGTTTCGGTTGTGCCGCTGCCCAACGATGAAATGAAAGGGCGCATCATCGGCCGCGAAGGCCGCAATATCCGCACCCTTGAAACCCTTACCGGTGTCGATCTTATCATCGACGACACCCCCGAAGCCATCACCCTTTCGAGCTTTGACCCGGTGCGCCGTGAAGTGGCCCGCCTGGCCCTTGAAAAGCTCATCCTCGATGGCCGCATTCATCCCGCGCGCATCGAGGAAACGGTGGAAAAAGCCCGCCGTGAAGTGGAAAACATCATCAAGCAGGAAAGCGAACGCGCCCTGTTTGAAACCGGCCTGCACGGCATTCATCCCGAGCTTGTCAAGCTGCTCGGCCGCATGCGCTACCGCACAAGCTACGGCCAGAACGTGCTCAACCACTCCATCGAAGTCGCCCACATCGCGGGGCTGCTCGCCGGTGAGCTGGGCGCCGACGTCACGCTTGCAAAGCGCGCCGGCCTGCTGCACGACATCGGCAAGGCCGTCACGCATGAGGTCGAAGGCAGCCACGTCAACATCGGCGTGGACCTGGCCAAAAAATACCGCGAGAGCGCCGAAGTCATCCACGCCATCCACGCGCACCACGGCGATGTCGAAGCCCAGACCGTCGTCGCCTGCCTGGTACAGGCCGCCGACGCCATCTCGGCCGCGCGCCCCGGCGCCCGCCGTGAAAATCTTGAAGCCTACATCAAACGCCTTGAAAAGCTGGAGGAACTTGCCGACGGCATGAAGGGCGTCGAAAAGAGCTTCGCTTTCCAGGCCGGCCGCGAAATCCGCATCGTCGTCAAGCCCGAGGAAGTCAAGGATGACGAAATGATCCTCCTGGCCCGCGAGCTCGCCAAGAAAATCGAGGCCGAGCTCAATTACCCCGGCCAGATCAAGGTCAACGTCGTGCGTGAAACACGCGCCGTCGAATATGCAAAATAACCCTGCGGTTTGCACGCAGGGACCAAAAAAGAGCCCGCCGAGTGCGGGCTCTTTTTTATTCCTGCTCCGGCCGCAGCCTCTGGCTGCGCACCCCTTCTATATGCACAAAACGGATCTTTTGAAAACGATAGCTGCTCAGCGGCCGCCGGTAGGCGTCATTTGTGTGCGCCGCCACAAAAATATTGTCCAGCGACGGCCGCCCCCGCACCTCCACCACCACCGGCGTGTGCTGATACTGCGGCCCGCTGATGGCCAGCTGCACCACATCCCCCGGCTGCATTTCCTCAATGCCCGTTTCCCTGCCAAACGGCCCTGCCCCCGCATTGCCCGTGATAAAATTGTAAAAATACGGCACGCCCGTCCACGACGCCGTGCGATCGTTGACCGATATGTAATACCAGCCATACACCGGCGTGTAATTCATCACCCCGCTGCCCGCATACACACACTGGCTGGCAAAGTTGGTACAGTCCCCGCCGACATTCTGAAAGTTAAAATACGCCGGGTTTCTCCCGTATGCCCAAAGCCGCGCATACTCCACCGCCGCCGTGCGGTCATACGGCCTGACTTCAAACGGCATAAAGCTCACCCTCCCGTTTTTTTCGGATATCCCATTGTATGCCGCTTCGAGCAGAGCCTGTGTTTGTCCTGCGTTTATTGTGTATTATGCACATTTTTACCCGGGAATTCTTTAGTTGTTTTATCTATTTACATCGCATGGGTACTTTAGTATAATAGAGGTACAAACAAGGTACAGAGTTTTTCAGTACACCGAAAGGGGTGGGTCCAATGAAGGAGTTTATGTAACGCAGGTTTCTGTCGGTAAGGAAGTTCACTTCACAGCGTTAACGCTAACGACGTGCAAGCAATTACCGCGAACGTATATTAACATTGAATTGATATGTTACTCCCCATCTGCTGCGTGTGCTGTGCGCGGCCCGGGGTTTGGCGTTGACAGCCGATATATTGACAGAAGCCTGCGTGCGTTTTTCCCATGATGGCAGTTCCTTTTGCAAAACACATTTTGTACTATCCCAACCAGAAGCCGATTGCCGGAACGATGTGCCGGCCGAGCTTATCGCCTGTATGGCAGCCGGGTCATGACGAAATGCGCAGAAGGAAGCCGGCTGCTGAATTGATGGGATATTTTCAAACTGCATATGGGTTCTTTGTAAGTCATCCGTTTTGTTAAGTGTTTTAATCACTTGTGTTTTTGTTTTTTGTAAATGATTAAAGAAAGTTGGTAAGGCGGTTCCCCATCGGAGGGAGCCGCCTTTTGTTTTGACAGGCGCGCTGCGCGCCGCCATCTGCCGGGTTACAGGTTTTGCGCAAAGCAGGGAGGGATCCTTTTTGGAAATCAAGCGCGGTGATATCGTCATCCGTGACATGCTTTCATCCGACGTTGCCGATCACGTGCGCTGGCGAACGGTGGATACGGAGTGGATGAACTGGGACGCTCCCTGGCTGCAGGAGCCCCCGGCATCCTCTTCGGCCGTCGAGCACAAAATGCGGATGCTGGCCGCCGCCCCGCCGCCGGCCGTTCGCACCCGTTTTGAGATCGCGACGGCCGACGGGCTGCACATCGGCTGGATGAATTCCTATCCGCTTGACGGCGTGCGGGACGGACCTGCCATCGGCATTGACATTGCCGAGCCGCGCTTCCGCGGCGAGGGCCGGGGCGAGAAGGCCTTTTCGGCCTTCATCCATTACCTGTTTTCCTCCGGCTGCACCGCGGTCTACACCGAAACCTGGTCGGGCAATTTCCCCATGATCCGGCTTGCCGGAAAGTGCGGTTTTGAAATGCTTCAGCGCGGCCATTCCGATCTCGAGGTGCGCGGCGAACGCTTTGACAGCCTGCTGTTCCGCGTGACCCGGGAGTCCTTTTACGAAAAACAGCAGTTTGAGCCCACCCCCGACCTCAAAAGGATTCTGAACCGGTGCGGCTGGGCGCTGGTTTCCCTGATCGGCTGCGCCCAGGCGGGCGCCGTGCTGCTGGCGCTGCTCGCCGCACTGCTTGCGCCCGAGCTGCTCAATTCCCCCGTTGCGGCCCTTGCCCTGTCCGCCATCACACTGTACGGATTCGGGCTTCCGGTATTTTCTTACGTTTTGCGCAAAGTCCCTGCGGCTTCTCCGCTGTCTCACGAGCGGCCCGGCAGCATGTTTTTACTGAAGCTGCTCGTTTTGTGCCTCGGCATGGGCTACCTCGGGCAGCTGGCCGGCACGGCCGTTATTCAGTTTTTGGAAAAGCTTCTGCACTACAGCTACCAAAACCCGCTGGATTCCGCCGTGCAGGATGTGCCTGCCGCCGCCGTTTTCCTGTTTGCCGTGGTGCTTGCCCCCATTTTCGAGGAGCTGATGTTCCGGCGCATCCTGCTTTCGCGCCTTATCCCCTTCGGTGAGGAGTTCGCCATCAGCTTTTCCGCGCTGGCTTTCGGGCTGTTTCACTGCAATATCGGCCAGTTTTTCTATGCCTACACCGTGGGCGCCATTCTGGCCTACGCCGCCGTTTCCACCGGGCGCCTGCACATCTGCATTCTGCTGCACGCCTGTTTCAACCTCGTCGGTTCACTGCTGCTGCCGACCCTCCTCCGCAGCGGGCAGTCCGCCGCGCTGTTTGCCTCGCTGTCCGCACTGGCGCTCATGGGCGCCGCCCTCGTACTTTTTACCCGCGGCCGCAGCCGCATACACCTGCACCCCGGCACACTGCCCCTGAGCGACGGCCAAAAAGTGCTGCTGACCCTGCGCAGCCCCGGCATCGCCGCATTCCTTGCCCTGTCGATCGGCCTTGCCGCCTGGGCTTTTCGGGGATAGGGTTCCTTTCTGCAATCAAAAAAGCATGGCCGAAGCCATGCTTTTCTTCTGTCCGGCAGCCGTCAGAAAATACCGGGAATCACCTGTGCAACGCCCATTCCGGCTGCAAATGACACCACGTTGGCCGTCAGCGCATACGCAACAATCCTCCGGCGGGAAATGCGCCGGCTGTCCGTGCGCAGCAGCACGACATATATGACCGCCTCCACGGCAAAAACCATCAGCTCCAGCAGGATATACCCTGCGATAAAGGCAAACAGCCCGAAATTGTAGTTAATAACGTTCAAAGCGACGTTCAGGGCAATCTGCGTCACGACATTGACGCACAGGACAATGCGCAGTGTGCGTTTTCCCCGCAGGCCAAAACACCAGGCGAGCGCCATTTCCAGGGCGATGGTAAGAACCGCGCGGCAGAGCATTGATATCAGTTCCCAGGTAAAATCATAGCTCTTTTCGGCCGTAATGATCGCGCCGGACGCACCGCTTTCCACCGCTGACATGTCCACCGTAAAATAGCTGTCAAAGGCATAGCGCTCATAGATGCCGCTGACAACATACGAATCCGTTTGAGGATAGTACAGCAATATCTTGAAGCTGGACGGCGGATAATACGTCCAGTTCAGCTGTTTGCTCTCGCTGCAAAGCCAGCCTTCCTGCAAAAAGTAATAGCCGTCTGCGTCCTCATAATCGACAAACGCCTGCCAGATCTCCTCATCCAGGTCATAATAATATGCATGCTCCGGGTTGCCGTCCCAGGCAGAAGCCGGGCCCGTAGAATCGGTTTTGGAAAGCAGCGTGCCGTAGCACAGCTCATCCCCCATGTTCTGAAAACGAATGCGCACAGAAGGCTTGGGCCCGCTGTCCGCATGCACCGAAGCCGGCATCATGCACAGCACGGCGGCACAGCACAGCACCCATACAAAGCATTTTCTTTTCATCACGCCGCACCGCTCCTTTCCCGTCCGGCATTTACTCAGGGATACCAGCTTTTTCGCGCCGCTCGCTTTCTTCGCGGCAGGCACGCTCAAAGCACTCGCACATGACGCTTCCGATATACCCTCTGTCCCCGCATTTGGGGCAGTCAGGCTTGTCATCCAGCCAATCGGGCGGAAGTCCGCGGCTTTGCAGGATCTCCTGCCGCACCTTCAAAAGCTGCGCCCGTTTTTCGTCCAGCCCGGCCTGTGTCCCGGCGCCGCCCATCGCCGCCCGCGCCGCGCGCGAAGCGCACAGCCGCAGCTGTCGTTCGTTTTCAGCAAAGCGCTCATCGCTCTGCATCAGCTGCTCCAGCCGTTCCTTCAGCTGTTTTTCACGGGCTTTGCGGCGCGCCTCAAATGCGCGTGCCACCGTCTGCGTCACGCTTTCGGCCGCGCTCCGGCGCACCGGCGGCGCTTTCCGATCGCCCTGCTCCACCTGCCGCGCCGTTTCAAAGCCCTGCTTATGCCAGCTTTCGAGGATCTTGTCCATATAGCGCCACTCCAGCTTGCCGCAGCGCACCACCGTGCGATCATAAGCCAGGCGCAGCAGCTCATCCGGCGTCTCCCAGTCGCTCCAGCGCGCAATGTACTTCGCCTCGGTTTCCGACGGCCGGCGATCGTACACGCCCAGCATGCGCAAAACCCGGGTTCCTTCCGCACGAAGGTGCTGCTGCCGGCGCATGTACCGCTCCGCCTGCTCGTATGTGGTCAGTCCCGCGTCGGCCCAGCGGTAAGCCTGCCGCTCGATTTCGCGCGCGCTCAGGTTTTCCCGCATGCTGCAGTAATTGACCAGCAGCATGAGCACGTCGGCCGGCAGGTTCAGCTCGGTATACACCCCGTGCAGTGCCTCCAGCTCGCGGCGCCGCAGCACCCGTCCCAGCATGCACTCGGTGTGCTTGACAAGCCCGCGGAACGCCGCGTCCGTACGCTGCGTTGCGAGCATGTCCTCCGGCGCCGCCTCGCGCTGCTCCGCCGGCGGCGGCAGCGCCGCATCACAGGCCAACCCGTACAGCACCAGAAGGTTGGCCGCTTTTTCCACTCTGCCGGGCTGCATGCGCAGCGTTTCCGCCGCATCACACAAAACGGCCGTCCCCCCTGCGGCCTGCGCGCAGGCGTACAAGAGGGCGGCGTCCCCGTCCGCGGCCTGCGTCAGCAGCGCCATGGCTTCCTGCCCCTGTTTTTGTATCCTCAGCCGCTGAATGAGGGCCGCCTCCCTTTTCTTTGTTTCGTACCGACATTATACCACAAATATGACGCGGCGCAAAGGCCTGCAAAAGCCCTCTTTTGTACGCTTTTTCCTGCAAAAGGCCTTGGTTTTTTGCCCTGTGTGTGCTATACTTATTCTGTGCCGCCCTGTCCGTGCGGCGCCAATCTGTTGCTTTAAAGGAAGGGAGCACATGCAGCTCACCGATACTCTCATTCTTGTTCCCCCGCAGGATGCCGCTTTTCACATTGAGCTTTTGTCCTGCAGCGTCTTCGACCATCTTGCGCTGGCCGCTTCGGCCTTTTCGCCCGGGCGCGTTTTCAGCCGCGGCGTGTGCGCCGGAAAAAACGGCAGCGTCCGCTGCCTGGCCGCCGACAACCAGGCGCAGCTGATCGACGCGTACCTTCTTGAATCCGACGCGGATTCGGTGCTTGTCATTGTGCAGCCGGCGCCCGCCCTGTCGCTGCAGACGCTCAACGCGCTGGCACAGCGCGCCGAATCGGCCAACGGCACGGCCGTTTTGCGCTTTGGCGATACGCCACTGGCCGTTTTTATGCCGCGCGAATCGCTGGAAGCTTTGGATTTCGGCGATTTTTCCCAGCTTTCGGCCGAACAGCTTTGCGAGGATTTAAACGCCGTGGCGCATGATACGGCGCCTTCCGAACACCATATCGTAACCGATACCGTCAGCGCCTACTATGCTCAGGAAGCGCTGCGTGCACGCATCAATTATTTCTGGATGGAACAGGGCGTCATGCTGACAGACCCCAACACGACCTATATTTCGCCGCTGGCCCATATCGGCGCCGGTACGGTTGTGCTGCCCGGCTGCTTTTTAAACGGCCGCACCCGCATCGGCGAAGGCTGCCGCATCGGCCCCAACGCCTTTTTGGAAAATGCCGACATCGGCTGCGGCGTTTCGGTCAACAGCTCCCAGATTTTTGACAGCTCGGTCGGCGACGGCACAACCGTCGGGCCCTTTGCCTACATTCGCCCCGGCTGCACCGTCGGCCGGAAAGCCCGCATCGGCGATTTCGTCGAGCTGAAAAAGGCCGACATCGGCGACGGCACCAAGGTCGCACACCTGACCTACCTGGGCGACGCCTCGCTCGGCCAGCGCGTCAACGTCGGCTGCGGCGTCGTCACCGTCAACTATGACGGCAAGAACAAATACCGTACCGTTGTCGGCGATGACAGCTTCATCGGCTGCAATGTCAATCTGGTGTCGCCCGTCACAGTCGGCAGCGGAGCCTATCTTGCCGCCGGCACTACCGTGACCGAGCAAGTCGAGCCCGATTCCCTGTGCATCGGCCGCGTCCGCGCCACTGTAAAACCGGGCTGGGCAAAAAAACGCCGCGAAAGCGGAAAGCTGTAAATGAAACATTTGAATATTAGATATTTGGGGGTAACAAAGCATGATTCCGCATGGTACAAGCATTAAAATCTTTGCAGGCAACTCCAACCCTGCCCTGGCCCTTCAAATCGCGTCTTCCCTGGGTCTTGAGCTGGGCAAAGCCGTCGTCACCAAGTTTTCTGACGGTGAAATCTCCGTTTCCATCAACGAAACGGTGCGCGGCGCCGACGTATTCGTCGTGCAGTCCACCTGCAACCCTGTCAACGACAACCTGATGGAAATGCTCATCATGATCGATGCTTTCCGCCGCGCCAGCGCCGGCCGTATCACCGCCGTCATGCCCTACTTCGGCTACGCCCGTCAGGATCGCAAGACCAAGGCGCGCGACCCCATTTCGGCCAAGCTGGTCGCCGACCTCATTGAGGCCGCCGGCGCCGACCGCGTTTTGACCATGGATTTGCACGCTTCGCAGCTCCAGGGCTTTTTCAACATCCCCGTTGACAACCTTCTGGGCACCTCTGTGCTTATCCCCTACTTTGCCGACAAATACGGTATGGGCAACGAAGATGTCGTTGTTGTCGCGCCCGACCTCGGCTCGGTCGGCCGCGCCCGCAAGTTTACCGAGCGCCTTGACCTGCCCCTTGCCATCATCGACAAGCGCCGTCAGCGCGCCAACGTTTCCGAAGTCATGAACATCATCGGCGACGTGCGCGGCAAGCAGGTCATTCTGGTCGACGACATGATAGACACCGCCGGCACGCTGTGCAACGCCGCAGCCGCGCTGATGGATCTCGGCGGCGCCAAAAGCGTCGTCGCCTGCGCCACCCACGCCGTGCTGTCCGGCCCCGCCATTGAGCGCCTGGAAAACAGCGTTATCTCCGAAGTCTACCTCCTCGACACCGTTCCCTTGTCTGCCGGCAAGAAAATTGATAAAATCAAGCTGCTTCCGGTGGCCAACATGTTTACCGAAGCCATCCGCCGCATTTACGAGGAGGTTTCGGTTTCCGAAATCTTTGCCTGATGCGCTTTTGCTTCAGGCGGGCCTGTGCCCCGCCCTGCCCCGCCGCAAAGGCAGGCGGCGCATGCTGAGATTGTCCCATCAGGCCGGCGGCTTTCAGCTGCCGGCCTTCTTTTTCAGTGCTGTGTAAAGGAAGTGTTCCCCATTTTCAGACGCCGCAAGACTCCGGCCGTACAGACGGCCGACTTTATCATTGCCGGACTGGGAAACCCCGGGAAACAATATGAAACCACCCGCCACAACGCGGGGTTCATGGCCCTCGACCTGCTGGCGCAGCAGCTGGGAGCCGGACGGCTGACCAAAACCCGCTTTCGCTCCATTTACGGCCTGTGTGAAGCCGCAGGCCGCACCATCGTGCTGATGAAACCCCAAACCTTTATGAACCTGTCCGGCGAGGCTGTGCGCGACATGGCCGCCGCGTTTTCCGTTCCGCCGGAACGCGTCATTGTCATATTTGACGACATTTCCCTGCCCTGCGGCCGCATCCGCGTGCGCCGCAGCGGCTCTGCCGGCGGGCACAACGGCATAAAAAACATCATTTACCAGCTGCAGTCCGATGCGTTCCCCCGCGTCAAAATCGGCGTGGGAAGCCCGCGGGAAGGCCAGGAAGACATGCGCGATTTTGTCCTAGACACCCTGGACAGCGAAGCGTACAGCGGCGTCAGGCTCGCCCCGGACGCGGCCTTGTGCATCGTTGAGCACGGCGTGGACGCCGCTATGCAGCAGTTTAACGGAAAAACCCTGTAAAGGAGCCTTATGGATACGCACGAAGTGCTTTTGGACCTGCTCCGGTCTGCGCCGGAATACCAACAGCTGATATCGGAACTGCGAAGGGACGGCCCCCGGGTCGTCTCCCTTTATGGTGTTTCCCATATCCACAAGGCACACGTCGCCGCCGCGCTGTGCAAAGACCTTGCGCGCCCTGTGTGCATCGTGACCCGCGACGAGCAGAACGCCCGGCAAATGGCGCTGGACACACAGGCCTTTTTGGACTGCTCCGCCGCCGTACTGCCGGTACGCGACCTTATCTTCCACAATATGGACAACGTTTCGCGCCAGTACGAGCAGCAGCGCATCGGCGCGCTGCACGCTTTCCGCTTCGGCGGCTGCCGCGTCATGGCCGCCCCGGCAGAAGCGCTCATGCTGTCCGCCATGCCGCCGGAAGTTATGGAAAAGGCCTCTTTTACGCTGGAGCAGGACGGCGATTATGACCTGCCCACCCTGACTGAACGGCTGACGCAGGCCGGCTATACCTCCGCCCTGACCGTGGAAGGCCCCGGACAGTTTGCGCTGCGCGGCGGCATTCTGGATATTTTCCCCATCGGCCAGAGCGCGCCGGTGCGCGCGGAGTTTTTCGGCGACACCGTGGACTCGCTCGGCGTTTTTGACCCCATGACACAGCGCCGCAGCCGCAGCATTGAGCGCTGCCTCATTCTGCCCGCCCGGGAAGTCTTGCCCCACATGGCGCCCGGCGGCGTCGGCACGCTCGCTTCCGCGCTGCGGAAAGCCGCTGCCCGGGCCGGGGAAGCACTGCGCGAAACCCTGCTTTCCGACGCCGAACGCCTGGAGCAAAGCGGCCTTTTTGCCGCCTGCGACCGGTATCTCCCCCGCATCTACCCCCGGCAGGCGTCGGGGTTTTCCTACCTTCCGGACAATGCCCTCATCCTTGTCAGCGACACTCCCGCCGTTTTGGAAAGCGCCCGCGCCATGGCGTTTCGCATGAACGAGGACACCGTGCATCTCCTGGAAAACGGCGTTTTGGCCCCCACAGCCTATGCTTTCTGCCTGTCCGAGGGAGAAGTCCGCACGGCCCTGACCTCACGCAGCGCCGTGCTGATGGATGCGTTTCTGAGCCAGACCCCCCTGCAGCCGCAGGCTCTTCTTTCGCTCACCTGCAAACAGCTCCCCTCCTACGGCGGCAGCCTTGACACCGCCGTCAGCGATCTCGAAAGCTATCTCTCCCTGCACTACACCGTTTTCGCACTGGCGGGCGGGGTGCAGCGCGCCGCCAGCCTGCGCGAGCTTTTGGAAGGCCGCGGCCTGCCCTGCGTGTCCGACGCCGGCCAGGCCGGCCCGGGACGCATCTGCGTTTTGCCGCAAAACCTTTCTTCCGGCTTTGAATACCCTTTCTGCGAAACCGCCGTTATCACCGAAGGCCAGCTCGGCATGCAGCGCCAAAAACACAGGAAAGACGGAAAAAAATCGTCGCGCAGCCGCTTGAAAAGCTATTCCGACCTCACGCCCGGCGATCTTGTCGTGCATGACCATCACGGCATCGGACGCTTTGTCGGCGTGGAACGCATTACCGTGGACAAAGTGCAGCGCGACTATATTAAAATTGCCTATGCAGGCACCGATGTCGTTTTTGTGCCCGCCACTTCTCTCGACCTCGTATCCAAGTACATCGGCGCAGGCGAGGACAGCGGCGTCAAGCTGAGTAAGCTGGGCGGCACCACCTGGCAAAAAACCAAGTCCCGCGCAAAAAAAGCCGCCCGGGATCTTGCGCAGGGGCTCATCGCCCTGTACGCCGCGCGGCTGAAACGCCCGGGCTTTGCCTTTGCCGCCGATGACGATATCCAGCGCTCCTTTGAGGAGAGCTTCCCCTACGAGGAAACCGAGGATCAGCTGATCTGCGCGCGCGACATCAAGCGCGACATGGAAAAGCCCCATCCCATGGACCGGCTTTTGTGCGGCGATGTGGGCTTCGGCAAAACCGAAGTCGCCCTGCGCGCCGTCATGAAATGCGTCCTTTCGGGCAAGCAGGCCGCCATTTTGGTGCCCACCACAGTCCTGGCCCGCCAGCATTACCTCACGGCCTGCCAGCGTTTTTCCGGCTATCCCGTCAAAATTGAAATGATGTCGCGCTACCGCACCGCCGGGCAAATGCGCGAAACGCTGCAGCACCTGCGCACCGGCCAGTGCGACGTGCTCATCGGCACGCACCGCATTTTGCAGAAAGACGTGCACTTTAAGGACCTCGGGCTGCTGGTCGTTGACGAGGAACAGCGCTTCGGCGTGTCCCACAAGGAGCAAATCAAGCAGATGACCACGTCTGTCGATGTCCTGACGCTGACCGCCACGCCCATTCCCCGCACGCTCAACATGGCACTGTCGGGCATCCGCGACATGTCGGTTCTTGAGGAGCCGCCGCTCGGCCGCCAGCCCGTGCAGACGTATGTGCTCGAGCACGACAACGCCATCGTCCGCGACGCCATCCGGCGTGAGCTGTCACGCGGCGGACAGGTGTATTACCTGCACAACCGCATTGACTCCATCGAGCAGACCGCCTCCTACCTGCGGCAGCAGTTTCCCGACGCGCTGGTCGCCACCGCTCACGGCCGCATGAGCGAAGAACAGCTGTCCGACGTGATGAGCCGCACCTATTCCGGCGAAGTGTCCATTCTGGTGTGCACCACCATCATCGAAACCGGCGTCGACATCCCCAACGTCAACACCCTGATCATCGAAAACGCCGACACCATGGGCCTTGCCCAGCTGCACCAGATCCGCGGCCGCGTCGGGCGCTCCC
>CANUCM010000088.1 GCA_947856675.1 uncultured Clostridia bacterium | reverse complement strand
GCTGAACTGCTGGGATTTGCTCCCATCGAGCCGTTCCCCGGCCCGGAGGCGGCGGCCATCGCCATCATCGGCGGCGCCGACGGCCCCACAGCGATTTATGTTACCAGCATTCTGGCGCCCCATCTCCTGGGCGCCATCGCCATTGCGGCCTATTCGTACATGGCGCTCATCCCCATGATCCAGCCGCCGCTCATGCGCCTTGTCACGACCGAGCAGGAGCGCAGGGTCAAAATGGAGCAGATGCGCACGGTCAGCAAGAGGGAAAAAATTGTGTTCCCGATTGTCGTCGCGGTGTTCACCATTCTGCTGCTCCCGTCGGTCGCCCCGCTTCTGGGCATGCTCATGCTGGGCAACCTTCTGCGCGAGTGCGGCGTCACCGAGCGCTTAAGCGACACGGCGCAGAACGCACTGATGAACATTGTCACCGTTTTCCTCAGCGTCAGCGTGGGCGCCACCACGGTGGGCAGCCGGTTTTTGACGGCCAGCACGCTGAAAATCGTGGCGCTGGGACTGCTGGCGTTCTGCTTCTCGACGCTGGGCGGCCTGCTTCTGGGCAAGCTGATGTGCAAGCTGTCGGGCGGCAAAATCAACCCGCTCATCGGCGCGGCCGGTGTGTCGGCCGTCCCCATGGCGGCGCGTGTGGCGCAGGTTGAGGGCCAGAAGGCCAACCCGACAAACTACCTCCTGATGCACGCCATGGGCCCCAACGTGGCCGGCGTTATCGGGTCGGCCGTGGCCGCAGGCTTTTTGCTTTCGGTATTTGGATAAGGAGGGAACAGTATGCGTCTTGCACACTTGACATGGCCGCAGGCCGAGCGGTATTTTGCACAGCATGACACTGTGCTGCTGGCGGTGGGAAGTGTGGAAAGCCACGGGCGGCACATGCCGCTGGGCACCGACATTCTGGTGCCGGAGCATCTGATTGACCAAATTGAGGACAAGACCGACGCGCTGATTTGCCCGTCGCTGGCCTACGGCGCGACGGACTATCTCAGCGATTTCCCCGGGACCATCAACCTGGGCTCCGAGCTTTTGTACCAGGTGCTGTCGCGGGTGTGTTCCGAGCTGTACCGTCACGGCGCGCGGCGGTTTGTCGTGCTCAACGGGCACGGCGGCAACCGGCAGAGCATCGAGCGAGTCGGCTTTGAGCTGCAGCGGCGCGGGGCGCTTCTGGCCATGCTCAACTGGTGGCTGATGGCGTGGGACATCGACCCGGCTTACCGGGGCGGGCACGGCGGCGCGGAGGAAACGGCGGCCATACTGGCCATCGACCCGGCGCTGGTCGACCGTTCCGAGCTGGGCGCGGAGCACGGCGTGCGCGGGCTGAGCCCGGCGCTGGAGGCCGGCGGCATACGCAGCGTGCGCTTCCGCGGCGTGGAGATCGACGTGCCGCGCGTCACGGCCAGCATCACGAAAAACGGCTGGATCGGCCCCGATCACCCGGAAAAGGCCGACGCCGCGTGGGGGCGCGAAATGCTCGACGCGACGGCGCAGTGCATCGCCGGATTTATCGCGGAGTTTCAAAAAGTCGACCTGCAGGACGCCTGCGGGCTCGTGCTGTAACGACAAAAAAGCCCCGCCGTTTTGAAAACGGCGGGGCTTTTTGCGCCCGGGTCAGCAGCCGAAGCGGAGAAACAGCTCCCGCGCGCGCTCGGGCGCAAGGCCGATGGCGCCGAGCTCGCAGGAAAAGCGGGCGAGCAGCGTTTCAAAAAGGGCGAGGCGCACCTCCTCTGTGCCGCAGTGGATGGCCGAATGGCATGTCGGGCACAGGGGCGCGAGGTTTTCCAGGCAGTCGAGGTTGATGTTCGGCAGCTCGCGCTGGGCGCTCAGCGGCACGATGTGGTGGCACTCGACGAAATTGGGCATGCCGGGGGCTTCAAAGGTGCGGTGGCCGGCATCGGCCGAGCAGACAAAGCCCAGCTGGGCAATCCGGGTGGCCTTGAGCCGGAAATCGCGGCGGCGCTCGGCACAGCCGGGCTCGGGCGGCTGGTAGGAAAAGCTGCGGTTGCGCTCGGCGACGGCCTTCAGCTCCTCGGCGGAATAGGCATGGGCGGTGATGAGCGCGGGCCCCTGGTCGCGCACCCAGCCCTGGGGCTCGGGCAGGGTACCGCGCCGGGCGTTTTGCAGTGCGAGCTCGGCCCTTCGGGCGAGCTCGGCGCCCGCCGGCTTGATGGTGTAGGTGTACGGGCGCACGGAGGAGCGTTCAAACAGCTCGCGGTTGGCCTGGCGCTCGTAGTTGGACACCAGCACGTTGCGGATGGTCTGGTCGACGACGCACTGGGGCGCGGTGAGGTTCTGCTGCAGCATGAGGTCGACGAGGGTAAAGCCGGGGTAGATTTCCTTGAGGCGGCTTTTGATTTCGGCGCTGCGCAGCAGCGGGGTGCGGGCGATGATGTAGCAGATGTACGGGCGCAGCTCTTCCTCGGTCGACTTGAAAAAGGAGTAGACGCCGCTGGGCGAAACCAGGAAATAGGCGCTGCGGAAGCGGCTGCGCTCGGAAGAGGGGATGGCGTTTGCCTGCAAAAGCGCAAGATAGTCTTCATAGCTGATGTCGATGTCGCGCTGGACCCAGCCGTACACCTCCCGGCTTTTGAGGTCTTTGGGGCCTTGGCGGCCGTTTTGGTTGATAACCTTGATAATGTCCGTTACGCTCTGCAAAAAAACACTTCCTCTCTGCGATCCATAGTGAGAAATCGATTTCGGTCAGTTTTTGCGGACAAGGAACAGGTATTCGGTGGTGTGGAGGCTGCGGTTTCTGAGGTTGCGCGAGGCGCGGAAGGCGTTGTAGGCGCGGTCGAGCACCTCGACGCGCCCGAGCTCGGAGAGCATGGCGGTCATCTGCTCGCGGGTGATAAAGCCTTCGGAATTGAAGGAAACGAGCAGGTAGCGCGCCGGGACGCAGGCGCACAGCTCGCGCAGCTCGCCCAGGGCGGCGCTGCTGCGGTTGTAGGCCGAGCGGTTCCACACGCGCGGAATGCCTGAAACGGCGCTGGGCTCGACGGGCTCGCGGTACTCGCAGATGAGGTTGAGCATAAAGTAGTTGGAGCCGTACGGGTGCTGGTTGTACGGGGGGTCGAGATAAGCGAGGTCGAGCGGGGCGATTTTTCGGGCGGCGTCTTTGGCGTCGCCGCGGAAAATCTCCACGGGGCACTCAAAGCGGCTGAATACCGGAAAGGGCAGCTCGATGTCGCAGCAGATGCGCGACAGGGCGTTGCGGGCGGTGCCGCCGAACTGTCCGATGCCGGTGCGGGCGTCTTTGTAAAAGCCCTTGAAGACGCCGGAGGTGTTGTTTTTGACCGAGGCCTCGAACAAAAGCGGGGCGAGGAAAAAAGGCTGC
>CANUCM010000087.1 GCA_947856675.1 uncultured Clostridia bacterium | reverse complement strand
CGGGAAACACCACGCCGGCCCACGCCTTGCTCGGATAGGCCACAACGGACCACGCCACTTTATTGGCCGATGTGTACGTTAAAAACGACCTTTGGGAGTTTGCCGACTTCCATCGGTTCCAAAGATCGAACTTGACCGGATCCGCGCCGGACAGCGCCCCCGGATTGCCCCCCGTAATGTTGACAAGACATGCGTTTTTTTCCATATATTGCTGGATTGTATCATACATGAACGGATTCAGGTTTTTTATTGCTTCATCGGGTGCATACCTGAGCATGGCGCAGTTGATCTTCTGACACATCAGCAGCGGCGCCACTTCCGGGCACCCGCACTGGTAGGCCCGCGCCCCGAGAACCTCTACCAGCGGCAGGGTTTCGCTGTCGGCCAGTATCACAAGCGGCTGACCGCGCTGTAAAGACAGGTTGCTCAGAATTGCATCTGCATACAGCTCCAAAAGCCCTGTTTTCATACACATCCCCCTTATACTGTCCTGTTTCCAGTGTACAGGCAATTATTTTGGGGGTCAATCGTTTGCAAACAGGACAGCTATACCGCTTTTTTATGAACACATAATTTGAAGATATAACCTTCCCGTGCCCGCAGCGCCGTATTTCCCTGAAAACCCGAATGCCTCTGCTTTCTTTCCGCCCATCCAAACTTACTATATATTGACTCAAAAAACTTTTTATCACAAAATATAGTTTTTTCTCTTGCATTTTTACGTACTTTCTGCTATGCTGTAAGCCAGAGGTGATACTTATGAAAATCCAAGTTGTCGGCGACGTACCCAAGGAGTTTGTCGACGCCGAAATTCAGTCCATTCTGCAGGAAAACCCCGCCCGCGCCATCAAGGAAATCACCTTTGAGCGCGTCAGCCCGGAAGAATGCAAGGAGTCTTATGAACTGACCGCTGTGCCTTTTGAACGCATCCGCCGCATCACCGGCTATCTGGTGGGCACCATGGATCGCTGGAACGACGCCAAGCGCGCCGAGGAGCGCGACCGGGTCAAGCACAGCCTGTAACCGCTCCATTTCAAAAGGGGCGCCGGATTTGCCCGGCGCCCCTTTGTGCTGGCCGAAAAACCGCCCTGACCTCAGCGGCCGATTCACTGCTGCGCAGCCGGAACTGGTTCATAAGCGCAGGACGCGGCTTTGCAAAATCTGATTTTCCCTGCGTGCAAGATGCGCCGGCACCAGCCTGACAAAGAGCGCGGACGTCACGCAGGCCGCAATCAAATCCACAAGCGGCTCCGACCAGAACACCGCTTCTGCCCCAAAAAAGACCGGAAGCGCCATGGCCGAAAGCAGGAACAGCCCTTTTCGGAACATGGAGCAAAAGCATGACAGCCGTACATAGCCCACGGCCGTGGTTTCATCCACCAGTGCATACTGCACGGCCAACGGCAGGATCATGCAGGTAAAAATCTTGTTATACCGCACCGTCCGTGCGGCGATTTCGGCGCTTTGTGTAAAAAGGCGCACAAAATAGCCTGAAAACAAATGCGTCCCAACCAGCACGCAGGTGCAGAATATCAAATTGAGTGCGATGACCGTTTGAATGGCCTGCCTGATGCGCGCAATGTTCCCGGCGCCGTAATTATAGCTGACCACCGGCTGACAGCCCATGGTCAGCCCGCCCATCGGCATGGCGACAATCAGGTAATAGCTCTGCACAATGGTCGCGCAGGTGACAAGAATGTCCCCTTCTCCCGGCCCGCCATAACGCTGCAGCACCGTATTGAGGGCAATGAACAATACGCTGTCGAGCGCAATGATGAGAAACGGTGAAAAACCGAACCGTGCGATGCCGCCTACCGCTTTCCATGACAGCCCGCTGGGCTGGAGCCGGATCCGCACGCGCCTGCCCCGCAGCGCGCACAAAACCCATATGCATGACGCCGCCTGCGACAGCACGCTGGCCAGTGCAGCGCCCGCCACGCCCATGTCAAACACAAAAATGAACACGGGATCCAGCACGATGTTGAGCACGGCGCCGAGCATAACCGTCAGCATCCCCAGCCCGGAAAAGCCCTGGCAAATCAGGTAGCTGTTCATGCCCCCGGCCATCAGTGCAAAAAAGGTCCCCGAAAGATAAATGGTCAGATACGTATCAGCGTACGAAAAGGTTTCCTGTGACGCGCCGAACGCCATTAAAAGGGCGTCCTTTGCCAAAAGAAATGCCGCCGTCAGCACACACGACAGCACCAGGAGCATGACAAAGCCGTTCCATGTGATATGCCGGGCCTCGTCATCCTTTCCCTCGCCCATACGCATCGCCACGTTTGGCGAGCCGCCCAGCCCTACAAACGACCCGAACGACGCGATAAACGCCGTGATTGGACCGCACACGCCGACTCCGGCCAGTGCCAAATCCCCCACGCCTGCGCCGATGTACATGCGATCGACAATGCTGTACAAAACGCTGACCAGCTGGGCCAGCATGGTCGGCACAGAAAGGCGCAAAACCACTTTTAAAATGGGATCTCTCCCCAAATCACTTGTCCGTGCCACTGAAAAATACCCCTTTGCGCCAAAATAATCCCATAGCAGGGTAGCACATCCCGGTGTGCGTGTCAACGCCCTGCCGGCCGTCAAAACAACAAAAAACGGTGTGCCGTTTCGGCACACCGTTTTGTTTGTTTAACGATAGGATCTTTTCTTGGCGCGAGCAGCTTCGCTTTTTTTGCGGCGCTTAACGCTGGGGCTTTCGTAGTGTTCCCTCTTACGGACTTCGGAGAGCACACCGGACTTGGCGCAGGAGCGCTTAAAGCGGCGCAGGGCGCTGTCCAGCGATTCATCGGGCTTAACACGAATCTCTGACAT
>CANUCM010000086.1 GCA_947856675.1 uncultured Clostridia bacterium | reverse complement strand
ACGCAGATGACAAGGTTGCGGGTGTTGCCCGCAATGAGCTCCACATGGATGGAGGCGCCCAGCACAACCAGTGCAACCGGCGTAGCCGCCGTGGCGAGGTTTTTTATCGCCGTGTGCAAAAACACCGGCAGCTGAATGCCCAGCGCCATACAGCCAAACCCCAGAAGCGACGCCAGAATCAAAGGGTTTTTCGCAATGCCCACAACGACTTTTTTCCACTGCACCCGGCCGCCCCGGAACACCTCCAGGGTCACAACAGCCAGCACATTGAAAATCGGGACGACCACCGCAATAATCACCGATGTCACGCCCAAATCCTGCCCCTCAAACAACGTCTGCACAATGGGCAGGCCCAAAAGCACAAAATTGCTGCGGTAAATGGCCTGGATCATGGCGCCGCGGCTTTTGCTGTCCTTTTCCAGCATACAGACCGCCGCAACCGCCAGACCGTACATTCCCAGCGCGGCAAACACGGCATAAGCCAGAAGATCGGGCGCAAAAGCCGATTGGAGGTTGGTGGAGTAAAGGTTGCTGAACAAAAGCGCCGGCAAAAACACCGTAAAGGCCAGCGAGTTCATCTGCGGCAGCGCCTCATCGCGCACGAGCCCCTGCCTGCGGATGAGAAACCCGGCCGCAATCAAAAGAAACAGCGGCGCAATCGCATTAAATGATACAACAAGGTTTTGCAAAATGCATCCCCACCTTTTTGGGCGCCGGCCCATACTTCCTTGTCAGTATATCATATTTCAGCACGAAAAAACAGTCTGAACCAGCTTTGCGCCGCATTGCGGCGGTGTATACCTCCAGCAGTCGATGTGACCGCCTGTAATGTAATAATCGGCGGCCGACACCGCTTTTTGGGTGGGGCACTCCAGCGCGTCGAGAATGACCAGCTTGATTTTCATGCGCTCGGGGATGATGGACTTGATGTACACGGCAACCGGCATGCCGGCCTGCATGCCTTCGCGGCGTTCCGCCAGCCCGGAAAGATTGGGCGTCAGCTCGACAAAAATACCGTACTCCTCAATGCCGCGCACAATGCCGCCCACCGTTTCCCCTGCGTGCAGGCGCTGGGCATTCTGCTCCCAGGTGCCCAGAAGCTCCCGGTGCGACAGGCTGATTCTCCCCGATGCCGCGTCAATCCCCGTGATGACCGCATAAATTTCCTGTTTGGGATAAAACCGTTCCCGGGGATGGGCGATGCGCGACACGGAGATATTTTCAATGCCTATCAGTGAAACGTTGCCGCAGCCGATGTCAACAAACGCGCCGAAGGGCTCCAGATGCGTCACACGCGCACGGATGACATCGCCGGGGCGGTGCGACTGCACAAGCCACTGCATGCACTGCTCCTGGGCCTTTCTGCGCGACAGAACCCAGCGCCCCGCTTCCCGCCCGATCACCTGAAAGCACACCGGTTTGCCCACTCTCGACAAAATGGCGATTTCCCTTGTCCGCCCCGTTTCAATGCCCACGGCCGCTTCGGTGCGCGGAATCACCCCGGTTTCTTCCCCGAGCTCGACGGTCAGGTTGTGCTCCGCATCACAATGTACGGCCATGGCCTCCAGAATATCCCCTTCGATCATCGCCCGCTGCAGCAGCACAGGGCTGCGTGTACAGGCGCGGCACCACGCGGCAGCGCTCAGCATCCCCTCGGGCAGATACTCCTCCCTCTGCATCCTGTTTCCTCCTTTTTTGCGCCGCGGCAGCCTGCGCGCAGCGTATTGACCTTGCAAGGACATATATATGCCCCGGCGCGCGCGTTCTGAACCTTGCAATTTGTCCTTTCTCTGTTACAATGAAAATCGGGAGGGATTCACCATGCCAATGGATATCCGCGTGGGCGACATCGTCGTCCTGAAAAAAAACCACCCCTGCGGCGGCTGCCGCTTTTCGGTTTTGCGGGTGGGGATGGATTTTCGCCTGCGCTGCCTGACCTGCGGCCGGGAAATGCTCATTCCCCGCGTCAAGGCGGAAAAAAGCATCCGGCAGGTTGAACGCCCGGATGTCTGATCATTTAAGGAGAAACACCGTGAAACAACACATTTGCCTCAAAAAGCGTCTGCACCATGCGCTCCCCATTCTTTTTTCGCTCGTATTCGGCGGCGCCGCCGGCTGGCTTCTTGTCCTGTATGCCGATGCCCGCTTTTCCGGGCTCTCCCTTTTCAGCATTGCTGTGCTGCTTTTCCTGCTTTACCTGGGCTTTGCGCTGCAGATTATCCTCCATGAGGCCGGGCACCTGGTGTGCGGCCTGCTCTCGGGGTATTCGTTCAGCTCATTCCGCATTCTGAGCCTGATGTGGGTCAAGCTCGACGGAAACATCCGCTGCAAACGCCTGCACATTTCCGGCACGGCCGGCCAGTGTCTTATGTCGCCGCCCGATATGGTCGACGGGCATCTCCCCACCGTGCTGTACAACCTGGGCGGCGTGGCTGCAAACCTGCTTTCCGCCCTGGTGTTTTCGGGTGTGTCATACATGCTGCCGGCCTTTCCCTTTTTGTCTTCGGCTTTCGCCATGGCCGCCGCCGCCGGCTTTCTGCTCGCCCTGACAAACGGCATCCCGATGCGCACAAGCCAAATCAGCAACGACGGACTCAACGCGCTGTCACTCGGTAAAAACCCCGAGGCCATGCGCGCTTTCTGGATTCAGATGAAGGTGTGCGAAAAAATTTCCCTGGGCGTGCGCCTGCGGGATATGCCCGACGAATGGTTTGTGCCCGCTTCCGACGAGGCCATGAAAAACGGCATTGTCGTCGTCCCCGCCGTTTTTGCGTGCAACCGCCTGATGGACGCACAGCAGTTTGACGAGGCCGAACGCATGATGCGCCGGCTTTTGGGCCTGCAGACCGGCATGGCCGGGCTGCACCGCAGCCTGATGCTGTGCGATTTGCTTTATATCCACCTTGTAACCGGGCAGCACGGCGACATTCCCGCGCAGCTTGTTTCCCCGCAGCAGAAGCAGTTTATGAAACGCATGCGGCAGTTCCCCACGGTGCTGCGCACACAATATGCTTTTGCGCTGCTGCACGAACACGACACGGCCAAAGCCGAACGCTGCCTCCGCCTGTTTGAGCGCTGTGCCGCATCCTACCCTTATCCGGGCGATATTGCATCGGAGCGCGAGCTCATGGACACCGCGCGTGCCGCCGCAGAGGCTTCCTGCCGGTAAAAAACGCCGTCCCTTTTTTAAAAAGGGACGGCGCTTTTTTTATACATTAAAATCTCAGGTACACCCACGCAGCCAAAGCAATGTGCAGCACGGCCGCGGCCGGGACACCCCACACAAAGGAAGCGTGTTTTGTCTTGTGGTGAAAGACGCGCATGCCCAGCAGCATTCCGCAGGCGCCGCCAAGCAGGCTTATCCTGTGCAGCGTGCGCTCGGGTACGCGGCGCCGCTGCCTGCGCGCGCAGTGCTTATCCCAGCCGCACACCGCAAAGGCCGCTGCAGACCAGCACGCCAGCCAGCACAAAACCAGGGCGCTCAGCACGTTTCCTGCAGCCACGCAAAGACCATGCGGGCAATTTCTTCCGTTGCGGCCGGGCTGTAATGCCGCTTGGGCGTTTCGGTTTCGTTGAAATACCTGTCGGGATCTGCGGCAAACGGGGTGTAGGTGTCAAACAGGTGCACATCATACCGTGCGCACAGCTTTTCCAGCGCGCCGTTCCACAGCGGAATCCGCTGCTGCCCCTCAAGCCCGCAGTAGCCTTCGGCGTACCAGGGAATGAGCAGCGCCGCCGTTTTGACCCCCGCCTGCCTGCACCGGCAAATCAGCGTTTCAAAGTCCTCCAGATACCGGTCAAGGTCGGCGTCGGGCTGGCGAATGTTGTTCGTGCCAAAGCCCAGAATGCACACATCGGCCTTTTGGTCCGTGACGTTTTCCGCAAAATGCTCCACGCCGAAATCGGCCTGCATATCCGGATAACCGCAGTTGAGCACGCGCACGTCTGTTTTGCCCGCGGCGTTCAGCAGCCCCTGCAGCCTGGCAGGATACGAATCTGCATCGGGGCCGTCTTTCTGCTGGTCGCCCAGATAATACCGCGTATTGGAATCTCCATAACAGGAAACTATCATTGTCTTTGCCTCCCTGTGCTTACTTCAAATTATCCTCAAGGGTCTGCAGGCAATCGCGGAGCTCTGCAGGCAGGCGATCGCCCACCGTCGCATAAAACTCGCGGATGCTCTTGACGTCCTCGCGCCAATATTCCTTCTCCACCGTGAGGATGCTTTTGAGCGTATCCAGCGTGAA
>CANUCM010000085.1 GCA_947856675.1 uncultured Clostridia bacterium | reverse complement strand
GAGGTATGTGCCGCCCACTACATCCGGGAGTGCGTCCTGGACGAGATCGTGCTGGAGGACATCCGGCGGGTGACGGCGCTGGCGAGGGAGCGGACGCAGGCGTTTGCCGCCTACATCTGTGACCGACAGTCCGCGGAGCTCCGGCGGGAGATCCGCAGGCAGGAGTTGGAACTGTCCAACATGCGAAAGCGGAGCGCAGAACTGGAGGCCATCTTCAAGCGGCTGTACGAGGACTCCGTGCTTGGGCGCATTACGGTGGAGCAGTTCCAATCGCTGTCTGCCAGTTATGTTGCGGAGCAGGCGGAACTGAAAATCTCCATCCCACAGAAAGAGCAGGCGGTGGGGAAACTGAAAGCCACGGTTTCCGGTGCGGACAACTTCATTGCCAAAGCAAAGCGTTACACGGATATTTCGGAACTGACGCCGGAACTGCTCCGTCTGTTCATTGAGAAGATCGTGGTGCATGAAAAGGACGTGAAGTGGTCCAAGCACGCAAGGCAGACCGTGGAGATCCATTACACTGATATTGGTGTGGTTGATTCGCTGGCTGCCGTAAAAAGCGCATAACGGATAGGAAAAGGCAGGTATTGCTGCCGCAATACCTGCCTTTTCCTTAAATTTTGAAGATGTGCTTATGAGGCCACGCCTTATGGCGGGCTTTTTTGTTACAGAACGAAACGAATCATGCGGAGCACATCAAACAGTTTATCGCTGTGGTATACAATGGTTTTTGCATCCTTGAGCTCGGCTCCCGGGAAAAAGGAGGCGCGATAAGCCTGTGTGTGATCTTTAAAATTGATTTCCGCCTCATAGCTTTCGGCCAGCTGCGGCAGTGCAATGGCCGCACGGTTCTTGACGGCGCGCTCCGCCGCTTCCCGCAGCTCATCGCGTACTTCGGCCGGAGTTTTGGTGATGACCGTCACGCCGCGCGCTTCTTTGGTGTACACCGTCACCAGTCCCGGGACCAGCTTTTCCGATTCGTCGCACAGCGCCTTGTCGCCCGACAGCAGCACCGACGGCACGCCTTCAAGCGCAGCCGCGCCGCTGTACAGCATAAACTCGCTCGCGGGGCGCCCGTTGAGAAGGATGTAGTTCATGCTGCCGCGCACCGTGTGCGACATCGGGTTTCCGTCCGACCCGGCCGCCGAATGGTAGCCGACAAACATGGCGGCGTCAAACCCGCCCTCAACGCCTTCCGCCATTCCGTACGGATGACCGCTGAAGCCGCGAATCAGCCGGACATGCCGCGGAAGCATCTCTACGTCGATATTGTTGGCTCCGCCGTGCGCATCCTTGACGACCACTTCTTCCGCACCGGCCGCAAACGCCCCTTCACAGGCCGCGACCACTTCGCGCGTCATAATGTCGGCATACTTTCGGTACACGCTTTCCGTGCTGCGGCACTCCAGGTGGCTCATTGTGCCCGCGACGCCCTCGATGTCTGCACTGATAAATACTCTCATATGTGCTTCCTCCCTTTCTGCGCTGTATGCGCTGCTGTTAAAAGAGTACCGCACAAAAGCGCACTTGTCAACCCGAGATCACCGGAAGCTGCCGCCCCGTATGATCAATTTCGAAGTTTTCGCGCAGAATAAGCTCGGAAATCGGAACAAAGCTGTAGCCCTTCTGAATGAGCGACTCAATCAGCCCGGGCAGCGCCGCCGGCGTGTGTTTGGCCGCGTTGTGAAACAGTACAATGGACCCCGGCCCAATGCGCGACGTCACCCGCTCGGTAATTTCCGCCGCCGAAATCTCTTTCCAGTCCAGGCTGTCAACATCCCATTGTATCGTATACATTCCCATATCCCTCAGCGTGGACACCACTTTGTCGTCGTACTCGCCGTACGGCGGGCGGAACAGCTCCGGCCGAACGCCGGTCACCTGTTCAATTTTATCGCTGCAGGCATTCACATCCGCTATAATCTGCTCTGCACTCAGCTTCGTCATGTGTTCGTGCTTGTTGGAGTGGTTCATCACTTCATGGCCTGCATCGTGCAGCGCCTTGACCGATTCCGGATATTTATCCACCCAGTCGCCCACAACAAAAAAAGTCGCACGGATATTGTATTTCCCAAGCACATCAATCAGCTGCTGTGTATCTTCATTGCCCCAGGCGGCGTCAAAACTGAGCGAACACACCTTGCTGTCCTTCTGCACACAGTAAATGGGCAGATCCCGCTTGACTGCCCCCGCCATCACGGCCTGACCCGCCGGCGTCACCGAAAAGACGCCTGCCGCCAGCACCAGCAGCAGTGCCAGCAGCACCGCTCGTTTCTTTCGCGTCAGCTTTCCCAGGCTTTGTATGAATTTCATGGCAGATCCCCCTGACTTTTGTTTGTTGCTGCCATTTTATTCGCTCCGGCCTGTCCTCATGCATAAGGCCGAGGCCGCAGCTCCGGCCTTATGCCGTCTGTCAATATCCTTCTGTCAGATTCACCACATGGTGCAGCGGTTCGCCCTTGGCATAACGCTGCAGATTGTCAAGGAAAATATCCACCACCAAATCACACGTCAGCGGCAGGGAGGTGTTTCCGGAAATGTGCGGCGTAATCAGCGCATTGGGCGCCGTCCACAGCGGATGCTCCTGCGGCAGCGGCTCCGGCTCGGTCACGTCAACGGCCGCGCCGCCCAGCTTGCCCGAATGCAGCAGCCGGCTCAGGGCATCCAGATCCACCGCGCTGCCGCGGCCTACATTCATCAAAATGGCGCCGTCCTTCATTTTTTCCATGCGTTCGAGATCGAACATATGCCGGGTCTTGTCGGTTCCCGGCACACACAGCGCCACCACATCGGCGCCCCGGATAGCCTCATCCAGCTTGTCCTGCGTATAAATCTCATCCACAAAGTCCGGCTTGGGCGCCTGCGTGCGGCGCACACCGCGGACATACGCCCCCATGGCGCGCACGCGCTTTGCAAAGTTTTGGCCGATGTCCCCCACGCCGACTACGGTGATGACGCTGTTCATAATGGATTTTACCTGCCCGACGCAATACCACTCTTTCCGCTTCTGCATTTCATGGTATTCGGGCATCCTGCGCATCAGCATGAGCAGGGTGACAATCATGTGCTCGGAAATGGTGATGCCGTAGGCCCCTGAAGCATTGGTCAGAATGACATCGTTTGCATACAGCGAACGGTCGCTGCAGCGATCCACGCCGGCAAAGGAGCACTGCATCCAGCGCATGCCCTGCGCTTTTTTCAGCAGCTTTGTCGGCATCATACCGAAAAACACCTCGCAGCTGCTTACATCGCTCTCGCTCACCGTATCATAGCTGTCGACAAAATGCACGCCGAATCCGTTTTCTCTGGCAGCCGCTGCAATGCGCTCCCGACGCTCCGCATTGAGAAAGGGCAGCGCTACCGTAATCATTCTTTCCACTGTGTCAATCCCCCTGTTTTTCATTTTTGTTTTCTATCAGTACATGGTTGAGTTCTCCGCCCACGATCAGCAGGATCCCCGTGGCATACAGCCACAGCATCAGAATAATAATGGCGCCGAGTGAACCGTACAGCACGGAGTAGCTGCCGAAATTGGCCACATAATAGGAAAACGCCACCGAAAACGCCGTCCAGACGATACAGCTGAACAGCGCCCCCGGCATAGCCTGCACAAACCGGTACCGGCGCTGCGACGCGACATAATAAAATCCTGCGAGCAGAATAAAAATACACACCGGGCCAATCAGGAACTTGATAAAGTTCCAAAGCGCCACCATTCCGGAAGGCAGGCTGATATAATCCGACACCGTCGACAGCAGGTTTTTGCTGATCATCAGCAGGATGAGCAGCAGAAAAACCGACGCCATCAGCACCAGGGTAATAATCACGGGCAGCACCTTGGAAACAAGCCCCGCTTCCCTGACCCGGTAAGCCCGTGAAACCGCGCGCAGCATGGAACGCACCGACCGCGAGGCCGACCACACCCCCAGTACAAGGCCGGCATACGCCATTGTCCTTGCCTGCATGGACGACACATAGGATATATAATCTGTGATAATAGCCAAAACTTCCTGCGGCAAAAGCAGCCCGAGCTCGCGGTTGAGCTCGTTGACATCAATTTGGAACATGCCTATGGCCGCATTGAGAAATATGAGGATGGGAAACAGCGAAAAAAGCAGATAATACGCAAGCTCGGCCGCCGACTGCGATACATTGTCCTGAAAAAAACGGGTGATTAACCCTCGAATCACCCGTATCGGCCGACTGTTTTTCAGCCTTTTCACGCTCACCAGCGATCCCTGTGCACACGGCTTTCGTCATAGCGCTCCGCCGTCTGCCGCGTTTCATCCGGATATCCGACCGCTATCCCGCAAAAGGCCTCCACATGCTCCGGCAGCGACAGCAGCTCTTTGACCGCAGCCATCCGCTGCGCAACCGGGGTGATTCCCAGCCAGCAGGTCCCCAGCCCCAGCTCACAGGCCGCCAGCAGCAGATTCTCCACCGCGGCGCCGCAGTCCCCGGGGTAATATCCCGGCGCGGCTTCCAGTGTTTTGTCACCGCACACAACGATCAGTACCGGCGCCTTTTCCAGCATGCGCGAATACGGCTGCACCTGCATAAACCGTTCCATGACCGCACGGTCTCGAACCACTACAAAATGCCACGGACGCGTATCGCGCGCAGAGGGCGCGTACATTGCCGCGCGCAGAAGAGTCCGAAGCTTTTCTTCTTCCACCGGTTTTTCAAGGTATTTTCTGATGCTGCGCCTTTCAAAAATGGTGCTGAGCATGCCGCATCCCGCCTTTCTTTTTCACGTCATGGTTCCTTTACCCCGTATCATATCACAAGCGCACAAAAAAGTCGAGCGGGATGCATCGTCCCCGCTCGACACTTTTTTACTGCACCGAAAAATGAATGTTGAATGTATTTCCCTCAAACTGATCTTCATAAATCTCAAGGTACTCCAGCGTAAACTCCGTGATCCCCCGCGGCACGACAAACACAAGGCTGCCGGTTCTGCTCTCGCCTTTTTCCAGCGTGTACTCCTCGGGCAGCTGAATGGAGGCAAAGTTCTGCTCACAGTACAGCCCCTGCTCTTCCTGCCCTTCCCACAGCAGGCGGAAATCGGTGTCAAACATCGGGATGGAGTCCTCGTCTTCGAACGTGTTGGTCACCGTCACGTTCACGATGAGAAACTGCTTTTCTTCATCATTCGGCTGATATTCTTCAATTTCTTCGGCAAGCTCCGCATCATCCACCTGAAAGTCAAAAAACGCTGCCGACAGGCTCTGGCCAAAGCCCTCTGCTTCAAACACCTTGCCCGACTCCCTTGTTTCAGAAGAACAGGAGGCCGCAAGCAAAAGCACCACAACCATCAGCGCTGCCGCGCGCTTTGCCACCTTCATAAAACCGCTCCTTTCGCTTCACAGTTGTCCCTGCCAAAAACAGAAGCCCCGCAGACTGTAAGCCTGCGGGGCTTGCTCTGGTGCGGATGAAGGGACTTGAACCCCCATGAAGTTGCCCTCACATGGACCTGAACCAT
>CANUCM010000084.1 GCA_947856675.1 uncultured Clostridia bacterium | reverse complement strand
CACGGCATGAAAAACAAAATGCAGATGCTCATCAATATCATTGCAAACCCCAAAATCCTGTTGCTGGATGAACCGCTGACCTCGCTGGATGTGGTGGTATCCGAAGAGATGAAACAGCTGCTTCGCTCTCTGAAAGGCGGGAGAATTACCATTTTTTCCACCCATATTCTCGATTTGGCCCTGGATTTGTGCGATGTAATCGTACTGCTGAGCCACGGGGAGCTTGAGGTGGTTGACAAAGCCAACCTGGGGAACCAGGAGCTCAGGGAAAAAATTATTGCGGCACTGAAAGAGGAAAGCCATGCTTAAAACACTTCGGTTGTCCTTTGCCCTAAAAAACGCCTACCGCGTCAATGCCATACTGTATTCCCTCAAGCAGATCCCGCTGCTGAAGCGGCTGCTTCCTGCGTCGCTTTATCAGGCAAAGGGGCTCAAAATCTTTGCCAATGTCTTGTCGGTGCTGTGGGAAATTGTCAGTACATTTGTTTTCAAGCTCTTCTATTTTCTGCTCATGGTCTGCGGATCGCAGGCTTTTTACCGCAGCGCTCCTTCCGATTCGGCATTTTTGCACATTCTGCTGTGCCTGACGCTGATAGGCGCTTATATGAATACCAGCATTTTTAACCCCACGCGGGACAAGTACTATGCCATCATTCTGCTGCGGATGAATGCCAGGGCCTACACATTGGTCAATTACGGTTACGCCCTGCTTAAGACAGCCGTGGGGTTTCTGCCGTTCGTTCTGCTGTTTGGGATACAACGGGATGTGCCGCTGTGGCTCTGCATACTGATCCCTTTGTGTGTGGCGGGTGCCAAACTGGCCGTGGCTGCGTACTCCCTGCGGGACTACGAAAAAAGCGGGTATGTGCGCAATGAAAACAAGCTTCAAAAGTTCGCATGGCTTTTAAGTGCCGTTTTGCTGGCGCTGGCCTATCTTCCACCGGCGTTTGGGATTGTGCTGCCGTTTGCGGCCTATGCGGCGCTGTGGCTCATATGGCTTCCGCTCGGGCTTGTGAGCCTGCGGCGCGTGACGGCGTTCCGGTATTACCCGGAAATCACCCGGGAACTGCTTTCTCAGGTTGTCACCCAGATGGACACCGTGAAAAAAGCAGCCAAAACCGCAAGCGAAAAAGCCATTTCTGCCGACCTCACCATTGTCAGCCGCAAAAAGGGTTTTGAGTATCTGAACGAGCTTTTTATCAAACGTCACAAAAAGATTTTGTGGCGCTCCACTCTTCGCATTGCCGCGGTTTGCGCTGCGCTGTGCTGCGCTACGCTGCTGGCTATGGTGTTTATTCCCGGCATCAAATCAGGCGTCAATGAGATGGTCATGACCTGGCTTCCGTATTTTGCCTTTATTATGTACATGCTGAACCGGGGGACAGGGTTTACCAGGGCGCTGTTTATGAACTGCGACCACAGCCTGCTGACTTATTCCTTTTACAAGCAGCCGCGGTTTGTGCTGAAGCTGTTTGCAATCCGCCTGCGGGAAATTATGAAGATCAACGCGCTGCCCGCTGCGGTCATCGGCCTGGGGCTTGCGTTGCTTCTCTATGCGTCCGGCGGCACGGACACTCCGCTTGATTATGCGGTGCTGCTGGTGTCTGTTCTGGCCATGAGCATGTTTTTCTCCACGCATTATCTCACTATTTATTATTTGCTGCAGCCTTATACAGCGGGGACGGAGCTGAAAAGCGGGACATATCGCATCATCATGAGCCTGACCTATGTGGTATGCTACATTGTCATGAACCTTCGGCTGCCCATTTTGGGGTTTGGACTTGTATGCATTGCTTTTTGCCTGCTGTATTCTGCGGCCGCCTGTATTCTGGTGTACAAGTTTGCTCCCCGCACCTTTAAGCTGCGGACATAAGAAAAAAGCAGATCCCCAAAAACGGGATCTGCTTTTGCTTTCGGGCGGGGCGGGCGCGGTCTGCTGCGCCGGCGTGGCATTTTGCTTTGCGCTGTGGTATAATGCCTGTAACCTGTCAGGATGGGAGGGCGGCAGCCGTGGCTGTTGAAAATGGTGAATGGATTATGCGGGGACTCGGCTGGGACGATCCGCGCCGCATTCGCAGCTGGGAGGAGCTTGTGTGCTGGATCGACGAGGTCGGTTTTTTGCCGCTTTTCAAAAACGAAGCAGAGGGCTTTTCCGCAGAAGAGCATACCTCGGATCTTTACTGGTGGAGCGGGGATGCCGGGCAGGATCCCTGGGAGTGGCGCCAGCTCATTGCCCGCAGCGGCAGGGTGGCCTACGGCAAGTTTTTCGGGCGGAAGGCCGGTTTTATTTCCAAGGCCTGGTTTCCCCGTTTTGCCAACTGGCGGCGTGACGGGTACGACTTTGACAGCCTTTGGGAAGAAGGGCTCGCCAGTGTGCGCCAAAAGCACATTATGGACCAGTTCAGCCGGAAAGACGAGCTGTATTCTTTTGAGCTCAAGCGGCTGTCGGGCTTTGGCCGGGAAGGGGACAAAAACTTCGAGGGAACGGTAACCGATCTTCAAATGAGCGGTTACCTTTTGATCCGGGATTTTCGAAAGCGCCTGAACAAACGGGGACAGCCGTACGGGTGGCCCATCTCTGTCTATGCTGTGCCGGAATCCCTCTGGGGATATGAGCATATTGCGTCGGCTTATTCGGAGGAGCCGCGGCGGTCACGGGAGCTTATCCTCCGGCAGGTGCGCAGCCATTTCCCGGCGGCCACAGAAGAAGCATTGCTCGCCGCATTGGGCGGGAAGCGTATGCAATCATCAAAATAAGCGGGGAAATCCGCAAACCGAAGGCTGCGGCCGGTTTGAGACACCATGTACCGCGGGGGTGTGGATATGAAAAAATGCAGAATTACCGTGATGCGTATCAGCCGGTACGGGGACCTTATGGCCCGGTATGAAAATACACCTGCTGACGCCTGTGCCATGGAGGAAGGGCAGAGCTTTATTGCCAACGGCTGGCAAAAACCGGAAGGCTTTTGCCAAAGCGCCTGGGACACACTCTCTCCCTTTGTGCTGGCGCTGAGCCATGGCGGAGAGGACTTTTACGGCGGCTGGATGAAAAATCCGAAATCCGTCATGCTTTCATGCAATGACGGGTTTCGGCCGGTGAGTTTTCTGGTGGAGGCGCTGGACGAGGAGGCAGAGTAGGAGGGAATATGTTTCAAAACAAGGTTGCCGTCATCACGGGCGGCGCAAAGGGCATCGGAAAAGCCATTGCGGAGGGGTTCCGCAGGGAAGGGGCGAGGGTGTGCGTTATCGATGCATGCCCTGGCGGCGATTATGTGGGTGATCTTGCAGACAAGCAGGTCCTGGAAGGTTTTGCCCGAAAGGTTCTTGCGGATTATGGGCGTGTGGACTATCTCATCAATAATGCCCCGCCCATGATGAAGGGAATCGGCGAGTGCACTTATGAGGAGTTTAATTATGCACTGCGTGTGGGGGTGACGGCGCCCTTTTATCTGACCAAGCTGTTTGCCGACCGGTTTGCGCCCGGCGCAGCCATTGTAAATATTTCATCTTCCCGGGATCGGATGAGCCAGCCCCAAACCGAGAGCTATACGGCGGCAAAAGGCGGTATTTTCGCCCTGACGCACGCTTTGGCGGTGAGCTTTGCCGGCCGCGTGCGCGTAAACTCCATTTCGCCCGGCTGGATTGAAACAGGCGGAACTGTGTACGAAGGCTCTGATGCCGCACAGCAGCCTGTGGGCCGGGTGGGAAGGCCGCAGGACATTGCCGAGATGGTGCTGTACTTATGCTCGGACAAGGCGGACTTTATCACCGGGGAAAACATCTGTATCGACGGGGGCATGACCCGGCAGATGATCTATCACAAGGACTTTGGCTGGGTGCTTGAGGGGGAGAAACAATGAAAACAGCGATTTGTTATTATTCAAAGCACCACGGAAACACCTTGAAGGTAGTAAAAGCAATGGCCGGGGAAGGCCGGGCAGAGCTTTTTGATGTGACTGCCCGGCAGCCGGCTTGCCTGGAGGAATACGACTGCGTCGGCCTGGCTTCGGGCATTTATGGGATGGAGTTTCACAAAACCATGGTGGAGTTTGCTCGGCAGTACCTGCCCGCGGGTAAGCCGGTTTTTTTCGTTTACACTTACGGCGGAGCCCGCGGCAGCGGTGCGAAGGCTGTGGCGAAAGTGGCCGAAGAAAAGGGTTGTCCGGTGTTGGGGGAGTTTTCCTGCAAAGGATATGACACCTTCGGGCCATTCAAACTGGTGGGCGGAATTGCAAAGGGCCGCCCCAACCGGCAGGATTTGGAAAACGCCCGCAGCTTTTTCCAAAACCTTCGGGTGCAAAATGTGCACGACTGAAGAAAAGCCTTCTTTGGCAGGCCGGCAGGCAGAGATGCAGAGGCCGGGCAGGATGCCGCAGCGTGCAGGGCAATAAAAAACGCCGGTGTGTCCCGGCGTTTTTTTGTGAGCTTTAATGCTTGTAGCTGTTGTATCCGCCCTGCTTGCTTTCCAGGCTGGTCACTCGGCCAAAGGCGTTGACTTCTATTTCATACCATGTATCGCCGTCGACAATGTCAAAGCTGTACTCGCTCCAAAGCCCTTCCAGGTCGATTTCCTGGGAAACAACTTCTCCGCCTCCGGCGGCGGCCAGCGCGGCTTCACGGGCTTCTGCGACGTCGACCCGCAGAATCAGCGAGCCAATCAGCACGGCGGCCAGGATGACAACCAGCACAATGGCGGCAATAATCAGGGCGCGGACTTTTGTGCTCAGGGTTTTCCACATTAAGGCATTCCTCCGTATTTGGGTTTCAATTATCCTCTCATCTTTATAATGCTTCACCGGCCCGGTTTATTGCAGAAAAAAAGTGCAGAAAAAAAGAAAAAATTTCTTCCGGGTGTGCGTCAGCTGCCGAGCTGGCTTTGGTCAAAAGCAAAAAGAGCTGCGTTGATCTCAAAAATATTGTAATTTTGCTGTGTTATGAAATATTCCACAATGGCGTCGCGCGGATCTGCGGAACAAAAGGGGGTGCCCGCACCGCAAAGCATTCTGCAGGCCTCTTCGGGGGAAAGCTCAAGAGCAATGGCAAAAGCCCATATAAGGCCTTTGGAAGGGCGGGGCCCGGAATTCGTGCAAAAACCGGCAAGTGCGCCGTGCCCGAGGTTGGCTTTTTTGCAGAAAAGGGGGACGGAAATATTTTTCTCATCCATTTTTTGCTGCAGCAGCCGGCGGAAGTTCTCATCCGGGCGCGCTGCAGGCGGGGCGGGAGAGAGAGCGGTCGGGGCAGCGCTGTCTGCAGCTGCGCAGCGGCTGCGGATGTAAGCGGAAAGGCGCGAAAACAGCTGGCTGCCGACAGAGTAAGCCGGCCTGTCAAAAATGACCAGGCTGACCGTCATATCGTGCAGGAGCAGAAACTCCCCGATGGTATTGACCGCCACGGCCAGAGCCTGGTCGGCAGGGTAAGCGTAGGCGCCGGAGGAAATAAGAGGAAAAGCCACGCTTTTGCATCCGTGGGCAAGGGCGAGCTCCAGCGAAGAACGGTAGGCGGATGTCAGAAGTGATTGCTCGCCGTGTGTGCCGCCTCGCCAGATGGGCCCTACCGTATGGATGACAAATCGGGCCGGAAGGCGGTAGCCCTTTGTAATTTTGGCCTGCCCGGTTTTGCAGCCGCCCAGGGTGCGGCACTCCCGGAGCAGCTCCGGTCCGGCAGCGCGGTGAATGGCGCCGTCCACGCCCCCGCCGCCCAGCAGGCTTTCGTTGGCGGCGTTGACAATAGCATCGACATGCATGCCGGTAATATCATTTTGCACAATGTAAAAAGGCAAACTGCCATCTCCTCTCACACAAGCCCCGGCCGGGCAAAATTAAAACGTAACGGTACGGCTGGGCTCGGTAAAGGAGGAGAAGGTGGCAGAAACCTGTGTCAGCGCAAGAATCATGGTGTTGCCGTCACCGGGAGCGTACATGGCGCGCAGATTGGGATAGGCATCCAGCATGTGCTCCTGAGCTTCCTGCCCGGGGACCTCAACAGCCTTTGCGGCCAGGCGGAGCCAGCGGGTTCCGTTAAAGGCACAGATTTCGACGTTGGGATTTGTCAGCATTTGCTGCGCCACATCTTTTTTCCGCCCGGTTTGAATGGTGAGCTGGCCGCGGTACAGATCAATGGTGCCGAAGGGGCGAACGCGGGGCTGGTTTCCGTCCATGGTGGACAGGTAATAAGTGCCGCACTCTTTTAAAAACCGATAAACTTCTTCCATAAAATATCCCTCCTTGTTTTTCTTTATTGTATACCCCGGAATATTGCAGCGTCAATATTGTGTACTGTGCGCAAAAACGGCCGCGGGCTTTTGCCTGCGGCCGTTTTGTGGGTTGTGCGGTTATTTCTGCCAGACGATCTGCCCGTCAATGATGGTGCAGCACACATGTGCGGCACAGTCGACGGCCGGTTCGCCTTCGAAAATGGCAAAGTCGGCGTCTTTTCCGACTGCGATGGAGCCAATGCGGTCGTCCACGCCGAGTGCACGTGCGGGATTGATGGTCAGCATGCGCAGTGCACGCACGGGATCAAGACCGTAGCGTACGGCTTCGCCGGCTGTGATCATCAGCAGATCGGGGGTGTACACCGGGCAGTCGCTGATGATGGAAACGTCAAGCCCGCTGTCATCCATGCCCTTCAGCAGGAAGACATCGCCGCCGTCCGCCTCGCTGTAGGAGTCGGCGATGCCGATGGGCCCGAACAAAACCGGGCCGCCGCCGGCGACCAGCTCATCGAGGTACACGTTGCTGGACCAGCCGTGATCGATGGTGTAGCGGATGTTGTGCTTTTTGGACAGCTCAATCACGCTGACCATGTCAAACTGTTCGCAGTGGACCTTGATGGGGATTTCGCGCCGGAGGACGGGCAAGAGGGCTTCGGCCTTGTCGTCGGGGGCGGGAAGCTCCGAGGCGTCCCTGGCAGCCTCTTTTTTGTTTAAATATTCCCGGGCCTTTGTCAGCTCGTTGTCGAGCATGGCAACCACGCCCATGCGGGTCTGCGGAGAGCCGCCGCGGCGCCCATGGCCTTTGGGGCTTCCGCCCATAGCGCACTTCATGGCGCACGGATTTTTCAGCACGGCGTCAAAAATGCAGCGGCCGTGGGTTTTGGCGGCGAACGCCTGACCGCCGATGACATTGGAGCTGCCGGGAGCAATGCAGACCGCCGTAACGCCGGCGCGCTTGTTGCTTTGAAACTCGTCAGAATGGATGTCGATTCCGTAAATGACCTGGATTTGAGGCGTGATGGGTTCACTGCCCTCATTCACATCGGAGTTGCCAAGGGTTTTTGTGTTCATGCCGCCCGCGTGAGAGTGGGCGTCTATCAGTCCGGGCGTAACGTACAGGCCTTTGGCATCAAACACTTCGGCATCCGGCGCGCAAAGATCAGGGCCAATGGCGGCAATTTTTCCGTCGCGCACCAGAATGCTGCAGTTTTCAAGAACACCGGAATCTTCCATTGTATAAACAGTTGCATCTTTAATCAAAAGCATGCTGTTTCACCATCCTTTCGATACGAGATCCGCCCGGCCACAATGGTTGCGCAGACATGGTTGCGGTAACTTTCGGCCGGGTTGCCGGCGCAAATCATGAGATCCGCCTGCTTGCCTTCGCGAATGGAACCGACGAGGCGATCCACACCGAGCGCGCGGGCCGTCTGGATGGTCATCATATCGAGAACTTCCTGTGCGCTGGCGCCGGCCTGGCGCAGCATGACAGCTGACCACATCAGCTGATCATAGGCGGGAGGATACCCTTCTTCGCCGCCGGTTGCAAGGCACAGGCGAAGCCCCTTGCGGTACAGCTCGACCAACCGTTTGAGATTTGTGTTGTAGTTGACATAATTAAACAGGTAAGTAAACTCACCGACGGCGGCATAATAGCCGGCGTCCATGATCTGCTCGGCACACTGTTCGATGGCGAACGCGCCGCAGAACACCGGGCGGAAGCCGTGCTTTTTGGCCAGGCGCAGGATGCATTCGATGTCCATTTGCGCATACGCATTGACAAGGAACGGGATTTCGCCGCGGAGCATGGCGGCAAATTCCGCGTGCTTCTGCTGATAGGGCGGGTTGTCCTGTTCCATATAGGCGCGGGCATCGGTCAGTGCCTTGTCGAGCAGGTAATACATCCCCATATGCGTCGTGGGCATTTTGCGCTTTCCGGCATAATAATCCATGACGGAGCGGTTAAAATTGCCTTTCATTGCCACATTGTCAACGAGAATGGCAACTGCCTGACGGCGGATACCGCTCTGATCTTTCCATGACCTTTGATCAGTACAAAAATGACCAGCTCGTGCAGATGTTTATTTCGGAAGAGAATCGTGTGCGCGAGTATGGCTTCAGGATTTTCGATCGCCCGAACGCCCATCTGAAAGAAACGGTCGAGCTTTTGAAAAAAGCCCGCGAAGCCAAGAGCGACGAGGAATATATGAAAATCATGGAGCCCG
>CANUCM010000083.1 GCA_947856675.1 uncultured Clostridia bacterium | reverse complement strand
GGCAGCGAAAGCGCTTTGCGCGGCGACGTGGCCGTCATGCTGTACGCCGCCATGCAGCTTCCTGTCGGCGGCGAGGGCGATGACACCATGCTGGCACGGCACAGTTTTACAGAAACCGTGGCTGAAGGCACCATCCCCTACGGCCGCCGCCTGATTTTTCAGAGCGGCCTGGGCGGCGCCGTTGAGGACAGCGCCGAAGACATTCAGCCTTCCCGATATTATCAGACCCCCGATTTTTACACCATGGGCAGCACGGACACCCGCGTCATGCTGACCGGCTTTAAAACCCAGCAGCAATCGACCGGCTGGACCTGCGGCCTGACCTCCGCGCTCATGACCCTCGAATGGTACGGCCTGCGCGGCGATCTCAACGAAATGGACCTCGCCGCCCTGCGCCACAACGACAACCCCGGCGCCACCACCCTGCGCCAGCTTCTGTACGTCTTCGAAGGCCTCGAAAGCAAGCTGGGCCAGCAGTGGGACGTCTTCAGCACCTATGACGCCAACCTGCGCTGGAACGACGACGGCTACCCCGTGGTCACCGTCCCCGGCGCCGGCGACATGACGCTGTTTGAAATGTTCCCCTATTTCCTCCGGCAGGGCAAGCCCGTCATCATCGGCTGGCAGGACTGGGGCGGACATTATCAGGTCGTCATCGGCTATGACGACATGGGCACCGAAACCACCCAGGACGACGTGCTCATCATCGCCGACCCCTACGACACCACCGACCACTGCCAGGACGGCTACACCACGCTGTCGCTGGAGCGCTTTGTGTGGGACTACTCCGTCAGCTTTGACCCCGACTTCGATTACGGCGTCTTCGCCGTCGCAAGCCCCGAGGGCTATACCTACACCCCCGCCGAAGGCTCGGACATCCGCTGCGACCCGGACAACAAGGCCGTGTTTGACGACGCGCACGTCATCGAACAGCCGCGGCTGGCCGAAAGCATCGCCCAGCTCGCCCAGACCCCGCCCTACAACGGGGACTACGGCATCTGGCTCGGCTCCGACGGCCTGTCCGGCCCGGCCAGCGCCGACGTCTACCGCGCCGGCGACCACGACAATTCGCTGTACTACAAGGCCGTCGACGTCGCGTCCCTGCGCTCTGACGACACTTTGACCATGCTCGAGGGCTACAAAAGCGTGCAGCAGGCCACCGAGTACACCTGCGGCCTGTCCAGCATGCTGTCGGTGCTCGAATGGTACGGCGAGCGCGGCGATCTCAACGAAATCGACCTCGCTCTGCTGCGCGGCAAAACCGACGGCCTGCCCGGCGCCTCCGTGCAGGAAATGCTCAACGTGGCCGGCGCGCTCGAGGGCGACTGGGACGTCGTGTCGAGCTATGACCTTGCCGAAACCGACACCTACTCCGGCCTGGGCCTCGAAACCGAAAACGACGGCATTGTCGACTCCTGCGACCTGTTCCGCTATTACCTTAAGCAGGGTACGCCCGTCATGGTCATGTGGCACGAATGGGGCGGCCACTGGCAGGTCGTCATCGGCTACGACGACATGGGCACCGAAGCCACCCAGGACGACGTGCTCATCCTGATGGACCCCTACGACACCACCGACCACAACCAGGACGGCTACCTCATCGAGTCCTATGAGCGCCTGGTGTATGACTGGGGCAACAGCTATGACGCGGCCATGCCCTACGCCGCCTTCATGGTCATGCAGCCCGCCCGCTAATCCGGGACACAAAAAAGACCGCAGGACATGTCCTGCGGTCTTCTTTTTTTGTGTTATTCTTCCTGCCGGTATACAAGCTCAAAACCGTCCGGCAGGCCGCGGTACACCGCTTCCAGGTCGTCTGATGCCATCGACGGCTCAAACTCCCCTTCAAAGCGGACACACACCCCGCACGACGCGCTCAGCGCCCGCGGTACCGGCATCATCTCCGCCGGTACCCCTCGCCGCTGCAGCATTTTCTGAAAGCTCATCGCGCCAAAGTGGGTGTGAAAGGTCGCTGTCATGCTCATGCTTATTCGATGGTCAGTTCGAAATCGGCTCCCACCTGCCTGCACTTCACCGACAGCTTATGCCCCGTGGCAAAACGGGTAATGTTCTGCACGGCGGTCTGGTTGTCGACCAGCACGGTCAGCGGACGGCCCTTTTCCAGCGCGCGCTTGGTCATCAGCACCGGCTCGGGGCAGGAATAGCCTCTGGCGTCAATCTGGTTCATTCTCTTTCCTCCTTACTCCTGTGCCTTTTTGCAGTTGACAAGGCCGATGACAAGACATACGGCAAGGCCCAGTACAGTCGCCACCCGGCCGGCCGGCGTCGTGCCCGTGCCCGAAGAGGCCAGCGCAAAGTTATGGCAGAACGCCGCGCCGACAATCATGCCCAGCACGGCCACCGCGCTGTCGCTCTGGCCGCTGCCCGCCAAAATCAGCTGGCGCAGCGGGCATCCGCCCAGCAGCACCGAGCCAAGACCGGTCAGCGTCATGCCCAAAAAGTTCCACAGCCCGTCAGTGTGCGCAATGGGCTGCGCCGTTTCGGCATTGATCATGAAGCCCAGGTGGAACTGCCCCAAAATCAGGTTGCCCACGAGCGCGGCGGCAATAATGGCCACAAAGCCCGTCAACAAATGGAAATCGCGGAACAAAAAGGCGTCACGCAGGCCGCCGACCATGCACAGGCGGGTTTTCTGCGCCAAAACGCCCACGGCAAGGCCGGCCGCCAGGGCAAGCCACACCGGCGCGTGCATGGAGCCCGGGCCGCTTTGGCTGAACACCAGAAGCGACGGCAGCCCCACCAGAAGCACCAGCACGCCCACCGACATCGCGGGCATCAAAAGGCCCTCAACCACCGGCTGCGGCTGGGATTTTTTCAGCGTAAAGCCTCTCTTGAGCAGCCACAC
>CANUCM010000082.1 GCA_947856675.1 uncultured Clostridia bacterium | reverse complement strand
AAAACATTCATCAAAAGGCCGACCGGGCCGGTGCCGCTGTAGGTGATAAACTCCAAAAGCGAGGGGATGACAGACAAGAGCAGTCCGGCCAAAGGCCCGAAGATCAAAGCGCCGATGACGGCGACGGCGTCCTTAAGGTCAAAGCTGAGAAACCCCACAACGGGCGGAATAACCTGGCAGGCGAGGGTGACGCCGTAGCACACGGCCGACAGCATGCCGACGCAGGCGACGTAGCGGGCTTTGGTGTGGCGGGCTGTGGAGAGGGGTTGGGTCTGGTTCATGGCAAATGCCTCCTGAAAATAAAATACACCTGAAAGGATTGCCTTCCAGGTGTTCATGCGCAAGGTGTGCTGGCAGAAGCTCTGCCGACACTATAAAAACACGCCTTCTTTCATCCAGACTGTACTGTCGGTTTTGGAATTGCACCAAATCATGCGCCGCAGCGCTCGCGGACTATACCGCCGGTCGGGGATTGCACCCTGCCCTGAAGACATCCGTGTTCAGTTGTCGGGGCTATTATAGCGCTGGACGGGGCAAATGTCAAGCCCGCGGGCAGAGGTTTTTTTGCCCGGCGGAGGAAAAATTCCCGGGCCGGCCGCACCCGTCAGCCCGGCGGGCAAAATTGCGTTCCGGCGTTGTGCCGGAGTGCAGAATATGGTATAATTTGTATCAGAACGCGAAAGACGGCCGGTCTTTCTGCAACTGTGAAAAGGAGAGGATACCCATGCGTCAGCAGGAAAATGCGCTTAAAAAGCTGGGCTTTGGCTGCATGCGTCTGCCGCAGCGCAGCGAGGATGCAACGGACATAGACTTTGAAACGCTGAAAACCATGTTTGACCGCTTTTTGGCTGAGGGCTTTACCTATGTCGACACCGCCTACCCCTATCATCAAGAGCACAGCGAAGCCGCCGTGCGCGAGTGCCTGGTAAAGCGCCATCCCCGCGAGAGTTTTTTGCTGGCCGACAAAATGCCGGTGTACAAGGTGGAAACCGCAGAAGATTACCCGCGTTATTTTGCCGAGCAGCTGGAGCGCTGCGGCGTGGAATATTTTGACTATTACCTGCTGCACAACCTGTGGAGCGAGGCCTATGAAAAGACCGTGCGGCTGGGCGGCTTTGAGTTCATTCAGAAAATCAAGGCCGAGGGCAGGGCGCGCCATGTGGGCTTCTCCTTCCACGACACCGCGCCGGTGCTCGATCGCATCCTGACCGAGCACCCCGAGGTCGACTTTGTGCAGCTGCAAATCAACTACTCCGACTGGGAGAGCGCCAGCATCCAGTCGCGTGCGTGCTACGAGGTGGCGCGCCGCCACAACAAGCCCATCATCGTCATGGAGCCCGTCAAGGGCGGCGGGCTGGCCAACCCTTCCGACGAGGTCAAGGCCCTGCTCAAGGGCCACAGCCCCGAAGCGTCGTGCGCCAGCTGGGCCATCCGCTTTGCCGCCTCGCACGAGGGCGTCATGATGGTGCTCAGCGGCATGAGCGACCTTGCGCAGATGGAGGACAATATGTCCTACATGAAGGATTTCCGCCCGCTGGACGACGGGGAGATGGAGGTCATCGCCAAAGCTTCCGACATCATCGCGCGCAGCACGGCCATCGGCTGCACCGGCTGCCAGTATTGCGTTGACGACTGTCCGATGCACATCAACATCCCGCGGCTGTTCTCCATCTATAACTTCGTGCAGCAGTTCGGCACCAACAACTTCCCCGCCATGCACTACGGCCGTGCCGTCGCCGGCCGCGGCAAGCCCTCCGACTGTATCGGCTGCGGCATGTGTGAGAGCCGCTGTCCGCAGCACCTTCCCATCCGCGAAAACCTCAAGCTTGTCAGTGCGATGTTCGAACAAAAGTAAGACCCCCCAAAAACCGTGCCCTGAGGGCACGGTTTTTTTTCTTGACAAATGATAAAAGAAGTTATATAGTTAATTACACAAGTAACTAACCAACTAACTTGAAAGGAGGCTTGCCGGGTGCATATTAACTTTGACAGCGAGACCCCCATTTATATACAGATAGCCGAAAGCATAGAGGATGGGGTGCTGTCGGGTGCGTTTGCCGAAGAAACGCAGATACCGTCGACCACTGATATTTCACTGGCCTATAGAATCAACCCGGCGACTGTGCTGAAGGGAATGAACCTGTTGACCGATGAAGGGGTTTTGTACAAAAAGCGCGGCGTTGGAATGTTTGTCAGCCCGGGGGCGGCAAAAATCATTGAAAAAAAGCGGAAACGCGGCTTTTACGAGCGATATGTGGCGTCGCTTCTGGAGGAAGCGCGCAAGCTGGGAATCGAAAAAGAAGAACTGATTTCTATGATTCGGGAGGAAGGGCAAGATGGCAAGCGGGATTGAGCTTTGCGATGTGACCATGCGCTTTGGGCAGACCACGGCGCTCAGCGGAGTCAGCCTGACGCTGGAGAGCGGAAAAATTTACGGTCTTTTAGGCAGAAACGGTGCGGGAAAATCCACGCTGCTGGGCTGTATCAACAACCGGCTGTGGCCGCAGCAGGGCAGTGTGACCATTGACGGATGCAGCGTGCGGGAAAACGACAGAATCCTGACGCGGGTGTACGCCATGGGCGAAAAGAGCTATTACCCCGAGGGCACCACGGTGCGGCAGCTGTTTTCGTGGACGAAGGATTTTTATCCGGGGTTTGACATGGAGTATGCGCATATGCTGGCCGGGCAGTTTGAGCTGGACGTGAAAAAGAAGCTCAAAAGCCTGTCGACGGGGTATCTGACCATTGCCAAGCTGATTTGCGCGCTTTCGACGGCGGCGCCCTATCTGCTGCTGGATGAGCCGGTGCTCGGGCTGGACGCCAACCACCGGGATTTGTTTTACCGCACGCTTTTGAAAAACTACGCCGACAACCCCCGCACGATTGTCATTTCCACCCATTTGATTGAAGAGGTGGCGCACCTGCTTGAGCACGTGGTCATCCTCAAGCGGGGCAGGGTGCTGCTCAGCCGCCCGGCCGACGAGCTTCGGAGCATGGCGGTGGAGGTGAGCGGAAAAGCGGAATGTGTCGACGAGTGGAGCCGCGGCCGCGAGGTGCTCTCGGAGGAAACGCTGGGCGGGCAGAAAACCGTGTGCGTTGTGGCAGAAAACCTGGACCTTGCACAGGGGCTTTCGGCATCGCCGGTCGATCTGCAAAAGCTGTTTATCCGCCTGACCAATGCATGAGAGGTGTATTTGCAATGAAAATCAAACAGGTCTTTGTGTGGAACTGGAAAACCAGCTGGATTTCCATCGCCGGTTTGGCCCTTGTGCTGCTGGGTGTCAACCTTTTGCTTATCGCTGCGTTTTCCGCAGCGCCGGTGGACGGGAAAACCGTGCGCATCAGCTCCATCGACACCGCGATGGTCACCATGTGCTTTGTCGGAGGCCTTATGAGCTTTGCTTCCGTTTTGCGCTTCGGCGGCGCCAACGGCGCGTCGCGCCGGTCGGTTTTTGGGGGCACGGCAGCCTTTGCCGTGACTTACAGCGCGGCGCTTTCGCTGTGCTGCGGCGGGCTTCAGCTGCTGTTTTCGGGCAGCGAAATCATTGACAACAGCATGGCCTTTAAATACATTTACGGCGCATGGCTTGCGGAGCGTACGGCGTTTGCCGAAAACTGCGCCTGGCTGATATGGACGGCGGCTTTGTGCCTTACGCTGTTTACGCTGGGATATCTCATGGGCGGGATATTTTACCGCCTGGGCAAGCTGGGAAAAATCCTGTTTGCCGCAGGGGTGCCGAGCTTTTTGGTAGTGGGAGTGCCCGTGCTGGCGCTGATACTGCCCCGCAGGCTGGTGCAGGGGGCTGTGCAGCTGGCCGTGGACATCGGAACGTATTGCGCGCGCTCGCCCATGCATGCGGGTGCGGCGGCGCTGGTTTTGGCCACAGTGTTTCTGGCGCTGAGCTGGCTTGTCATGCGCCGCGCGCCCATCACCCCGGCACAGGGAAATTAAGTGCCCATATCGGCAAAAAAAGCCGGCCTTTGCAGGCCGGCTTTTTTTATTCTACGGGAAAGGTGGTCGACTGGGGGGAAAACCCGTCGAGCACCGCGGAGATAAAGGGCTGAAACCGCCGGACAAGCTGCCAGTCGGTTTCGGAAAAGGGGCCCTGCTCGCCGCGGCGGAAGGCGCACAGCGAGCGCCAGCGCAGCGCGGCGGCCTCGTGCGACAGCCCGCACAGCTGCTGCAGCTCCCGCACGTTGCGCACACCGCACAGGCTGACCACCGGCAGCGGGCACAAAATGTCGGCCGTCAGGCGGTCGGCATCCTGCTCGCCGTGCGTGCCGCAGTCAAGCTCGCCCAAAACAAAGTGGCTCAGCTCGTGCACGATGTTCCAGCGCCGCCGTCCCGGGGTGCGCTGGCGGTTGTAGACGACAACCGGCCCGTCGGAGGAAACAAAGGTAAACGCGTCGGGGTTGTGCGAGCGCAGAAGGGACAGCATGTCGACGCCGCTGACGCGGCAGAACTGCTCGTAAGTCACAAGCGAAAGCCCCAGCTGCCGCGCGGCAGGCACGGGGTCAACGGGCAGGCGGTACACGCCGCAGCGCGCAAAAAATTCGCAGGCGTTCACAAAAAATCCCTCCTTTTCCGATAAAACCCAGTATAAGGGAAATACCCAGATATTGCAAGGGCGGGCGCGGCCGGACGCAACATCTATGGCTTGAAAACAGAACAAATGTTCGATACAATATTTGGTAATGAAGAGAGGAGGACAGCCTGTGAAGGAATGGAAAAAACAAACGGAAGAGGAGCTGAAGCGCTACCGGCTGCTCAGGGCCAGCCTGAAAACGCTGCCGGGGCGCGTACGCATTCTGAAAGAGGAGGCAGAAAGGCAGCCCGGATGCAGCACGGAGCTTGCGCGCCTGACGCGCAGCATGGAGCTGACGCGGCAGAAGTGCGAAGCCATTGAGCGGGGGCTGGCCTGCCTCAGCGATGAGGAGCAGTGGGTGCTGCAGCGGTTTTTCATCGACCGCGAGCCGGGCTGCGCCGGGCTTTTGTGCGAAGAGCTGGGCTGCGAGCAGGCGCAGGTGTACAGGGTGCGTGAAAGGGCCCTTTCCAAGCTGACCACGGCGATATACGGCGCGGTGGAATAACGTGTAAAAAAGCCGCCGGAACCTTACAAGGTTCCGGCGGTTTTTTGCATAAAAACAGGGGAAAAGGCCGGGACGCGCCGCCGTGCGCGCCGTGCTATGCTGGCAGTGTCGATAAACCGGCGGGAGGTGAAACGCACGAAAAAACCAGCATATAAACGCATCTACTGCAGGCGGCTTTTGGAATATTTTTCGCGCCCGCCGCAGACCTGCGAAAAAAAGGTGGCCTATTATCCCGACGGCGGCCTGAAGTCGGAGGAGCCGGTGGTCATTCCGTCGCCGCTGCCCACGTTTCAGGCCTTCGCCGAGAGCATCGGCGTACCGGTTTCGGTTTTGCAGCAGTGGCGGGACGAGCATGCCGAGTTTGAGCTTGCCTGCCAGCGCGCGCAGCAGATGCAGGAAAACGCCTGGCTTGTCAACAGCCTGGGCGGCTTTTACAACAGCTCGTTTGCGCAGTTTTTCGGAAAGACCGTGCTGGGCTACGGCGCGGGCGAGGTGCAGCAGCCGGCGCCCGAAAGCATTACGGTGCACATTGTCGACTGATGGAACTGAGCATTACGCGCAGGCAGTATGACTTTATCCGCGCGCAGGCCGACGAGGTGCTGTTCGGCGGAGCGGCCGGGGGCGGAAAGTCTTACGGCCAGCTCATGGACGCGCTTTTGTACGCGCTGCGCTACGCGGGCTCCAAGCAGCTGGTGCTGCGCCGCACGCTGCCCGAGCTGGAAAAATCGCTGGTCCGCTGTTCGCTTGGCCTCTACCCGCGCTCTGTCTACCGCTATAATGCCGCGTCGCACGTCGGGCAGTTTGAAAACGGCTCGCTCATCGACTTTGGCTACTGCGACCTCGAGCGTGATGTGTACCGCTACCAGTCGGCCGAGTACGACGTGATACGCTTTGACGAACTGACACATTTTACGGAGAATATGTATCTTTATCTTCTCTCAAGGCTCAGGGGAGCCAATCCCTTTCCAAAGTCGGTCAAAAGCGCCACAAACCCCGGCGGAGTGGGGCATCAATGGGTAAAAAGCCGGTTTATCGACATCGGCCCGCCCGACACGGTACACAGGCTGAAAAGCGGCAGCCGGCTGTTTGTGCCCTCGCGCGTGCAGGACAACGGTTTTCTCACGCGCGCCGACCCCGGCTATGTCCGCCGGCTGCAAAACCTGCCCGAGCGCGAGCAGAGGGCGCTTTTGTACGGCGACTGGGACATTTTTGAGGGGCAGTACTTTTCCATGTGGGACAAAAGCGTGCATGTGGTGCGGCCCTTTGCCCTGCCCGGGTACTGGCGGCGGTATTTTACCATGGACTACGGCCGCGACATGCTGGCGGGGTTTTGGGTGGCGGTGGACGAGCACGGGCGGGCGGTGGTGTACCGCGAGGTCTACCGGCCGGGGCTTTTGGCCGGCGAGGCCGCCGAGCTTGTGCGTTCCATGACGCAGGAGCCCATTTCGGCGTGGTACGCGCCGCCCGATCTGTGGAACCGTCACAGCGACACCGGCCGCAGCACGGCCGACATTTTTGCCCGCTGCGGCATTGCGCTCAGGCGCGCGCAGAACGACCGCGTGCAGGGCTGGTACGACCTGGCCGAGTGGCTGCGGCCCTTTGAGGACGAGCAGGGGGTGCGCACGGCGGCGCTGCGGGTGTTTGACTGCTGCACAAACCTCATCCGCACGCTGCCGGCGCTGCGCTATGACGAACACAACCCCAATGACACCGCGCGCACGCCGCATGAGCTGACGCACGCGCCCGACGCCATCCGTTATTTTGTGGCGGGGCGGCCCGCGCCGGGCGTGCGGGATGAGCCGGAGGAGGACCGGGGGCCGGATTTCGACCGCCAGGCCGAGGATTTTCTGCATTACAGCGCGCGCTGAAAGCGCAGGGAAAGGAGAAAGACAGATGGAAGTGTTATTTGCCGTGGCCGGGTGCCTGTGCGCCTTTGCACTGGGCTTTCTTGCGAGAAGCTGCGGCGTGTCCGGCGGCGGGCAGCCGCCGCAGCAGCAGGATCTGCCGCCCGGGCTTGCGCGGCAGTGGGACGACTTTTTAAGCTACACCGGTGGCGCGGAAGGAGGCGGAAGGCATGAGGACTGATCCCGCCGGCGTGTGGGGCGAGTACCAGCGGGGCGTTGCCTACAACGAGGGCATCGGCCTGTATGACAAAGTGCGCGTCAATGAAAACTTTTACATCGGCAGGCAGTGGGAAGGGCTGTACGCCCCCGACCTCGACAAGCCGGTCATCAACGTGCTGCGGCGCGTCGTGTCGTATTTTATTTCCATGATTGTTTCCGACGATGTATCGGCGTCGTTTGTGCCCTTTGAGCAGACCGAGCGCAGCGAGCGCGCCTGCCGCGTGCTGTCGGCCGAAACGTCGCGGCTCATTGAGCAGACGGGGTTTAAAGACCTCAGCCGCGACGTGGTGCGCAGCGCCGCCGTCGACGGCGACGGCTGCCTGTACTTTTACTTTGACCCCGAGGCCGAAACGGGCAGCACGGCCCGGGGGCGGGTGTGCGCCGAGCTTTTGGAAAACACCGAGGTGCATTTTGCGCTGCCCGCGGTGCACAGCCTGCAGCGCCAGCCGTACATTATCATTTCGACGCGCCGGGACATTGACGCGGTGCGCGCCGAGGCCAAAGCCTGCGGCCAGGACCCCGGGCAGATTATGACCGACAGCGCCCGCGAAGGCTGGGACGCCCCGGAAGACGACGGCATGGTGACCGTGCTTGTCAAGATGTGGCGCGAAAAGGGCACGGTGCACTGCCTGAAAACCACCGCCTCGGGCGCGGTGCGCGCGCCGTGGGACACCGGCTACCGCCGCTACCCCGTCGCGTGGATGTCGTGGGACAAGGTGCGCCGCAGCTTCCACGGCGAGTCGGCGCTCACCGCCGTCATCCCCAACCAGATCGCCATCAACCAGCTGTTTGCCATGGGCATCTACTCGGTCAAGACCAACGCTTTCCCCAAAATACTCTACGACAAAAGCCGCATTGCCCGCTGGACAAACCGTGTCGGCGAAGCCATCGGCGTCATCGGCAGCCCCGGGGAGCAGGCCATCGCCCAGAGCTTCCGCGGCGGCGACATGTCGGCGCAGGTTGTGCAGCTGATTGAGCTTTTGACCCAGCGCACGCTGGAGTTCATGGGCGCGTCTGACGCGTCGCTCGGCAATGTGCGGCCCGACAACACATCGGCTATTATCGCCACGCAGAAGGCGAGCGCCATGCCGCTCGAGCTGCAGCGCATGGAGTTTTACCGGTTCACGGAAGACTGCGTGCGCATCATGACCGACATGATGGCCGTGCACTACGGAGTGCGCCCGGCTTCGGCCGGCGACGGGAAAACCGAGCTGTTTGATTTTGGCATGCTGCGCCGCGCCAACCTGTCGACGCGGGTGGACATCGGTTCGGCGGCGTATTATTCCGAGCTCATGCAGATTGAGACACTGGACAATCTGTTCCAAAAGGGCATCATCACCGACGCTGTCACCTATCTTGAGGGCATTCCGGATCAGTATGTGCGCGGCAAGAGCCGCATTTTGGAAAAGCTGCGCGAAAGGCAAAACGCTCTTTCCGACGCGGCACAGACCAGATAAAAGGAGAGAAGCAAAGTGGCAACCATCAATCCGTTTGCGCTGGTGCAGAAGCAGCTGACGCAGGCCATTTCAGCCGCGCAGCAGGCGGCCAAAAGCGCGGCGCAGAACTCGTCGTCCTCGGGCAGTTCGCGCCGGACATCATCCGGCTCGTCGAGTGGCTCGGGGCAGAGCTCGTCGGCGTCGTGGTATACGCCCGTGGGCGCCAACACTGACGAGGAAATTCGCAATAAAAGTCCGCAGAGCTGGAATCTGATTCAGCAGGCCAAGGAGGACTATACCCGCGCGCAGGCGGCCGGCGACGCCGCCGGCATGGCGCGCGCTCACCAGACGGCCGAACAGATTCGCGCCCAATTCGGCTATTCGGGCGGCGAGGACGGCAGCTTGTATGTGCCGTATCAGACGGCCCCGGCGTATCAGCCTGCTGTACAGCAGCCCATGTGGGACACGTCGGGATGGGGTGCGGGCAGCTCGTCGGGCGTATCGCAGGCCCAGGCTGAGGCGCAGGCGCTGTACGAACAGCAGCTCGCCGAGTTTGAACGCGCCCGAGAGGCTGAGCAGCGCGCGCTGCAGGCTGAGATCGACCGCACCCTTCTGGCGCTCAGCGCCCAGATTCCTGGCATTGAGCGTTCGGCAGCTGACGCCAACGCCGCCGCGTATGAGACATGGCTGCGCGCGACCAATCCGTTTGGCGCCGCAGCGCAGCGGCAATCACAGCTCGGGCTGCTCAACTCGGGTTATTCTGAAAGCAGTCTGGCCAGCCTGGGCAATACCTACCAGAGTGTGGTCGGCCAGAACGAGCAGGCGCGCGTCGACTCGCTGCGCCAAATCGACCTTGCGCGTGAGCAGACCCGTCTGGAAGGCGGCATTGAAAAAGCCAACCAGATGGCGGAGTTTGCCAAGCTCATCGCGCAGCAGCGCTTTAATCAGGGCAGTGTGCTGCTCGACGCCGCTGTGCAGGACCGTCAGCTCGGACTGTCGCAGCAGCAGTTTGCCTATGAGATGGGGCTGGCGCAGCGCCGTCTGGCGTATGAGACCGACCTGGCCCGACGCGAGCTCGATTACGACATGGAACAGGAGGACCGGCGTCTGATCTATGAAATGGAGCAGGAAGAGCGCAGCCAGCTTGAAACGCTGGCCGAGCTGCTGGCCCGATACGGCATTTTTGACGGCTACCGCGCCCTGGGGCTGAGCGACGAGCAGATTGCCACCATGGAAGCCTACTGGCGCGCACTGCAGGCACGCGAATAAAGGAGGAAAAGCATGGACGAGCAAAATATGCAGGATATGCGGCAAAACGACCTGTTTACAGGCGACGAGGCGCGTGAAATCGCCGAGGCAAACGCACCGCAGCCGCCCGGAGCATCGGCACTTGAACG
>CANUCM010000081.1 GCA_947856675.1 uncultured Clostridia bacterium | reverse complement strand
TCTATGATAACAGACTCTTGTGAAAAACACAAGAAAATCCAGGTCATGCGCTTTTATCGTGTGGCCCGGCTGCTTTTTACCGCGATGCAAACCGCGCAGAAAAATCCCTGCACAAGAAAATATTTGGAATTGTCTCCAAAACGCCTTGACTTTTCCGCAGAAAAAATGTTCTATTTACAAAACGGTATTTCGGTGATATATCACCCCGGGAGGCTTTGCTTGTGTCGCAGCTGAAACTGAATTATGCGCTGGAACGGATCCATGCTGACATTGCTGCTGAACGCTTTTCTTTTGACGAAATTATCAACGAAAAAACCCTGGCCGCAGAATACGGCGTCAGCAAAACCCCTGTCAGAGAGGCGTTGAATATTCTTTGCCACCAGGGGATTTTGGTAAAATATTCCGGCAAGGGCTATTTTTTGAAAGAACTGAGCTTCAGCGAATTTTGCATGCTCCGGGAGCTCCGCTTTATGCTGGAAAGCGGAATTATCAAAAAACTCATCGAAAAATCCTCCGATGAAGAACTCCAGCAGCTGCTGGACACCGTTGACGCCAACTTGAACGGATATCCCGAAAACCTCGCTTTTCATTTTCGCCTTGCAGAAATGACAAAAAACGTCCTTGTGGAACAGGAAATCAAAAACATATTTAACCGTTTTATTCGCCAGCGCACCTTGGAGGACCAGCATTTCGACATCACCGAAAGCCACCGCAGCATCGTAAAAGCGCTTTTGGCCCGCGACGAAAAACTGGCCCTGAAATGCCTGAAAGACGATTTAATCCCCCCTCACGATGAGATGATTTGGACATAACCGCGCAAACACAGCACACCCCGGCTTGCTGCAAGAAGCGCGGCTGCGTTTTGCCCCAAGTGATATATCGATAAAATATTTATTAAATATCAGATGATTGAAAATGAACATGCCTGCAGATAAAATCCTTGACCTGCTTAAAACTTTCAACACAGCAGGAACGGCCATTTATGTGGTAAAAAACAACGAAGTGGTTTTCAATGCCGGTCTTGGCCTGAGAGATGTTGAAAACGGTTTGCCGGTTACCACAAAAACCCGGTTTGACATCTGTTCCCTGACCAAAGCCTTTACTTCTTTTGCCATCGCCATGCTGTGCGACCGCGGCCTGCTTTCGCTGGACAGCAGGATATCCAGCGTGCTGCCGGGCTTTCGGTTTTCCGATCCATACGTCACCCGCCACTGCCGCATCGAAGACATCCTGAGCCACAGAACCGGCATGGAAAACAATAACAGTCTTTGGCAGGACCACGAGGAATACAGCCGGCAGGAGCTGGTAAACCTTATACAGACCATAAATTTTCCCCAGCCGTTTGGCTGCCATTATATTTACAACAACATTTTATACACCCTGGCAGGGCATATTATTGAACACATAACCCACATGCCATACGAAACCTTCATCCGGGAAAACATTTTTCAGCCGCTCGGCATGAATCACAGCACCTTTTGCCGAACCAGCGAAGTTCCCGATTTTGCGCTCCCCTATGACGTAAACGGGCGCAGGCTGCCGCTCAAAAGCTGTACATATCACCCAATGGCTCCCTGCGGCATGATCAGCTCCAATCTGGAGGACATGGCAAAGTGGCTTCAGTATATGAAAGACGACGGCGGCGGACTGATTTGCAAAAGCTCCTACGAACAGCTGCTTTCCCCGCGCACCATCGTGCCCGACACCCTGGCCATGAAAACAGAAGTGGATCTTGCCGCCTATGCGCTGGGATGGATCGTGAAAGTCTACCGCGGCCGAAAATTCTTTGAGCACACCGGCGGCGGCACAGGCGCCACCACCGCCCTCGGGTTTACGGCCGATCGGACGTGCGGGTACATTATCCTGACCAATGTTGTGCTCCGACGGCCTGGTGAATCTGGCCATCAAGAACTGCATTTGCGACTTTTTGCTGGACAGAGAGGACATAGACTGGGGAAAGCGGGCGCTTGAACTGCAGGCACAGCTGCAGCCGTCGCCCTCCGCCGCGCCGGCAGCGATGCAAGGAGAAAAAAACATGCTGAACTACACTTTAAAACGAATTGTGCAGGGACTGGCTGTCATTGTTCTTGTCTCCATTTTACTGTTCTTTCTGCTTCGGCTGATCCCCGGAGATCCCGCCGACATCATGATGCCCCTTGGCACTCCGCAGGAAAAAAGGACGAGCTTCGCGCCGAGTGGGGGCTGGACAAGCCCATCTTTGTCCAATACTTTATCTGGGCAAAAAATCTGCTTTCCGGCGATTTCGGCGTTTCTCTTGCATCCGGCCAGCGGGTTTCCGACATTATTGCCGACCGCCTGCCGTATACCCTGCGGTTGACCATTCCCTCCATGCTGATCGGCCTGTGCATACAAATCCCGCTGGGCCTGATTGCCGCCACGCAAAAAGGAAAAAAGCCGACAAGGCCATTGTGTGGTCCACAACGCTTTTGTGGTGTATCCCCTATTACTTTCTGGCAATCATCATGATGTACCTGTTTGCCATTAAGCTTCAGTGGTTCCCCATTTCGGGATACACCGACTGGCGTTCTCTTGTTCTTCCCGTGGCCACCATGGTGGTGTACGGGTTGACGGCCGGCCTTCGCGTCACCCGCTCGGAAGCCCTGGAAGTGATTTCCGAACGCTTTGTCCGCACCGCTTACGCAAAAGGGCTGAGCAAACGAAAAGTGCTGATCCGCCATGTCCTGCGCAATGCCCTCATTCCTTTGATCGTGGGCTTTTTCATCGGCATTCCTTCGCTCATCGGCGGTTCCATCATGATTGAAAGCATTTTTGCCCTGCCCGGCATGGGAAGCCTTGTTGTCAACAGCATTTTCTCCAAGGACTTTCCGTTCATTCAAGCCTATTTTCTTATTATCTCAGTACTGACCGTCACCTGCAATTTGCTCGGAGATCTCATGGTCGCCGCCGTGAACCCCCGGGTCAAGGTCTCAATGAAAGAAGGGTAAGCGTGAAACAAAACATATGGAAAGCCCTGTTTAAAAACAAGGCGTTTGCCGCCGGTTTTCTTATTATTGCTGTTATTTCGCTGCTGGCGGTTTTGCCCCCCTGATTCTGCGCTACCCCTATGATCAGATAGACATCCCACGCGGGATGCAAAACCGCACCCCGCTGCCCGTTCAGGCAGCCCGAGTGCCTCAAATCCGCCCCGCCTCTCACACAGGTTTCCGGCACCCACTGGGCTGCTTGTTACATGATGAAACAAAAGTAAGGGAGCGTCATTTATGAAAAAAAGATCGCACTGTTTCTCAGCATTCTGACAGTCATATTCCTTTTTTTCGGCTGCGCCCCCAGCCAGCCGAAGGAACCTTCTGAAGGCGGCAGCGGCTCCGGACAGCCGCAGGAGCCGGAAATAGCCGACGAGCTGGTATACGCCATAGGTACCGACGACGGCGGGCTCGATCCGTTCCAGACCTCTGCCAGCCGCGAATATTCCCCCTTTATAAGCCCTGCGCTTGCGGCATATTCGCTTGACGGCTCTGCACTCGTCCCCAATGTGGCCAAGTCGGTGACCATTTCAGAAGACGGCCTGACCGTCACCATCGAGCTTGACGAAAACGCAAAATACTCCGACGGGACGCCGGTCACTTCGCAGCCCTTTAAGGAAAGCTTTGACCGCTTCAGAGAAATCGGCAAGTTCAACATGTTCAACTTTACCAACGTCACGGAAGTTTCCTGCCCGGATGACTACACCGTCGTTTTGAAATGCGACCAGTTTTCCGCGTCCATATACACTTCGCTTTCCGACACAAAGTCCGCATCGATCGTGGATGCCCAAGCCGCAGAGGAAGCCTGCAAGGAGCTTTACGCTCCCGACGCCGAAGAGGTCGCCGAGCTGCTGGCCGCCGCGGGATACGCCGACGACGACGGCGACGGGTTCGTGGAAAAAGACGGTCAGCCTCTTTCCATAACGCTGGCAACGGACAGCGACGAAGCCGGAGCGGATGTGCTGCTTATCCAGGATCAGCTGAAAAAGAATGGCATCAAACTGGAAATCGAATCCGTTTCGGGAGATCAGCTGGTTCCCAAGGCGCTTGACGGCAGCGCCGAGCTTGTGTATTTGATTTACGGGGCGCGCGACGGCGCCATGCTGGATGCCATTTTCACCAGCAAGACCGGCATTATCAACCTGCCCGAAGTCGACGCCGCTTTCGGCGCGGCACTGGAGATTGTTGACCCCGCCGAGCGCGCCGAAGCATACGGGGAAGCGACCAAGCTGCTGCTTTCAACGGGCCGCGCCATCCCCGTCTGCGCCGACAAGACCTTCTTCGGCGTCAGCAGCCGCCTGAAAAACGTAAAGATCTCCAACACCGGCGTCTTGATGCTCCAGGATGCCTATTTTGAACAAGCCATTCGCCTGGTTGCCCGGTTTTTTCTTGTGTGGCTGTCGGAAAACAGCAAAAAAGGGGCGCCAACTCATCAATGGAGTTGGCGCCCCTGGTTTTGCAGCACATTGGCAAAGGCTTTGTCCTCTTTTGAAAAGGACCGGCAATCCGGCGTCAGGAATCCTGCTCGTTCTCCCAGTTGTGCCAGACGTTCTGCACGTCGTCATTGGCTTCCATCATTTCGA
>CANUCM010000080.1 GCA_947856675.1 uncultured Clostridia bacterium | reverse complement strand
CCTTGCGGCTCTCCGTTTTTTTATTCTTCCAGCGCCCAGCGCGCGGCGCTTTCGGCGTGGATGACCGCCGTGTCAAACAGCGGCATGTCGATGTCGCCCCCGCGCAGCAAAAGCCCGATTTCGGTGCAGCCCAGAATGGCCGCCTGCGCGCCGCGCCCGCGCATTTCCTCGAGCACGCGCACAAAGGTGCGGCGCGAGCTTTCGCGGATGTCGCCGCGGCACAGCTCCTCAAAAATCACGCGGTTGACCTCTTCCATGTCGCCGGGCTGCGGCACCAGCACGTCAAAGCCCTTTTGCCGCAGCGGCTCTTTGTAAAAGTCCTGCTGCATGGTGTAGCGCGTGCCCAAAAGCGCCACGCAGCGCACGCCGGCCTCATGCAGCCGCTGCGCCGTCGCGTCGACGATGTGAAGCAGCGGCAGCCCGGCCGCGCTGCGCACCTCGGGGGCGACCTTGTGCATGGTGTTGGTGCAGATGACAAGCCCCTGCGCCCCGGCGCGCCGGAGCGCGCAGCCCGCCTGCGCCAGCACCCCGGCCGCCTTGTCCCACTCGCCCGACGCCTGATAGCGCTCGATTTCGTCAAACTCGACGCTGTACAAAACGATTTTGGCCGAGTGCAGGCCGCCCAGACGGCGCTTGACCTCCTCGTTGATCACCTGATAATACGTCACGGTGCTCTCCCAGCTCATGCCGCCGATCAGTCCGATGATTTTCACTGCGCATCCTCCTTTTTTTCCTGTGCGGGGCGGCATACCTCGACCCAGCCCCTGGCCTGCGACGCCCGTTCCAGCTCGCCGCAGTGCAGCTCGACGGCGCTTGCGTCGCTGCCCGCGGCGGGAAACACCGTGTCAAACCGCTCAAGCGAGCGGTCGAGCCACACCTGGCACACGCCCTGCGGCAGGGCAAACGGGCACACCCCGCCGATATAATGCCCGGTTTTTTCGCGCACCAGCTCGGGCGTGAGCATGCGCGCCTTGGTCCCGAAAAACGTGCGGAACGCCTTGTTGTCTATCCGCGTGTCGCCCGCCGTGACCACCAGAATGCACCCCTCGCCGTCCGGCGCGGCAAACGACAGCGTTTTCGCGATGCGCGCGGGCTCGACGCCCACGGCCTGCGCTGCCAGCTCGACCGTCGCGCTCGACACGTCAAACTCGCGCACGCGGCCGTCCAGCCCGAAAGGGCGCAGATAGTCTTTGACTCTCTCCACTTCTGCCGACATGTGTTTTTTTCCTCCCCGGCATCGTTTTCTCCATGATACCCCGCGGTGCGGCAAAAAGCAAGCGCGCGCAGGCATAAACGCACCGTTTGCGGCAAAAATACCCATGAGGTGAAGTGCATTGAAGCTTTCCAACGAGGAGTATCTGCGTCTTTCGCAAAAAGCGTCGCCCCCTTCCCCGTCCTCGCGCAACATCCCGGCCGCCTTTGCCGTCGGCGGGCTTTTGTGCGCGCTCGGGCAGGGCGTGCGCGCGCTGTATGAAAACGCCGGGCTGAGCGGCGACGCCCTGGCCGCCGCCACGGCGGCCACCATGGTGTTTTTGGGCGTCGCGCTGACGGCGCTGGGGCTGTACCCGCGCCTTGCCAAGCTGGCCGGCGCCGGCACGCTTGTGCCCATCACCGGCTTTGCCAACGCCGTGGCCGCGCCCGCGCTCGAGTTCCGCGCCGAGGGCGTCGTTTTGGGCACCTGCGTCAAAATGTTCACCATCGCCGGCCCCGTGCTGGTGCTGGGCATTTCCGCCAGCGTGCTCTACGGGCTTATTTTATATGTTTTCGGAGGCTGAACATGTCGACGGTGCAGTTTAAAAACCCCGTACACATCCGCTCATGGGCGGTGTGCGCCGGGCGCAAGGAAGGCAAAGGCCCGCTGGGCGACCGCTTTGACACCGTCTGCCCCGACGGCCGCTTCGGCTGCGATACATGGGAGCAGGCCGAAATGAAAATGGTGAGCAGCGCCTGGCACACCGCCCTGCAAAAGGCCGGCCTGCGCCCCGACGAGCTGAGCTGCGCTTTGGGCGGCGACCTTTTAAACCAGTGCGTTTCCACAAGCTTCGGCTTCCGCGGCAGCGGCATTCCGTTTCTCGGGCTGTACGGCGCGTGCTCGACCATGGCCGAAGGCCTGCTCGTGGGCGCGACCCTTGTCGACGGCGGCCTGCACCACGACGTGCTGTGCACCGCGTCGTCGCATTTCTGCACGGCCGAGCGCCAGTACCGCTATCCCCTGTGCTACGGCGGCCAGCGCACCCCCACCGCCCAGTGGACGGCCACGGCGGCGGGCGCCGTGGTGCTTTCGGGCACACACAGCAGCGGTGTGCGCATTACACGCGCGCACATCGGGCGCATTTTTGACCCCGGCATCAAAGACGCGGGCAACATGGGCGCCGCCATGGCCCAAAGCGCCTACGAAACGCTGTCGCGCTATTTTTCCGACACCGGCGACGGCCCCTGCGACTACGACCTCATCGTCACGGGCGACCTCGCCGCCGTCGGGCGCAGGCTGGTCATCGAGCTGTTTGACGGCGACGGCATCGACATGCGCCCCGTTTTGGACGACTGCGGGCTCATGCTGTTTCACGGCGGGCAGGACGTGCACGCCGGCGCCTCGGGCTGCGGCTGCTCGGCCGCCGTTTTGGGCGCCTATTTGCTGCCCGCACTCGAAAAAAAGCTTTTCCGCCGCGTTTTGTTCTGCGGCACGGGCGCTTTGCTGTCGCCCATCACCAGCACGCAGGGCGAGTCCATCCCCGGCATCTGCCACCTCGTCTGCCTGGAAGCGGAGGATTAAACCATGGAATATGTCAGAGCCTTTCTGCTCGGCGGCGCCATCTGCGCTTTAAGCCAGATTCTTATAGACCGCACCCGCCTGACCCCCGCGCGCATTTTGAGCGGCTATGTCGTTTTGGGCCTTGTGCTGACGGCGCTCGGCGTGTACCAGCCGCTGGTCGACTTCGGCGGCGCGGGCGCCACCGTGCCCATTTTGGGTTTCGGCTACTCCATGGCGCGCGGCGTCGAGCAGGCCGTTGCGCAAAACGGCCTCATCGGCGCCTTTACCGGCGGGCTGAGCGCCACGGCCGGCGGCATTGCCGCCGCAGTCTTCTTTTCGCTGCTCGCCACCTTCTTTTTCCGCCCCCACGACCCGAGCTGAGCGCACGGATTTTCCTTTATTTCCCATCACATTTCTGCAACTTTCGCCCCCCGCGCGGTGGTATGATGGGCTTGTCCTTAAAAAATACCGACGCAAAGGAGGCTTTGCCGTGGCGCTTTCCCTGCTGCCGGGCGCCGGACGGCGCGAGTTTCGCCGGCTGCGCGTTTCCGACATTTCCCGAAACCCCAACCAGCCCCGGCGCCTGTTTGACGCGCAGGCGCTGGCCGAGCTTGCGGACAGCATCCGCCGCTACGGCGTCATCACGCCGCTGACCGTGCGGCGCCGCGACACGGGCTACGAGCTGATCGCCGGCGAACGGCGTCTGCGGGCCAGCATCATGGCGGGGCTGCACAGCGTGCCGTGCTATATTGTTTCCGCCGAAGACGAGGACAGCTCGCTCATGGCGCTGGTGGAAAACCTGCAGCGGCGCGATCTGGACTTTTTTGAGCAGGCGCAGGGGCTGCGCCGGCTGACCGAGCTGTACGGCATGACGCAGCAGCAGGCCGCCGAAAAAATCGGCATGACGCAGTCGGCCGTGGCCAACAAGCTGCGCCTTTTGCACCTGGCGCCCGAAACGGTGGCCGTTTTGCGGCAGTACGGGCTGAGCGAACGCCATGCGCGCGCCCTTCTGCGGCTTTCCGACCCGGCGGTACAGGCGCGCACGGCCGAACAGGCGGCGCGGCACGGGCTCAACGTCAGCCAGACCGAGGCGCTGGTCGACAGCCTTTTGGCGCCGCCCGCGCCGCGGCCGGGCGGACAGCGCCGCGGGCTCATCCGCGATGTGCGGCTGTTTCTCAACACGCTGGACCGCGCCGTGGCGGCCATGCAGACGGCCGGCGTGGGCGCGCAGGTGGAAAAGCAGCGCTGCGGGGACGCGCTGGTGCTGACCATCCGGATTCCCGACGCGCGCGCCGGGGCGCCCGCCCTGCCCGGCGCCGAAAAAGCCTGACGGCGCGGGCCTTTGCGGGGTGTAAAGGCCTTCGCTGTTTCACGTGAAACACCCCTTTTCCCCGTTTGCCGTCCTCCCTTTTTTCCCTTACCGGCCCGCCGCCTGACGCACAATGCCTGCGCAGGCGGCGGCTTTTTTGCTTTACACCCCCCGCGCGCGGTGCTATAATGAAAAAAAGCGCGAAAGCGCCACTTTACTCGCACTGTCAGAGGTAACGCTTCATGGGGAAAATTGTAGCTTTGTCCAACCAAAAGGGCGGCGTCGGCAAAACCACCACCGCCGTCAACCTGGCCTGCTGCGTCGCCGCCCGGGGAAAATCCGTGCTTTTGTGCGACTTTGACCCGCAGGGCAACGCCAGCTCCGGCCTGGGCGTTTCGGCCGCCGGCAAGGGGGTTTACGGCGTGCTGGCCGGGCTGTGCACCGTCGAGCAGGCGCTGTGCCGCACCCGCTGGTGCGACCTTCTGCCCTCCGACATCACCCTCGCCGCCCTCGAGCAGGAGCTGGCCGGCACGGAAAACCGCGCCGCGGTGCTGCGCTCCCTGCTCGCCCCGCTGCGCAGCCGCTATGACTTTATTTTTATCGACTGCCCGCCCTCTCTGGGCCTTCTGACCCTCAACGCCCTGGCCGCCGCCGATTCCGTGCTGGTGCCCATGCAGTGCGAATACTACGCCCTTGAGGGCCTTTCGCAGCTGGTTTCCACCATCCGCACCGTCAAGCGGTCCTTTAACCCCGCGCTCGACATCGAGGGCATCGTGCTCACCATGTACGACGGCCGCACCAACCTGACGCTGCAGGTCGCGGAGGAAATCAAAAAATATTTCGGCCCCAAGGTCTTCAAAACCGTCGTGCCGCGCAACGTGCGCCTGTCCGAGGCGCCCAGCCACGGCAAGCCCATTTTGGCCTACGACCGCCTGTCGCGCGGCGCCGAGGCCTACGGCCTCATTGCCGACGAGTTTTTAAAGCGCTGCAAAGGAGGAAAGTAAATGTCCGAGCAAAAACAGCCCAAAGGCCTGGGCAAAGGGCTTTCCGCGCTGTTCGGCGAGCCGCCGGCCGACGCGCAGCCGGTCACCGGCCTCAAAATCCGCGACATCGAGCCAAACCCCGACCAGCCCCGCCGCACGTTTGACGAAGGCGCGCTGGCCGAGCTGGCAGACAGCATCCGCGAAAACGGCGTCATCACCCCGATTACCGTGCGCCGCCGGGGCGAGGGCTATGTCATCATTGCCGGCGAACGCCGCTGGCGCGCCGCGCGCATGGCCGGGCTTTCGGAGATCCCCGCCCACGTGCTCGACGTCGACGAGCCGACCGCCTACGCGCTCGCTTTGATTGAAAACCTCCAGCGCGAGGACCTCGACCCCATCGAGGAGGCCGAGGGCTACCGCACGCTGATGGACCGCTTTTCCATGACGCAGGAGCAGGCCGCCGAGCGCGTCGGGCGTTCGCGCCCCGCCGTGGCCAACAGCCTGCGCCTTTTGAACCTTCCCGAGGCGCTGCGCGCCATGGTGTCCGGCGGGCAGCTGTCGGCGGGCCACGGCCGCGCGCTTTTGTCGCTGTCGGGCTCGCCCGGGCTCATGCTGCAGGCGGCGCAGACCGCCCTTGAGCAGGGGCTTTCGGTGCGCGAAACCGAGCGCCTGACGCAAAAGCTCCTGCAAAAGCCGCGTGAGGCTTCCCCTTCGGGGGATGACATTTATATTAAAGAGCTGCAGCGCCGGCTTTCGGCGCAGACCGGCTGCAAGGTGACCATTCACCACGGCGCAAAAAAAGGAAAACTGAGCATTGAATATTACGGCAACGACGGCCTGGAGGCGCTGTGCCGCGCCCTGACGTCGCTCAAGCCCTGAAAAAGGAGAGCATTTTTATGCTGGATATCAAGGTTCTGCGGGAACAAACCGACTACGCCAAAACACAGCTGCAAAAGCGCGGGCGCAGCTATGACGCGGAAATTGACCGCGCTTTGTCGCTCGACGAGCAGCGCCGCGCCCTGATTGTGGAAAGCGAAACCATCAGGGCCGACCAGAACCGCATGTCAAAGCGCATCCCCGAAATGAAAAAGCAGGGGCAGGACACCACGGCCGCCATGGTCGAGATGAAGCTGCTGGCCTCGCGCGGCAAGGAGCTTTCGGCCCGGCTTTCGGCGCTGGAAAGCGAGCTGCGGGGCATCATGCTGGGCATCCCGTGCATCCCCGACCCCAGCGTGCCCGAGGGCGCGGACAGCGACCAGAACGTCGAGGTGCGCCGCTGGGGCGCCCCGCGCGAGTTTGACTTTGCCGTCGCGGCCCACTGGGACATCGGCGCAAACCTCGGCATCATCGACGCGCCCCGCGCCGCCAAGGTCACGGGCACCCGCTTCAACTTCATGGTGGGCGGCGGCGCCCGGCTGGAGCGCGCCTTTCTCAACTTCTGCCTCGACCGCAACAACGCCGCGGGCTTTCGCGAGCTGATGTGCCCCTTTATGGCCAACACCGCCACGCTGACGGGCACCGG
>CANUCM010000079.1 GCA_947856675.1 uncultured Clostridia bacterium | reverse complement strand
TCCGCCTCGGCGGCTTTGTAGTCTTCCAGCGTAAGGTACCCCAGCTCATCCATCTTCACGGCGGCCAGATCCCTGAACATATCGCCTATGCCGCCGATTTCAAACAGGGTGTGCTCGTCGATGGCGCTGCCGCCCTCTTCGGTTTCGCCGAAGTTGTAAAATCCGGTTTCCGCATCGGCGCTGAGGACGTCCTTGTCCCAGATATAGGCCAGCGACAGGCCCGAAATGTCAAACCGCTCGGCGGTTTCGGGATCGGGGAAGTTCTCATCCGTGCGGATGGTGCCGCTGTTTTCGTACAGCTGCCGTGCGCCGCCGTACAGGCCGTCGTGCACATAATCGGCCCGCGGGTCGTCGGTGGGCGCGCTGTCCGACGCCGTCACTTTGTAGGTCTGGCCGTTGAGGATGCGCGCTGCGGCGGAATAGACAATCTCCGTGCCCTCCAGCGGAGCCGCTTCTTTAAAGCGATCGGTCAGCGTGCCGTCGGCGCGCGCGTACAGCGTCGTGCCCAGGCCCGCCGCTTTCAGCTCGGCCGTGCCCGTTTCCACCGTGTAGTACTTGCCCGCTTCCAGGCCGGTGATGCAGCGGTCGCCCGCCGTGCCGAGGCTGTCTTCCGTCAGCACCACGTTCGTCGCCTTGTTGCCGGTGCTGTTGCCGCTCAGGGCCCAGTCCATAATGCAGCCGCACAGGCGGTCGGGATCGCCCGCGCCGTTGTTGTTGATGAGCACCACAACGCCGGTGTTGGTTTCGGGGCACATCATGTATTCCGTGTTGTACCCGTTGCCGGCGCCGTTGTGCCAGTACAGCGTGCCGTAGCGCTCGCCCGCGTTTTCGGGTTCTTCATACACCACGGGGTTTACCCCTCCGGTGTTAAGCCCTTCCACGGGGACGGGGCGGTTGGGCTGCACGTGCCAGCCGAGGCCGACATACGAACGGCCGATGTTGTCGATGTTGACGCGCGGAATGCCGGTGTCGGACACCGCCGCCGTCAGTCCGGGCGCGGCCTGGTACGAGCCGAGCTGCATGGCAATCCAGCGCGCGACGTCCTTGGCGCTGCCGCGCACGCCGCCCGCCGGGGCGTAAGCGTCAAAGTCCCACGCCGAGGACGGGTTGCCCGAGCCGTCGTGCGGCAGGGCCTTGCGCGCCTGCTGCTCTTCCGTCAGGCTGACGCCCGTCGAGGTCAGGCCCAGAGGCTGGCACACCAGCTCGTTGAGCAGATCCTCATAGGTCTTGTCGCCGCCGTTGCCTTCGTACTGCTCGCCGTAATAGGCCTTGGCCAGGCACTGGCCCAAAACGCCGACGCCGAAGTTGGAATAGGATTCCACCGTGCCGGGCACGAACTGATACACCATGTGGCGCAGCTCGTCTTCCATGCGGTCGAGGTGGTAATTGACATACGGCGCCTCGGGATCGGGGTCGATGCCGTCATAATCCCAGTTGTACGACATTCTCGGGAAGCCCGAGGTGTGGCTCGACAGGTTGCCCAGCGTGGGGGCAATGGTCGTGCCGTCGGGCAGCACATAATCGGGAAGCTCAAAATATTTGCTCACCGGATCGTCGACACTGACGATGCCCTGGTCGTCAAGGTACGACAGCATGACCGCCGTGTACACCTTGGACAGCGACATCAGCTCAAAAATCGTGTCTTCCGTCACGGCAGTGCGGGCCGATTCCTCGGCATAGCCCGCATCGGACGCCGACTGCAGCGTGCCGAAATTGCGGTAGAAAATGCGGCCGTTCTGAATGACGGCAACCGCCATGCCGGTGGTCGCGGTGTTGTCCATCTCCCACCGGGACAGCTCTTCGACCTTGCGCAGCATTTCAAGCTCAGCCTCGCTTGCAAAGCTCTCGCAGGAGTCAAAGCCCTTGACGGTATAGGTTTGCCCGCCGGTGAGGCCGGTGATGCTGGTGCCGGCAAGCAGCGCCAGATCATCGCTGGTCTGTCCCAGCGTGCCGTCGGCACGCGCATACAGCACGGTGCCGGCCTGGTCCGTCACGGTGTAATAGCGGCCCTTTTCAAGGTTCTCGACGCAGCCGGCGCCGGCCGTGCCCAGGCTGTCGCCGGTCAGGATGACCAGCTGGCCGGGATTGACAACGGTGCCGCTGCCGCCGTCGGAGTTTTTCACCTCAACCTTGCCGCTGCGCACAATCTGCCCGCCCTTGACGGTGGTGTTGTCCAGCGTTACGGTGCCGCCGCGGACGCCTTCCGCCACAATCAGGCTGCCGCCGATGTACATGTCCTTCAAAACAACATCCTGCGAGCTGACAACCACAATGCCCTCGATGTCAAGCGTATAGGTGCCGGGCTCGTTGAAGTAGCCCTTGACGGCGTTGTCGAGCATCTTGACCAGCTCGGCGCGCGTGATGTTCTGCGCGGGGGCAAAACGGTTGCCGCCGACGCCCTGGACAAGGCCCGCGGCCTCCAGCGCCAGCACTGCCGGCTTGGCCCACGACGAAATGCCGGCGTTGTCGGCAAAGCCGGTTTCGCCGGTTTTCTGCTCGATGCCCAGCGCACGGCACAGTATGACCGCGGCTTCCTCACGGCTGAGCGGATCCTCGGGGCGCACCGTGGTGCCGTCGCCCTCCAAAAGCCCTGCCGCGCAGGCCTCAAGCACGTCCTGCGTGTACCACTCGTCTTCTCCCAGGTCGGTAAACCCGTTTTCAGCCGCCTGCACATAGCCCATCAGACGTCCGAAAACCGCCGCCGTTTCCGCGCGGGTAATGGGTGCTTCGGGATAAAAATTGGTTCCGTCACCCTGCAGTACACCGTAAGAGCTCCAGCGGCCGATTTCACTTTCGGCCCAGTGCCCCGCGGTGTCTTCGTAGCCTGCCCCCGCCGCCGAAACCGGCAGCATGGGCATCAGCATTGCCAAGGTAAGGAGCAATGCCAACATTTTTCTTCTTTTCACCAAAATGCCTCCTTTGCTTGTCCACCCCTGCTGTGATGGATTGCGTCATTACCTCACCCTGACTGTATCACATTTTCCCTATCGTACACCATCCGAAAATAGCGCATTTGCACATCAGCTTTGAGCTTTTTGCAAACATTTTTGTGCATTTAGCGCATTGTTTTGATGTTTTTTGCGTTTTTAAGCCCGTTTTTCAATTTTTTTGATAACGTTTTCTGCCGTTTTGAAAAAAAACCGCCCCTCCTGAAAAAGAGGGGCGGGCATCGTACGGCACACGCCTTACTGCGCGGGGCGCAGCTCCATCACGCTGTAGCGCACGCCGCAGTCCTCAACGGGCCGGCCCACGGCCTGAAAGCCCTGGCGCTCAAAAAAGCCGGCGGCTTCGGCGGGCGTTTCCACCGTGATGCGGCAGAGCGCGTCGTCGTGGCGCTTGCTGTCAAACACCGCGCGTTTGAGAAGGCGCGTGGCAACGCCCTTGCCCTGCGCCCGCGGGTCGACATACAAAAGATACACCTGCGAAAGGCCCTGGAAGGCACACACGCCAATCAGCTTGTCCTGCCAGAAAGCGCCCCACATGCGAAGCTGTCCTTCCCCCATGCGCACGGCGCAATATTCCAGGTCGGTTCTGGCGGCAAAGTCCGAAATGGCCTCGTCTGTGCGCTGATGCGCTTCCGTGCGGGCATAGACCTCCCAGACAAACCCCAGCGCCTGCTCAAGATCCTCGGTGCCCAGGGCGCGAATGTCCACTGTTTCCGTATTGCTCTGCACAAGTCATCCCTCCAGCAAAGGCCGTTTCCGGCCGGGTAAGCAAAAAACCGATGGAAGCCATCGGTTTTTTGTGGTGTAGGCGTTACCTATCTTCCCGGGCCGTCGCCAGCCAAGTATTGTCGGCACAAACGAG
>CANUCM010000078.1 GCA_947856675.1 uncultured Clostridia bacterium | reverse complement strand
CTCTTCGGGGGTTTTGTTTTTTCAGCTGTCCCAACGCTCAGGCAAAAGCTCTGCCATGCACACGACCCTGCCGCCTCCCAGCAGCACCTGGCACTGCGCGTTGCCCTGGTCAATCTGGCATACAAACTCGCGGCAGCGTCCGCAGGGCGGAATCACACGCCCCGTATGATGCACGGCCACCAGCCGCACAATGCGGCTTTCACCCGCCGTCACCATGGCTGCGATGGCTGCATGCTCGGCGCAAAAGCCCATGGAGCACGGCACATCAATATTGACCCCGGTATATACGCTGCCCGATGCCGTTTCCAGCGCTGCCGCCACATAGCCGGCTTCGCCCGCCTTGCCCAAAGTGCGCGGGCCGAGTTTTTCCTTTGCTGCGCACACAAGCTCTTCCCAGTTCATATGCAATCCGCCTTTCAGTGCATTTTTCTCGGTTTGACACCCGCGGGGATGGGGCAAACGTACTTCGCCCCGCCCATACGCCGGGCGTGTTCGTCCTTTGCTGCGCGCACAAGCTCCGGATCGCACAGCAAATCGACCGCTGCGCCGGCCATGATCTTGGCCGCGTACAAAAGCCCCTTGTGCGCCTGCGCGCTCTTGCCCTGCGACACAATCTGCCAGCTGTGACCCGGCGTGCCCGCCGCCCATGTCGCCGTATACACCTGCGCTGTGGGGCACACCCAGCTGACGTCGCCCACGTCGGTCGAGCCGGCCGACACCGTATCCAGCGGGGCGTACGGCATGATGAAGTCATACATCGGCTGTTCCAGCTGCGCTTCTATTTCGGCGCACAGCTTCTCATCCGCTCCGGTGCGGCGCAGTTTGGCGCGCATGCCCTCCACGTCGCGCGTGCATGTCTGTGCGATGCCGCGGATAAAGGCCATTTCCTCTTCCGTATACCGGGGACGGTCAGCCAGGTGCATGTTCTGCTCCAGCGTGCGCTCGAGCACCGTATTGGGCACGACGTTGGAACACGCCTTGACAAAATCGATTTCCACTTCGGTTTCCGTCATCAGCGCCGCGCCCTGCGCAATTTTGTTGACGCGCTGGTAAATCTCCTCGACCTGCGGCGTTTTGGGTGCGCGAATCAGGTACAAAACCTCGGCATACGCCTGCACCACGTTGGGAGAAAAGCCGCCGGTGTTGGTAATGGCATAATGTACGCGCGCCTCCTGCACAATATGCTCGCGCAAAAACTGCACGCCGATGTTCATCAGCTCCACCGCATCAAGCGCCGAACGCCCGTGGTGCGGATCGCCCGCAGCGTGCGCGCTGACGCCCCGGAACACATACCGCACCTGATAGTTTGCCAGCGAGCTGCCCGTCCACACGGCATGGTAGTCGTTGGGATGCCAGGTCAAAGCGGCGTCCAGCCCGTCAAACACGCCTTCGCGCGCCATAAATGCCTTGCCCGAGCCGCCCTCCTCGCCCGGCGTGCCGAAATAAACCACCGTGCCCGACGCGCCGGTCTCCTCAAGATATTTTTTAACGGCCATCGCCGCGCCCAGCGACGCCGCCCCCAGCATGTTGTGCCCGCAGCCGTGGCCGTTGGCGCCCGGTACAAGCGCCTCCTTCCGGCACACACCCGCCTTTTGGCTCAGCCCGGACAGCGCGTCAAACTCGCCCAGAATGCCGATGACCGGCCGGCCGCTCCCGAACGTGCCGGTAAAAGCCGTTTCTATTCCGGCCACGCCGCGCTGCACGCGAAACCCCGCTTTTTCAAGCGCCTTGCACAAAGCCTGCGCCGAAACGGTTTCGTCAAACGCCGTTTCCGCCGCTTCCCACACCGCGTCGCTGACGCAGTACAGCTCCTGCGCACACGTGTCCAGATACCGGAACATTTCCTTTTTATCCATATCGCAGCCTCCGTTTTTCCGTTTGGGCTATTATACCACAGTTTTCCCGCCGCGGCAAAGAAAAGCGCCGGCCAAAAGGCCGGCGCCCTCATTCTATGAAAGCAGCTGCGCGGCAGCAAAGGCCACTTTAATGGCCTGCTCGCGCGTCATGGTTCCCTTGGGCGAAAACAGCCCGCCGCCTATGCCGTCAATGACTTTTTTTGCGGTGAAAAAGCCCACGTACGGCCGGGCATACGGCGAAATATTGCCCGCGTCGGAAAACTGCTGCGTATCGGACGGCGTAAGCCCTGACCCGTCGGACACCTGCCCTGTGTCAGCCAGCTCCCACACGCGGCCCAGCATGGCCACCGCCTGCTCCCGCGTCAGCGTGCTCGCCGGCGCAAACAGACCTTCGCCCACGCCGCTGACAATGCCAAGGCCGTACGCGCGCAGCACGTCGGCGTCTGACGTGTCGGAAAACGGGCTCTGCCCCGTCCAGGCCGGGGCGGTTTTCCCGGTCAGCACTTCATAAAACCCGACGGCCACCGCTGCAAACTCCGCGCGGCTGATGCCTGCGGCAAGGTTCTGGCCCGAAAGCGCCTCGGGAATCAGGCCCTTCTCTCCCGCCTGCTGCATGGTTTCCCACGCCCAGTCGGAGCAGTTGCCCCACGGCCCCACGGCATCTGCAATCTGTTTTCTATACCCTTGCTCAACAGCCGCGGCATTGGCAAACAGCCAGTCGGAATACGACGAATCCCAGACGTGCCTTGCCTGCCATTCCGCCTTGTCCTTTTTCATAAAGTACGTGTAGGAAATGGACCCGGTGCTCTCATAGCCGGAGTGGTCCATGCGCACGTCCAGCCAGTAATACCGGCCGTCCACCAGCACGCAGTTCCATTTGTGCTCCACGCGCGTGCCGTCGCGGTTTAAAAACTCGCCGTCAATCATCCGGCAGTCGTAGCCGAGATGCCCCAAAAGCAGCGTGAGCAGCGCGGCAAAATGCTGGCATGTGCCCGTGCGCGTCAAAATCATGTCATAGGCGCAGGAGGCCGTCATGTAATTGGAGTCATAGGAAAACATGATAAGCCCCGTCTGCGAATCGTACCCGGAAGCCGGGTCCAGCTCCTGCCGCAGCACCACCTGGCCCCGGGCCACCAGGTTTTCCATGCGCTCCATCTCACTCTGCGCCTTTTCCGCCAGCGCCTGGCGGTCAAAGGCATAGGTTTTGCCGTCCCAGCCGTCGCGCTCATAATTTTTGATAATATAATCGTATACCGCCCGGATTTGCTGCGAGGGATTTTTTCCCTCTGTAGGAATCTTTGCCAGAATCTGCTCCGCCAGGTAGTCGACGTCCACATACCCCAGGTAAATGGGCACACGCTGCGTTCCGGCCGCAGCCGACGGAAAAGC
>CANUCM010000077.1 GCA_947856675.1 uncultured Clostridia bacterium | reverse complement strand
AATCGAACCCACGTTTTCAGCTTGGAAGGCTGACATTCTACCATTGAACTACACCCGCGTGTCGTGCAAAAGCCGTGCCGCGTTACGTCAGCTTAACAATTTTAGCATGTGTCGGCAGCTCCTGTCAAGACTTTTTTCAAAAATAAAAGCCGGGCGGGAAAGCATCCCGTCCGGCGGTGTAAAGAGTCGGTATACGATTAGGCCGCGGGGGCTTCGACGTAGGTGTCGAGATCACCGGGCAGCACCACGGCGACATCGTCGCCCATGGCGTTGATGGTCATTTCCACGGTGAGGGCGATGTCAATGGTCTGGCCTTCGGCGGTCATGCTCATGGGCAGGCTCATGATGACGGACTCAGGGGTATCGTTTTTAAAGGTCATGGTCATTTCGGTATTTCCGAAAGAGATGCCCGACAGATCTTCCGTCTGGCCCATGGAGGAAAGCACAGCCTGCGTCAGGGAAGTCAAAAGGCTGCCCGGCATGGACATGGTATAGGAAACCTTGCCGCCGGCCTCTGCTTTTGACAGGCTGTCAAAATAATACAGCGGTGAAGCGGTGCTCTCAGCCAGAGAGTCAAGCGGCAGGCCGGTCACGCCTTCGGCAGGAGTTTTGATTTTGCTGGTGCCGTCATTTACATAGCAGACACCGTCTTTGATGTAGGTTTCTACGGTTTGAGTTTGCTCCATGGCAGTAACTTTCATGGTCATGGCCGCAACCACATCGCCGTTTTCCGTCAGGCGCATCTGCTGGCTGCCTTCCATGGTCATGGGAATGGAGACACCGGCGGCGGTCATGGTCATGCTCATGTTAAAGTCTGCATCAATGCTCTGGTCTTTCTGTGCGTTCATTTTCGCAGCCAGAGCGCAGTATTCGGCGTACAGAGCGGCCTTGTCCTTCAGGGGCTGGGCGGCTTCCGCGTCGACGGCGCCGTCTTCGACCAGCTTGTCAAGCAGCAGCTTGTCGCTGTCCTTCAGCGGGGTGACGAGGGCGGAATAGGAAACGGCGGCCACTTCGTCACGCAGGAAGGTGCCCTGCGTCAGATACGCATCGAGCAGGCCCTTTTCGGCGGCAAAGGTCAGCGCGTCGTCGTACTCAAAGTCGCCGCCCTCGGCGTCGCTGTAGCCCAGCGCGCGCAGAACCAGCGTGCAGTACATCTGAGCGGAGCAGGTGTTGTTGGTGCCGAACAGGGTGGCTTCCTCGCCGTTGGTCAGGCCGTTTTCATAGGCATAACCGACATAGGGCAGAGCCCAGGCGTTGGCGCCGGAAAGATCGGTAAAGGGAACTTCCCACTCGCCCTCGGTGGCCTCGGCTTCCTTGCCGAGCAGACGGACCAGCATGGTAACGGCTTCTGCGCGGGTGGGGGCGGCGTCCAGGCTGTAAACGGGGTTGCCCTCGGCGTCGGTGCCCGTGCCTTTGAACAGGCCCAGGTCATACAGCTCGTCGGCGCGGCCGGTAAAATCGGCGGCCAGTGCGCAGACGCTCAGCATGGCGCAGGTCAAAACAAGTGCAAGCAGGCGTTTGACAGAATTGTTCATAACACATTTCTCCTTTTCTGCAGTATTGTGGTGACTCCATTGTACTCGCTTACCGGGCAAAAAGCAAGAGAAAAGGCCATTGAAAATATCTAAATTTATTCCAAAAACGGGGCGTTTAATTGAAAATATCCCCTGCCTGCGGGGCAAAAAGCGCGGCGGCCCGGCGGGCGGCGCAGGCGTGGTCCGGGTGTGAGAGCGAAGGGTCCCGGGCCAGCAGGTTTTCGGCGGCAGCGCGGGCGCGCTGCAGCAGCGTGACGTCGGATGAGAGGCTGGCCAGCTTAAACTCCGGCAGCCCGTGCTGGCGGCGCCCGAAGAAATCGCCGGGCCCGCGCAGGCGCAGGTCCTCCTCGGCGATTTGAAAGCCGTCGGACAGGCGGCACAGCACGCCAAGGCGCTGGCGGGCGGCCTGCCCGCCGCCGCCCTGGATGAGGATGCAGTAGGACTGGCGCGCGCCGCGCCCGACGCGGCCGCGCAGCTGGTGCAGCTGGGACAGGCCGAAGCGTTCGGCGTCCTCTATCAGAATGAGGTTGGCGTTGGGTACGTCGACGCCGACCTCCACAACGGTGGTGGACACCAGCACGTCCAGCTGCCGCTGCTGAAAAGCGGTCATGACGGCTTCTTTTTCGGCGGCGCGCAGGCGGCCGTGCATCAGGCCTGCGCGCAGGCCGGGAAAACGCCGGTGCAGCGCTTCGGCATAGGCGATGGCGGACTGCCGGCCGCCGTCGTCGGAAGGATCGATGAGGGGGCACACGATATAGGCCTGGCCGCCCTGGGCGATTTCACGGAGCATAAAGGCAAAGGCGCGCTCCCGTGTCTGGCGTCCGATGCGGCAGGTCTGTACCGGGCGGCGGCCCGGGGGCAGCTCGTCGAGCACCGAAAGCTCAAGCTCGCCGTAGAGGATGAGGGTGAGCGTGCGGGGGATGGGCGTGGCCGACATGAAAAGCAGGTGAGCGCCCTCGGCCTTTTCGGACAGCGCGGCGCGCTGCCGCACGCCGAAGCGGTGCTGCTCGTCGATGAC
>CANUCM010000076.1 GCA_947856675.1 uncultured Clostridia bacterium | reverse complement strand
ATACCCGGCGCCCCGGCGCGATACACATACAAAGCGGAGGTGCACACCATGAAGATGTATGACATTGCACGCACCGGTTCCCGGCTGCTGCTGGACGCCCGTGCGGAAATCGGGCACTGCGAGGAACAGCTTTCCCTTCGCATTGCCGCCGCCTGCCGGGCCGTTCTCGCCGCGCGGGGCGCAAACGTCGTGATGCTGTCCGGCCCTTCGGGCGCGGGCAAAACCACCACGGCACAGCTTTTGTGCCGCGAGCTGGAACGCTGCGGCGTCCCGGCTCTCGCCCTTTCCATGGACGACTACTTCATCGGACACTCGCAGGGCCCCCTGCCCGTCGACGAGCAGGGCTGCGTCGACCTCGAATCGCCCGAACGGCTTGACATCCCCCTCGTGCGCCGCGACATCGGCCGCCTGCTGCGCGGGCTGCCCATCGACGCGCCGCGCTTTGACTTTACGCTGCAGGAACGCGCCCCCAAAACGCACAGGCTGCATCCGCATGCGCAGGGGATCGTCCTTTTTGAAGGCATCCACGCGCTCAACCCCGACGTCGCCGGCCCGGCCTGCACCGGCCTGTACGCCGACACGGACAGCGGGTTTGCCGCCCCCGACGGCAGCGTGCTGCCGCCCGACCGGCTGCGGCTTTTGCGCCGCATCAGCCGCGACCGCATTTTCCGCGGCCGGGAGCCGGAGCACACCCTGCGCATGTTTGCCAGCGTGTCGCGCGGCGAACGGCTCTACATCACCCCGCACCGGCACCGCGCCCTCGCGTGCATCGACACCGCCATGGCCTACGAGCTGGGGCTGTACCGCACGCTCGTGCTGCCCTATCTGCCCGACGGCGGCGAACACGCCGCGCTGTGCGCCGAGCTGCGCTGGTTTTTGCAAAAGGCCGTGCCCGTGCAGCCGTGCGACGTGCCGCGCGACTCGCTGCTGCGGGAGTTTATCGGAAACGAAGGCCTTTAATCCTCCCGGTGCAGCGAAACCTCGCCCGACGACAGCGCCTGTCTTTGCCCGCCTCGCACAACCACAAGGCGCCCTTCGTCGTCGATGCCTTCCACCCGCGCCTCGTACGGCGGCAGGCCGGAAGGCCGCACCGTCACATCCTGCCCCGCCATGGGGCAATGCGCCCGGTAATAGCGCAGCACCGCGTCAAACGGCTCGTCCAGGCACCGCTCCAGCTCGCAGAGCACGGCGGCGGCCAGCGCGTTTTTATCCACACCGGCGGGCAGGCTGCCCGCCGTTTTGTCAAGCGGCGGCTCAAACACCGCGCCCACATTGAGCCCGATGCCGCACACCGCCCCCGTCAGGCGGCCCGTCTGCGGGCTGCACACCCCCTCGGTCAGAATGCCGCAGACCTTGCGCCCGTCAAGAAGCAGGTCGTTGACCCACTTGATGCTGCACCGCAGGGCGCACACCGAAAGCACCGCCCGGTGCACCGCGGCCGCCGCCCGGATGGTCACCTGCCCGGGCTCTGCACACCCCCGCAGCATGACCGAAAGATACAGCCCGCCTTCCGGGCTTTCAAACCGCCGCCCCAGCCGGCCGCGGCCCGCCGTCTGCCGGCGGGCAATCACCGTTTCGCCGTGCACCGCACACTCCCTCGCGCGCAGCTCGGCGTTTGTCGAAGCCGTTTCATCCAGCACCGTCAAAACGCGCCCCAGCGCGCGCGTGTGCAACAGCGCGCGGATGCGCTGCGCGCACACACCGTCCGGATTGTGCCCCATGCTTTCACATCCTTTCGCCTTATCATACCACGCGCCCCCGGCGGGCGCAAACAGAAAACCCCGCGGAGCAAAACTCCGCGGGGTTTTGAATTATCTGCGGCGCAGGAAGGGGGCGAGGATTTCGTGCATGACCAGCGGCACCATGGCCACCAGCGTCAAAAGGCCCCATTCGCTCAGCGCAAGCTCGGTCGTGCCGAACACCTGCGTCAGGAAGTGCACCTCGGTGACGGCGATCTGAAGGGCAAAGCCCACAACAAAGGCCAGAATCATCACGCGGTTTTCCAGATGGTTCATGCGGAAAATGCTGCGCTTGACATTGCGCATGCCGATGGCGTGGAACAGCTGGGAAATGCCCAGAATGGTAAAGGCATAGGTCTGCGCGTGCGTCAGCATATAGGGATCTTCCAGCACGGTGCGGATGGCGGAAAGCGACACCGCCTGCCCGTCAGCCAGCAGCGCGCGGATGGGCGACCACAGGAAGGAGCCCAGCGTCAGCGCGCTGACCACGCAGCCGTAAAACACCGTGATAAAGATGCCGCCGTGGGCAAACAGGCTCTCCTTGGGGTCGCGCGGCGGAACCTTCATGCAGTTGGGGTCGCCCGAGTCGACGCCCAGCGCCAGGCCGGGCAGCGAGTCGGTGATGAGGTTGACCCACAGGATGTGAATGGCCTTGAGCGGCGAGGCAAGCCCGGCCGCAATGGCCGAAAACATGGTGATGACCTCGCCGAAGTTGCTCGAAAGCAAAAACAGCACCGATTTTTTAATGTTCTGGTAGATATTGCGGCCTTCGCGCGCCGCTTTTTCAATGGTGGCAAAGTTGTCATCCGTCAGCACCATATCGGCCGCACCCTTGGCGACGTCGGTGCCGGTGATGCCCATGGCCACGCCGATGTCGGCCGCCTTGAGCGAGGGCGCGTCGTTGACGCCGTCGCCCGTCATCGAAACGATGTAGCCGCGGCTGCGCAGCGCCGAAACGATCATGACCTTGTGCTCGGGCGAAACGCGGGCAAACACGCGCAGGTTGTCAATGACAGCCGCCAGCTGCTCAACGCTCATCTTGTCAAGCTGGTCGCCCGACATGCACTGCTCGGGGCTTTCGGCAATGCCCAGCTCATGTGCGATGGCATATGCCGTGTCGCGATGGTCGCCCGTGATCATCACGGTGCGGATGCCCGCGTGCTTAAAGCTTTCCACGGCGTCGCGCGCCTCGGCACGCGGCGGGTCGATCATGCCCACAAGGCCGACAAAGGTCAAATCGCGCTCGGTGGCGCTGTCATCATCCAGCTTCTGGGCCAGCGCCAGCACGCGCAGCGCATCGCTCGCCATGCTGCCCGAGGCATCCATAATGGCTTTTTTGTCCTGTTCGGTGATGGGGCGCACTTTTCCGTTTTCCACAATGCTGACGCACAGCGGCAGCATGACGTCCACAGCGCCCTTGGTAAAGGCGATCACGCGGTTTTTCAGCGTGTCGCGATGCACTGTTGTCATCATTTTGCGGCCCGAGTCAAAGGCCTGCTCGTTGATGCGCGGCATGATTTCCTCAATGCCTTCGCGCGTCAGGTTAAAGCGCTCGCCCATGTCGAGCAGCGCAAGCTCAGTCGGGTCGCCGACGCGGTTTCCGCCCTGCGTGCTCGCGTCGTTGCACAGGATGAAGCCCTGCAGGAAGACATCATCCTGGTCGGGGGCCATAGCGTTGGCCGCGTCGATTTTTCCGTTATAATATACGCGGGTTACGGTCATCTTGTTCTGAGTCAGCGTGCCCGTTTTGTCCGAGCACACCACGCTGACCGCGCCCAGCGTTTCAACAGCCGGCAGGCGGCGCACAATGGTGTTGACCTTAACCATGCGTCCGACGCCCAACGCCAGAACAATGGTCACGACCGCGGGCAGGCCCTCGGGGATGGCGGCCACCGCCAGGGAAATGGCGGTCAGCAGCATTTCGGTGACGGGTCGGTTCTGCACCATGGCCAGCACAAACAGCGCAACACAGATGCCGACGGCCAGAATGCCCAGCACCTTGCCAAGGTCGGCCAGACGCTTTTGCAGCGGGGTCATTTCGTCCGGGGCGTCGCCCAGCATGGCGGCAATGCGGCCGATTTCGGTATCCATGCCGGTGCCGATTGCCACGCCCTCGCCGCGGCCGTAGGTCACAGCCGTCGAGGAGAAGGCCATGTTGACGCGGTCGCCCAGGCCGGCGTTTTCCGCAATGACGGCGCCGGCGTCTTTCGTCACAGGCACGCTTTCGCCCGTCAGGGCCGACTCCTCAATTTTCAGGTTGATCGACTCCACCAGCCGCAGGTCGCACGGAACCACGCGCCCCGCTTCCAGCACAACGATGTCGCCCGGCACCAGCTGTTCGGCCGGTATCTCGCACAAAACGCCGTCACGCCGCACCAGCGCCGACGGAGAGGACAGCTTTTTCAGCGCCTCCAGCGCGTCCTGCGCCTTGCCCTCCTGCACCATGCCGATGATGGCGTTGAGCGCCACGACCACCAGAATGATGACCGCGTCGGAAAACTCGCGCAAGAAGCACGAAACGGCCGCCGCGGCAAACAGAATATAGATCATCGGGTCGTTGAGCTGAGACAGCAGCATCTGCAGCCGGGTTTTTCCCTTTTTCTCCGCCAGACGGTTGGGGCCGTGCTTTGCAAGCCGGCTTTCCGCCTCCGCAGAGCTCAGTCCTGCCTCAGGCGACACGTTCAAAGACTGCAGGACGTCCTGAACGCTTTTGTCATGGTACATGATGACAGCTCCTTTTGTTATATGATTCGCGCCAATCTGTAAAAAAGAGACTCCCGGCGCATTTGTGCGCCAAGAGTCTCGTTACCTGTTCGGACACCGCGCCAGAGGAAAACCCTCAAGCTGTTGACGTGGTGTTTAAAACTACTCCCTCCGGGATATTCGCTTTGCTTGTTAATAATATCGCATACAGCGGCCGTTGTCAATAGAAAACTTTAATTTTCTTCCTCCCTGACGCAGACCTCCAGCTCGCCGTTTACGCACTGCACCTGAAGCGTGCTGCCCGGCGCGACGTCGCGCGCGATGAGCAGGCGGGCGATGCGCGTTTCCACCTCGCGCTGAATCAGGCGCTTGAGCGGACGCGCGCCGAACACCGGGTCGTAGCCGTTTTGGGCGATATACTCCTTCGCCCCGTCCGTGACCTCGAGCGACAGCTGCTGCTCGTGCAGGCGTTTTGCCAGGTTTTCAAGCAGCAAATCGACGATGCGCGCGATTTCCTCACGCGTCAGCGGCTTGTAGAACACAATTTCGTCCAGACGGTTTAAAAACTCCGGCCGGAACTGCGTGCGCAGAAGGCCTTCGACGCGGCTGCGCGCCGTCTCGCTCAGCGTGCCGTCGGGCTGCATGCCCTCAAGAATGTCGCCCGAGCCGAGGTTGCTCGTCAGGATGATAATGGTGTTTTTAAAGTCGACCGTGCGGCCCTGGCTGTCGGTGATGCGCCCGTCGTCGAGCACCTGCAGAAGCACGTTGAACACGTCGGGGTGCGCTTTTTCGACCTCGTCAAACAGCACCACGCTGTACGGGCGCCGGCGCACCGCTTCGGTCAGCTGGCCGCCCTCCTCGTAGCCGACATATCCCGGAGGCGCGCCAATCAGACGCGACACCGAGTACTTTTCCATATACTCGCTCATGTCGATGCGCACCATGCTGCGCTCGTCGTCAAACAGCGC
>CANUCM010000075.1 GCA_947856675.1 uncultured Clostridia bacterium | reverse complement strand
TTCCCTGCAGCGTCGAGGGCATGGCCCCCTTGCGGATGCGCGCGTAAATTTCAGAGGCCGAAATGCTCTGTCCGAAATCGTCGGGATACTCCTTGCCTTCGAGCACAATGCCATGGGGAATACACTGCGCGCCGGTCTGCTCAAACCATTCGCGCGGCAAATCACAGGTGCTGTCGCATACCAGCACAAACTTATAGTCTGCCATAAGCGTTCTCCTTTTTTCTGTTTGCAGAAAAGCTGCGCTTTTCCGATAGTTCATTATACCATGCTTTCTTTATCCTGCAAGTCGGAAATTGCAGCCGGGCGGTCAGGAAATTTCGCGCAGACGCATGTCACCCCTGCGCACCCAGCCGATTTTCCGCATCAGCCCGTCGACCGCCAGCGATATCACCGCCGGCGCGACAAAGTGCACAAGCAGCATGAGCAGCACCGTGTGAAGCCCCCCGAAGGACGGCGCCATGTCCCCGTACATGGTGATTTCGCCCACCAGCCCCGAGGTGCCCATGCCCGCGCCCTCGGGCACGTTGGTCATTTTGAAAACGGCCGCCGACAGCGCGCCGCACACGGCGCTCGCCACGGTGGGCGCTATCCAGATCTGCGGGCGGCGCATAATATTGGGCACCTGCAGCATAGAAGTACCTATGCCCTGCGAAATCAGCCCGGACACGCCGTTGTCGCGGTAACTTATCACGGCAAAGCCTATCATCTGCGCCGCGCAGCCCGCCGTGGCCGCGCCGCCGGCCAGGCCCGAAAGGCCTATCATGATGCACAGCGCCGCCGAGCTGATGGGCAGCGTGAGCACCATGCCGACCACGGCGCCCACCGCCATGCCCATGGGCAGCGGCGACAGCACCGTCGCTTCGTTGACGACCTGGCCCAGCCAGGTCATTGCACTCTGAATGGACGGGCCCACAAGATAGCTTACATACCCGCCCGTCACAATCGCCACAATGGGGGTGACCACAATGTCAACCGGCGTTTTTTTTGAAACAAGCTGCCCCAGCTCGGCGCCCACCACAGCGCCGACATACGCACCGACCGGCCCGCCGAAGCTGTAGCCGATGGCGCCCGTGGCCGCGCTGGAAAACACCACCATGCCGTCGCACTTCATGCCCCACGCAATGGCCACGCCGATAGCGGCGCCCACCACGGGCGACGAGGCCTCGAGCACCTGCGTCAGCGGCGCGATGAACGAAAGGCCCGGCAGCCTTGCTGTCTGCGACAGGATGAGCCCTATGATGAGCGATGAGAAAAGACCCATGGCCATGGCCCCCATCGCATCGACAAAGTACCGTTTAAACACTTTTGAAATGAGCGTTTGTCTGTTGTCTGACATGCTGTCCCTCTCCTTGCCGGCAATGTGTTTTTTCGGTCCCGCCCTTGTCTGTGCGGTCCGCAGAAATCATACCATATTCCGCAGGCGAAAACAATTTCCTTTTTCTTTGTCCATTTTATCTCTTTTCTTTTGCATGAAAGTATACTAGAATGGATTTTATACGGACAAGCGCATCCACGTTTTCCCACCCTCGCTGAAAGGAGCCTCTATGAAACCCTTTTTCCGCCGCACACTCTCGTTTTTGACCGCACTCTGCCTGGTTTTTGCCGTTTTGCCCGCAGGGCTCGCCGCTTCGCAGGAGTATTCCTACGAAAACACCCAGACGCTGGTGCAGGGGCTTTCCCTCACCACCACCCTCAGCCGCAGTGACAGCGGCGCCGCCCAGCAGTACTTTACCCTCGACTACACACCCGGCCTTTCGGCCGTTCCCATAACCGCCTACGGCAATCAGATCTACGGGAAATCCGACATTTACACCGTCATGAACTGGTGCCAAAACCAGGGCTACACCGTGATGGCCGCCGTCAACGGCGACTTTTTTGACATGAACACCGGCGTGCCCACCGGCATGGTCATCCAGAACGGGCGCCTGTGCGTTTCCGACGGCGCGTGGAACGCCGTCGGCTTTCTGTCCGACGGCACCGTCATCGCCGGCACCCCCGGGCTTTCCCTCAGCCTGACCGACACAAACGGCCTTGTCCGCCCCATTTACGCGCTCAACAAGGTGCGGACCCAAAAGGGCATTTACCTCTATTCCTCCGATTTTTCCTCCACAACGCGCGTGACCGCCGCCGGCGTGCAGGTCGTGCTGGACATGGCCCCCGGCGATTTCCTGCAGCTGGGCCGCCCGCTGACGGCCACGGTGTCGCAGGTGGTGCACGGGACACAGGCCCTCAGCATCGGCCAGAACCAGCTGGTGCTGGCCCTCAGCGACGTCAACACCTCGGGCACGACGCTCGGCGGCCTTGAAGTGGGCCAGACCATCACCATTTCGGCGCAGACGCGCGACACGCGTTTTCACGACGCCGTGTTTTCCTGCGGCGGCGGCGACCTTCTGCTGAAGGACGGCGCGCTGACCGCCGCCGCCACCACGGGCAAGGCCCCCCGCACAGTGCTCGGCGTGCGCGACGACGGCTCGTGCTCCATTCTCGTGTGCGACGGCCGCCAGAGCGGCACGGCCGACGGCATCAGCCTGCGCGGCGCGGCGCTTTCGCTGCAGGCTCAGGGCTGCACCACCGTTGTCAACCTCGACGGCGGCGGCTCGACCATCGTCGCCTCGCGCAGCAACGGCCAGACCACCGTGCCCGTGATTTCCTCCCCCTCGGACGGAAGCCCCAGAAAATGCGCCAACTTCATCGTCTTTGTCAACGGGGGCGACGCCTCCAAGCCGGCCTCCACCCTGGCCGTCTACCCGCAGGATCAGCCCGTCCTGGCCGGCGCGCAGGTCGAGCTCTCCTCCCGCGGCTACAACGACGACTACTTCCCCAAGGACGTCTGGGCCGACAGCTTTGCCGTCACCTCGGGCGGCGGCTCGTGCAGCGGCAACATTTTTACCGCGCCCATGCAGGCCGGCACCGTGACCGTCGGCGCCGTGTCGGGCGCGGGGCTTGCCTCCGCAGACGCCGTCTTTACCGTGTATGACACCCCCGTCACCATGAAGGTCGTGCGCAGCGGCAGCCAGACCGCCGTCACGAGCCTGTCTCTCTCGCCCGGCGAGCAGGTCAGCCTCGACGTGCTGTGCACCGACGGGGTGCGCACCATAATCTCGCAGGATTCGCTGTTTGACTTTTCCCTGTCTGGCAACGCCGGCACCGTCACCGCCGACGGCCTTGTGACCGCCGGCAGCGCGCCGGGGCTTTCCGGCGAGCTTTCCGTGTCGGTCGGCTCCAAAACGGTGACCATCCCCGTCACCGTCGGCCGCGCCCCCGACCTGCTCGAGGACTTTGAAGGCGGCGCGGTGTGGACCGCCGCGGCCACGCAGCCCCAAAGCTCGGCCGTGTGCTCTGTGGAGCGCGCTCCGGAAAACGCCCGCTACGGCCTGCAAAGCGCCGCTTTGACCTACAATGTGCCCGCCTCCTCGGCGCTGCCCGAAACCATTTCGTTCCGCGCCCAGACGCCTTACACGCTCGGCTCGGGCGCAGGCGCCGTCAGCCTGATGATCCGCGGCAGCTGCAGCGGCAGCCTCTCCCTTGACTTCGGCATGAGCGACGGCTCCGTCAGCTCCCGCACGCTGGCGCTGGCGTCCGACGCCGGCTGGCAGTATGTGTCCGCCGCCGTGCCCTCCGGGGCAAAAACCCTGCTGGGCCTGTCGGTTTCGGTTTCCGAGCCTTCCTCCGGGTCGCTGTACATCGACCAGATCCTGTGCCACTACACCGGCTCCGAGGCCGACCTGACCCCGCCTTCGGCCGAGCTTTCGGTTTCGGACAGCCTGATAACGGCCCTGATCTCCGACAACTACCCGCTCCCTCTGACCGCCGACATGATCACGCTGACCATCGACGGCCAGCCCGCCGACTTTGAATACGACGCGGCGTCCGGCGCGCTTTCCTGCCCCCTGACGCCCGACGGCGCCATGCACCACATCGTGCTGTCCGTGCGCGACGCATTTTATAACCGCACGCTGTGCTCGGCGTCCGTCGGGACGGTGCAGACCTCGGTTTTCGCCGACCTCGCCGCCACCGGGCACTGGGCCCGGCCGTATGCCGAATACCTGTGCCAGCACGGCATTTTTTCCGCCGACGACAACTTTTACCCCGAGCAAAAGGCCTCGAACGAAATGATCGCCACGCTGCTGTCGCGCTATCTCGGGCTTGACACCGCGCAGTACGCCGACGTCGTGCTCCCCTTTGCCGACGCCGCCGACATCGCCGACTGGGCCCTGCCCCACGTGCGCGCGCTGTACGCCGAAGGCGTCATGAAGGGCACCGTCGTGTCCGGCGTATCGATGTTCTGCCCCAAGTCCGCCACGACGCGCGCGCAGGTGATGACGCTCATCGGCCGCACCATTGAGCGCGGCTATCTCTACTCCGACCCCGATTTCACCGATTTTTCCGAAGTTCCCTCCTGGGCCCGCGATCACATCAGCCTTCTGACCGAGCTGGGCATCGTTTCGGGCTTCGGTGACCAGGGCGGCGTCGCGCCGCTGGAGCACATCACGCGCGGACAGCTGGCGTCGCTCTTTTACAAGCTGTATTGAAAATGACAAGAAGGAGCAAGGTTATGGACATGAAAGAACGCGCGCTCGAAGCGCACAGGCAATGGAAGGGCAAGCTGGAAATCGTCAACCGCTGCCCCATTGAATCCTATGAAGACATGACGATTGCCTACACGCCCGGCGTGGCCGAGCCCTGCCTGAAAATCAAGGAGGACCCCAGCCTTTCGTATACCTACACCGGCCGCGGCAACCTGGTCGCCGTCATCACCGACGGCAGCGCCGTGCTCGGCCTGGGCGACATCGGCCCCGAGGCGGGCATGCCCGTCATGGAGGGAAAGGCGGTGCTCTTCCGCGAATTCGGCGGCATCGACGCCATCCCCATC
>CANUCM010000074.1 GCA_947856675.1 uncultured Clostridia bacterium | reverse complement strand
ATGGTGCCGTACACATAGCCGTTTTCGTCCACGCGGGCGTCTTTTATGCCCATTTGCCGCATTTCTTCTGCCAGCACGCAGGCAAAATCCCGCTGCGCCGGCGTACTCGGGCAGGTCTCGCTTGCGCCGTCCGAGGCGGTGGGATATGTGACATACTTCAAAAGTCTTTCATATGCTCGCATCGTTCCGCTTCCTTTCCGCAGTAAATTGTGTTTATAAAAGCTCGCCTTTGCTCACGACCGCACGCACCTGCTCCAGCGCCGCAATGTCCTGCACAGGGTTGCCCGCGACCACCAAAAGATCGGCCAAATAGCCTTCACGCACCTGGCCCAGCTCGTGCCCCATGCCCAAAACCGCCGCGCCGTTGGCCGTTGCGCATTCGATGGCCTGCAGCGGGCTGATGCCGTACTCCACCATGTACCGGCACTCCCTGGCCACCGGGGAGGTCGGCGCGTCGTCCATCACCTGGTCGGTACCCGTAACCACCGTAACGCCTGTGTCGTACAGCTCTTTAAAGTTGCGCGCATAAATATCGGCCGCTTCGGCGATGTAGCCGAAATCCAGCTCCAGCCCCGACTGCGCCGCCTGCTGCGCCATTTTATCGCGGATATAGGTAAAGGCCACGATGGTCGGCGTCCACGCAATGCCCTTTTCCTTCATCAAAAGCGCCTGCTCACGCGTCAGCGCCGTGCCGTGCTCGATGGTGTCAAACCCGGCTTGAATCGCCATGTCGAGCGACGCCCCGTAACCCGCATGCACCGCCGAACGCCGTCCCATACGGCGGCACTCGTCGGCCGCGGCGTCCAGCTCACTCTGCGCCAGCTCACACCCGCGGTAGCCTTCACTTGTCAGGACCTTAATCCAGTCGGCCCCGTCACGCACCTGACGGCGCACAGCTTTGCGGATTTCCCACTCGCCGTCGCACTCGCACACTGCGCCGGTCATGCTCCAGCCGTGTCCGCCCGTCATGCAGATTCCCTGGCCCGACGTCACAATGCGCGGCAGCCGGACATAGCCCTTCTGCTCGGCTTTTTTGAGCGTCTGCGCGATGCCCAGAGGCGAACTGACGTCACGCACCGTCGTCACCCCGGCCTGCAGCGTCTTTTTCATTTTGTCCGCCGCAAACAGCGCCAGCAGCATGGGGTTTTCACGGTATGCCGCAGCGTCCTCCTTTTCATAGTAGTACCCGATGTGCACATGCATGTCGATCAGGCCCGGGAGTATGCTCGCCCCGGGATACGCGTGCTCCGGCTCTCCGGGAAACTGCCCGCGCAGTGTTTCAAGCGGTCCCACTGCTTCAATGCGTCCGCCGCGCACACACACGGCCGCACCCTCCAGCACGGTTTTCCCGTCACCTGCAATCACTCTGTCAGCTGCTAAAATCATAATGCTTCCTCCCTTTTTTCAAAACTGGCCCCGATACAGGCTCAGTGTTCTTTGCCCTGTGATTTCAGCCCCGCACCGCACAGCGACAGCAGGCTTGTTCCCTTTACAAGCCCCCGGCGCCTGGCGGCAAGGTAAGCCGCGTACACCGCTGCCGTGGTGTGTTCCACAAAATATCCTTTCCGGGCAAGCTCCGCGCGCGCCGGCAGGATATCCTCCTCTGAAATGGCGGCAAAACAGTCGCCGTGCTGCCGCGCAAGACGCAGAATCTGCCCGCCGCGCACCGGCTTTCCGATGGCGATGCCCTCGGCCATGGTCGGCTGCACGGGCACCTGCTCCGGCGCATCCAGGCCCTGTTCAAACGCCTGCAGCAGCGGCGCGCACCGCTCGCTCTGCACCGCCCACACCGTCGGCCGGCGCGGCAGAAGCCCGGCTTTTTGAAGCTCATCCAGCGCCAGGTGCACCCCAAGATACAGCGTACCGTTGCCTACCGGAATAAACAGATTGTCCGGCAAAGCTCCCAGCTGTTCAAATACCTCGTATACATAGGTTTTTGTACCCTGGTAGAAAAACGGGTTGAACACATGACTCGCATAATACGCCTCGCCCCGGCGCGCCTTGCTCCGGCAGGCCTCTGCCGTTTCATCCCGCGTGCCGTCAAACACCTGTACCTGCGCGCCGTGCGCCGCTATCATGTCGATTTTCCCCGGCGAAGTGCCGCGCGGCACAAAGATCTCGCACTGTATTCCGGCCCGCGCCGCGTAGGCGGCCACCGAATTGCCCGCGTTGCCGCTCGAGTCCTGCAGCACGCGTGAAACGCCCAGACTTTTGCACAGCGAAATGACCAGCGCCGCGCCCCGGTCCTTAAAGGACAGCGTCGGCATGGCGTAGTCCAGCTTGACCAGCGTATCTCCGTCAAGCGCGCGCACGGGCGTCATCCCCTCTCCCAGGCTGACGCCGCGCCAGCTCTCATCCCACAGCGGCAAAAAGGCCCGGTAGCGGAAAAGGCTCCACTCCGACGAGTCAATCAGCGCGCGGTCAAACGCAGGCGGCTCAAAGCACAAATCAAACGCCCCGCCGCAGGTGCAGCAATACTGCTGCGTATCCACATTTTTTTCGGCGCCGCAGACGCTGCACCGAAACACCGGCCGCTTCATCGGATATACGCCTCAATCAAACCATATGTATTTTCCAGCGCACAGATGTTGGTGCGCTCATAGCCATGCGTTGTCAGAACGCCGGGGCCCACTACTCCCCCGCGCACATCGCGGCCCGACGCCAAAACGCCCGCCACGTCCGACCCGTAGCTCGGGTTGTAAATGTCGATGGCATAATCGATTCCGTTTTCGTCGCCTGTGCGGCACAGCTTGGAAATCAGGCTGTAATCATACGGCCAGCGCGCGTCGCGGGCGCAGATGCACGCCTTATGTTCGCTGGAATACTGCCCGGGCGACACACAGCCGATGTCGAGCGCAAGAAACTCGGTGATGTCCTCCGGCAGGCCGTACGCAGCGCCCATGCCGGTTTCCTCGGTAACGGCGATGTGCACATATGTGTGCCGCGAGAGGGAGAGGTTCCCCTGCGCCGCTTCCCTTGCCAGCGTCATGAGCAGCGCAACGCACGCTTTGTCATCAAGAAAACGGCTTTTGATGTACCCGTCGTCGGCCAGCATAAAATTGGGCTCCAGCGCGATGATGTCGCCGCAGCGGATGCCAAGCGCCAGCGTTTCCGCTTCCGTGCTCACCTTTTTGTCCAGCACGACCACGAGGTTTGTGTCGTAACCGCCGGAGGTTTCACGGCTGAACTTTTCTATGGGGTTGACATGGATGCTCGACTCTTTGCGGCGCACCGTACCGGTGTACACCGCGCCCGCGCGCGTGTGCACCCGGACATTGGCAAGATCGGCATATTCCGGCCGAAGCCCGCCGACCTGCACCACCTGCAAAGTGCCGTCCGGCAAAATCCTGCGCACCATCAGGCCGATGTCATCGGCGTGCGCCGAAAGCACAATGCCCTCTCCGCTGCCGCCCAGGTCAATCAAAAGGCCCCCGCGGTTAAACGTCCTGACCGCGTAGCCCATCTCTTCAAACTGCTTTTTAATATAAGCCTCCACGGCATAGCAAAAGCCTGTGGTGCTGTCAATGCCCACAAGCGCCTGCAGCTGCTGCAGCATATACTCACGAAGCTGTTCCTTCATCAAAAAACCTTCTTTCTTTTCCGCATTGGCGCCGCACAGGCGGCCGCAATTACAGTATACCTTGATTTTTTTTTGCCGTCAAAGCCATTTTAAGTGCAAAAAAAGCCGGCGCTTTGCAGCGCCGGCTTTTTTACTTTTTGCCTCCGTCAAACGCCGGGTTAAACGCGTACACGTTTTTGCTGTCAAGCTTGTCGGTTACCATCCGCATGGCTTCGCCAAAGCGCTGGAAGTGCACGATTTCCCGCTCACGCAGGAACATGATGGGCTCGCGCACATCCGGATCATCCACCAGCCGAAGAATGTTGTCATATGTCGTGCGCGCTTTCTGCTCTGCCGCCATATCCTCGCTCAAATCGGTAATGGGATCCCCTTTGGACTGGAAATAATTGGCCGTCCACGCCGGGCCGGACGCCGCCACCGGATAAATGCCCAGCGTATGATCCACAAAATACGGCGCAAATCCCTGCTCTTTAATTTGCTCCACCGTCAGATTGCGGGTCAGCTGGTGCACCATCGCGGCGATCATTTCAAAATGCGCCAGCTCCTCTGTGCCGATATCGGTCAAAAGCCCCGCCGCTTCGCGCACGGGCATGGCATATCTCTGCGACAAATACCGCATCGACGCCCCCAGCTCACCATCAGGCCCGCCGTACTGGGAAATAATGATTTTTGCCGTTTCGGCATTGGGGCATGCGATTTTTACAGGGTACTGAAGCCTTCTGTCATATGTCCACATCGGTTACGCCTCCCATTCCCACGGCCAGGGGGCTGACGTCCACGCCCAGCACTCTTCGGAAAATACCTCGTCTGCACTCAGAGGTCCATACTGCTCCACATATTGCTGCACAAGCTGATTTTTTTCATCGCGGGCCTTTTCATAATAGGTCAGCGCCTCTTTGTCGCACGGATGAGTATCCAAAAACAGCACCGCCTCATCCACGGCAAAACCTGCCACGCATACTTTGTGCAAAAGCCGCTGCCGCTCACTCATCGCCGTCTCACCCCGCTTCCGCAGAAAGGCAAATCCAGCGCAGGAAATATCGTCCCTTTGCACAGCGCCGTTTCCGGTTCAAACACCTCTCCCCAGCTCTGCAGCTGCACAAAAGGCACTGCCAACGGCATGGCATGGCACTCCTGCCTGACCGCCGAAGGCGCCGGCATGGGCCGCGGACGCATTCGCGGTGCAGGCGAGGTGCCCGGCGGCATTCGATTGTATCGGTTCAATCTCCATTCTCCTTTCGGGTTTTCATACGGCACTCTTTGCATACCGTCTATGCTCATGCTATGCACCCGGCGTCTGCAGTGTTTCCCCGTTTGCAAGCACGGTTTTCAGTGCAATTTTGCTCTGGACTATTTTATACTTTTACGGTATACTATAAACGAAAAGAAAAAACTGCCTCTGCGGCAGGAAAGGATGTTTTATGCAGACACAACATTTTTCCGTTACCGGCATGACCTGCTCTGCCTGTTCGGCCCATGTGGAAAAGGCCGTACGTGCTTTAAAAGGAGTGCAATCGGTATCCGTCAGCCTTTTGACCAACTCCATGGCCGTTTCCTTTGACCCTTCGCTCACCTCCGACGACGACATCGCCCGCGCTGTGCGCAAGGCGGGCTACGGCGCTTTTGTCAAGGGAAAGGGCGAAAAAAAGTCCGGCGCCGCACAGGCCAGGACCCCGGTATCCAATGACGCGCACGCTGTCAAGCTGCGTCTCATCGTTTCTTTCGCATTTTTGATTCCCTTGTTTTATATTTCCATGGGGCACATGATGGGCGCGCCCCTGCCACACTTTTTCCACGGCACGCAGGGTGCCCTTCCCTTTGCCTTTACGCAGTTTTTGCTGGTTTTGCCCATCGCCGCGGCCAACCGCCGATATTTTTCCGTCGGATTCAAAGCGCTTTTCCGCCGCGCGCCCAACATGGATTCACTCATCGCCATCGGTTCCTCCGCCGCCATTGTCTATGGTGTTTTTGCCATCTACCGCATCGGCTGGGGACTGGGTACGGGCGACATCGCCCTCGTGGAGCGCTATTCCATGGATCTGTATTTTGAGTCGGCCGGCATGATCCTCACACTGATCACCCTGGGAAAGTTTCTGGAAGCGCGCGCCAAGGGCAAAACGTCGGAAGCCATTTCGCGCCTTTTGGACCTCACGCCCAAAACCGCGCTGCGCATCGCCGAAGACGGGCAGACGCAGACCGTTGCCCTGGAGGACGTGCGCACAGGCGACCGCCTTTTGGTGCGCCCGGGCGACATTGTCCCGGTCGACGGCGTCATTGCACGGGGCAGCTCTTCCATTGACGAGGCGGCCATCACGGGAGAGAGCATTCCCGTGGACAAGCAGGAAGGGGATCAGGTCACCGGCGGCACCCTGAACAAAACAGGAGCTTTCGAGCTGCGGGCCACCCGCGTGGGCGACGACACCACGCTGTCGCAGATCATCCGGCTGATGGAAGAGGCATCCTCCTCCAAGGCGCCCATTGCCAAGCTGGCCGACCGCGTCAGCGGCGTCTTTGTCCCGGCCGTCATTGCCATTGCCGTGGTATCGGCTCTTGTCTGGCTGCTGCTTGGAAAGAGCTTTGAGTTTGCCCTGACCACACTGATTTCCGTGCTGGTCATTTCCTGCCCGTGCGCCCTGGGTCTGGCCACACCAACCGCCATTATGGTGGGAACCGGAAAGGGCGCCGAGCACGGCATTCTGATCAAGTCCGCCGAGGCGCTGGAGCTTTTGTGCCGCACCGACACGGTGCTTTTGGACAAAACGGGCACGCTGACGCAGGGCCAGCCCGAAGTCACCGCACTGTATCCCGCAAGCGGCGTTTCGCAGCAGGAGCTTTTAGCCTTTGCCGCCGCGCTGGAGGGTTCCAGCGAACACCCGCTTGCACAGGCCGTCGTGCGCCGCGCCGCGCAGGACGGCATCGCCCCCGCGCCCGTCGACTCCTTTGAAGCCCTGGCCGGCATGGGCGTGTCCGCCGTCCTTCAGGGCAGCGAATGCCTTGCCGGCAGCGCCCGGCTGATGCAGGAACGCGGCATTGCGCTGGAAAGCCTTGAAGCACAGGGGCAGGCCTGCGCGCAGCAGGGCGCCACGCCGCTGTACTTTGCCCGCGCAGGCAAGCCGCTGGGCCTTATTGCCGCGGCCGACATTGTGCGTCCGACCAGCCGCCAGGCCGTTTCCCTGCTGCGTGAAGCAGGCGTCGAGCCCGTCATGCTGACGGGTGACAATCAGGCCACCGCCCAGGCCATGGCCGGCAGCGTAGGTATCGAGCGCGTATTTGCGCAGGTGCTGCCGCAGGACAAGGAGAGCGTCGTGCGCACGCTGCAGCAGGAGGGCAAAACCGTTGCCATGGTGGGCGACGGCATCAACGACGCGCCCGCCCTCGCCCGCGCCGACATCGGCGTCGCCATCGGCGCCGGCACCGATATCGCCATCGAATCGGCCGACGTCATCTTGATGAAGAGCGATCTTCTGGACTTTGTCGCCGCGCGGCAGCTCAGCCGCGCCGTTGTGCGCAACATCAAAGAGAACCTGTTCTGGGCGCTCTTTTACAACTCCATTGGAATCCCGCTGGCCGCCGGCGTCTTTTACTCGGCTCTCAACTGGAGCTTAAACCCGATGTTTGCCGCGGCCGCCATGAGTCTCAGCTCCGTCTGCGTCGTAACCAACGCGCTGCGCCTGCGCTTTTTCCGTCCCGGCTTCGTACCCGCCGCGGCGCCGGCCTGCGCATGTGATATGCATACTGTGAAAGGAGAAATCCCCATGAATCCCACCGTCAAAACCATCCGCATCGAAGGCATGATGTGCGCACACTGCACCGCCCATGTCAAAAAAGCCCTGGAAGCGCTCGAAGGCGTGTCGGCCGAGCTTGATCTCGCCTCCGGCACCGCAACGGTCAGCCTGCGCGCCCCGGTTTCGGATGCGCAGCTCACGCAGGCCGTTTCCGACGCCGGCTACACCGTGCTTTCCATTGAATAAAGGCATAAAAAAATCCGCCCATACGGCGGATTTTTTTATGTCATCCTATTTTGACTTCCTTTGCTTTTTCAGGCGCAAAATCATTGTCAAGATCGTAGAGGTTGTGCGCGGTCGAATCACGCAGCACGCGCCCTTCCAGCTCATAGCAGCGGATAAAGCGGCGGCCGTCCACCGTGGTCCAGCGCTCGACGTCCCAGGTAAGATACCCGTCTTCGTCGGTCTTTTTCTCCGGCAGAACCAAAATCACCTCGCGGTTGTTGACCATCAAATCCACAAGGCCTTTGCGATCCACTTCCAGCTCTTTCTTATTGACTGTATCGTAGGCTTTCATATCGTTCTCCTCCGGTGTGTATTTTCCTGTATATTATATCACCCGCTGCGTTTTTTGCAACCAAAACCCGGCATTTTATATCAGCCGGGCGCCGCGCAGCACGTTTTCCACCTGCTCGCGCTGTGCCTGCTGCAGCGGAAGAAGCGGGCTTTTGGGATATCCGCCTTCAAACCCCAGGCAGCTGCACGCATGCTTGAGCGCCGG
>CANUCM010000073.1 GCA_947856675.1 uncultured Clostridia bacterium | reverse complement strand
CCCGGCGACCACGTTGATATGAGAGTCGAGCTCATCACCCCGATCGCTATCGAAAAGGGCCTCCGCTTCGCTATCCGTGAAGGCGGCCGCACCGTTGGCTCGGGCGTCGTTATCGACATCGAGGAATAATTCAGAGTTTTCTGAAACAAAAAAGAGCGTCCGGATTTTCCGGACGCTCTTTTCATTGCGCGTAATACGCGCAAATGCCTTCCGTGACAGCGGTGCAGAAGGCTGCCTGCTCTTCTTCGCAGAGCAGGGTTTCCAGGCCGAAGGGGCTTGTGATGTACTCATTTTCCAGCAGCAGTGAAAGGGACCACTCGGCGCGGCACAGGTAGAGGTTGGAATCGGTATGCAGCTGGGGTGTACGCCCCAGTGCCGAAAGCTCTTCACTGATGCACTGGGCCAGCGGAGCGGCAAGCGTGCTTTTGGCATAAAGCCCCACGCCGGAAAGCCGGCTGATGTCCGCGTCATCGGCAGCGCTGTTGGAGTGCAGGGAGAGGAATACATCCGGCAGAGACTGACAGGACTGTGAGAGCCTATCCTGCAGGGCGACATCCGTGTCGTCGCTGCGCGTCAGCGTAACGGTGGCGCCGGCCTGGGTGAGCGCTTCCTTCAGGGCAAGGGCGCAGGAGAGGTTAAGGCGTTTTTCCGGCCATTCGGGCAGCGCGCCGACAGCGCCGTACGCATCCCCGCCATGCCCGGCGTCCAGCAGAATGTGGATTCCGCTGAGCGGCAGCGGGCCCTCCACCGTGCGGTGCTTTTTCAGGTGAAGCGTAAAACCGTCGTCGCAGGGCAGCAGGCGGTAGCCGTCGATGGCGATGTCGCTGCGCAGCGTGAGAGTGTATTGAATGCCGCCGCTGGTTTCATCCAGCGTGACAGAAGAGAAAATCGGGTTTTCAAACAACAGGGCGAGCTTGACGGGCTGCACGCTGACTATCAGGCTGCCGTCTTCAAAACGGCAGGAGGCGGCGGGCGTGCCGTCAAAGAAAAAGCGGAGCGTGTGTTCTTCCTGCGTTTCTTCCGACAAAACAGATGTCATTGCAAACGGCTTTACAGCATCCGTATTTAAAAGCTCCGCGTCGGAAAGAGGCAGGTAACCCAACCCGTCGGCGCACAAAAAGCCATTGTCAATTCCGCGGGCAACGCCTGTCATGCCGTCTGCAAGGAACCCTCCGGCGCCCTCGCCGGTTTCCGTGCTGAAATACAAGTCTGCGCGCGGGGAGGAAACGCGGAAGGCGAGGGTTTCTGAATCATCCAGCAGGCCAAGCGTGCCGGAAGAATAGGACACCCGGACAAAGCCATGGGTCTCCGCCGTGTAAAGAACGGGCGAGGGCGTTTCGGGGCGGACATCCTGCGGCAGCGCGGCCGTGAATTGTGTGGGAGATTCCGGGGAGAGGGGGATGCATGTACCGCCGTACCAGGCTGAAACGCGGCTGCCCTGCGGTGCTGTGCAGGACAGGGTGATTTCGTCGGGCGGGAGGCGGGTTTGCGCCGAGGGGTACTGGTTTGAAAAGGCGGCGGAAGGCGGGAGCCGGTACAGCACCAGGCGCTGTTCCAGCTCGGCATTTTGAAAAATAAAGGTGTTTTTGCCGTAGGAAAGGGTGAGCAGTGTGCCGAAATATCCGGATTCACTGCGGGTCTGGATGCTTTGGCCATTGACGGTCAGATCGGCGGCGGGGTCCGAAACGCCTGTGCAGTAAAAGGACGCCAGAGAAGTGCGGGTCGTGTGGGACGGGCGGGTGACGGACAGCGAAAGGGACGGCAGCGAGGCGTTTTCCGGGCTGTAGCGGCGGGCAAGGAGCCGGGCAAGGTCGGGAGCTTGGCGGATGGAGCCGGCTCGGAACAGCAAAAAGCCGTCGGCGCCGGACTGGCACAGCTGGTTTATCTGGCTCTCAATTTCCGCGGTGCCTTCCCAGGGGCTTCCCGGCTCGGCTTCTGTCAGGCGGTAGGCTCCCAGGCCGATATAGAGGCGCACGCCGGTATCCCGGGTGGTTTCACACCACCAGCGCAGCAGCTCGGAGTACTCGCCTTCGCGGCTGCCGGTGGGCCAGTAGAGCTGAGGGGCTATGTAGTCAACGATGCCGGAGAGAACCCAGCCGCGGCTGTCGGCATAGTGGTCGTAGTAGGACTGGCTGCCGACGGTATCGCTGCCGTCAGGGTTTTGGGATGCGTTGGCCCAGATGCCGAAGGGGGAAACACCGATTTGCACTTGGGGGCGAAGCGCTTTGGCCTGCCGGTACAAATCTCCGATAAACTGCGTGACACATGCGCGGCGGAAATCCCCGACGCTGTCGAAAGAGGCGCCGTAGCGGGCGAAGGTGTCGGCATCTTCAAACTCCGCGCCGGGGTAAAAATAATCATCCAGATGCAGCCCGTCGACGGGGTATTTTTCCAAGATTTCCAGCATGCCCTGCAAAATGATGTCCCGCGCCTGGGGGTTTCCGGGGTCGAAGTAAAGGCAGCCATCGCTGTGAAAAACCACAAGGTCGGGGTTTTGACGGGCCGGATGGCTTTCGCAGAGCAGTGCGAGCGCGGAGGCCTTGTCGGAGGCGGCTTTGCGTGTGACACGGTAGGGATTGCACCAGGCATGGATTTCTATGCCGCGGGCGTGCCCTTTTTCAATAAAATAGCCCAGGGGATCGAAGCCGTCGGCGGGTGCGGTTCCCTGCGTGCCGGACAGGTACTCGCTCCACGGGAAAATTTCGGAGGGGTAAAGGGAATCGGCACAGGGCCGCACCTGCAAAATCAGTGCGTTGAGCCCGCAGTGCTCGGCGAGGTCCAGAAGCCCGTCGGCTTCCTTTGCAAGCTCCCCGGCAGACAGGCCCTGCTGTGACGGGTAGTCCAGGTTGTACACAGTGGAAACCCACATGGCCCGGAAATCGGGCTCTGCGGCATATACGCGTGAAAACAGGGCAAAAAACAGCCCGGCGAAACAGAAAAACAGTCGGTGCGGTTTCATGGGAAGGCCTCCTTCCGGTGTGAGGTGCTGCTTTGATTATACAGCAAAAGCGGGCAAAAAGCAGTCGCTTGAACGCGCCTTGCAGCAAAATCCCTGCGCTCGGTTGACAAAGCGCAGGCAGGGTTTTTATAATAAATAAAGAGCCTGATGGCATTCCATGGGAAAAGGAGATCCTTTATGCAGAAGAAGGTTGCTGCGGTGCATGATATTTCCGGCTTTGGCCGCTGTTCTTTGACAACTGCCATTGCGGTGCTGTCGGCCTGCGGGCATCAGTGCTGCCCGGTTCCGTCTGCGGTGCTGTCGGCGCACACGGCATATGAAGGCATAACCTATCGCGATTTGACGGAGGATTTGCCGGGATATGTACACAGCTTTGAAACTCTGGGGCTGACTTTTGATGCGATTTATTCGGGATATTTAAGCTCCGGCCGGCAGATCGAGCAGGTGATTCGCCTGGCAGAGCACTGTGCTGCGCCGGGCTGCATCACGCTGGTGGATCCCGTGATGGGGGACAACGGAAAGCCTTATACCGTAGCGCAGGACGCGAGCTTTATTTCTGATATGCGGGCGCTGTGCCGGCACGCTGATGTAATAACGCCCAATGTCACGGAGGTCGCCATGCTTTTGGGCGAGGATCCCCGTGCTTTCGGCGAAGGGCGGGAAGAAATTGAACAGGCCATGCGCCGCCTGGCCGGATTGGGCCCGAAGGATATTATTGTGACGGGGCTGCGCGAGCGGGGAAGAATCGGTGCGGCGTATTACCACGCGCAGTCGGGGCAAAGCGGCTTTTGCTTTTCCGGCGAGGTTCCGGCGTATTTCCCGGGGACGGGCGATTTGTTTGCGTCCGTGCTTTTGGGGGTGTTGCTGCGCGACGGAGAAAGCCTTCAGAGCAGCACGCGCCGGGCGGTGGATTATGTGCACGACTGTGCGCAATACACGCTGGAACAGAAAACCCCGCCGATTGACGGGGTACAGTTTGAATGTCTGCTGAGCCGATTGATCAAATAATCAAGGGAGGTTATGTGTTTATGCTCATTCTCGCAATCAATCTGGGGTCCACCTCAAGCAAGTACGCGGTGTACCGGGACACCGAGCCGGTGTTTGTGGAAACTATCCGGCATCCCAAGGAAGAGCTCGCCGTGTTCCCCGACATTATCAGCCAGAAGGAATACCGCCGGGACGCGGTGATGCGCGGCGTGGCGGAGCACGGGGTGGAGTTGAAAAGCCTGGACGCCGTGGTGGCGCGCGGAGGCCTGACCAGGCCTTTGCCAGGCGGCACGTTTGTCATTGACCGCGCCATGCTGGAAGCGCTGAACGATCCCAAGGCGGCCAAGCACGCCTCGTCACTGAGCGGCATCATTGCCTACGACATTGCTGAAGGGCTTGGGGTGCCGGTGTTTACCGTTGACCCTGTGGTGACCGACGAACTGGAGCCGCTGGCAAGGGTTTCCGGCTATGAGGGCATCGAAAGGGTTTCGATTTTCCACGCGCTCAACCAGAAGGCCGTAGCGCGTGCGGCGGCAGCGAAGCTGGGTAAACCGTATGACCAGCTCAATCTGATTGTGGCGCATATGGGCGGCGGTATCAGCGTGGGCGCTCATCGCGGCGGACGCGTGATTGATGTCAACAACTGCCTGGACGGCGACGGGCCCTTCTCGCCGGAGCGCGCGGGCGGGCTGCCGGTTGTCGCAGTTTTGGATTTGTGCTTCAGCGGGAAGTACACGAGAAAAGAACTGTATGACATGTTCGTGAAAAAAGGCGGATTCTACTCCTACCTTGGCGTCAACGACGGGCGGAAAGCCGAGGAAATGGCTGATGCGGGTGACGAAAAGGCTAACCTGGTGCTGGATGCCATGGCATATCAGGTGTCAAAGGAAATCGGCGCCTGTGCCGCGGTGCTGTCGGGCCGGGTTGACGCCGTGGTGCTGACGGGTGGTCTTGCATACAGCAAGCGCTTGACGCAGGCCATTTCGCAGAGGGTGTCGTTTGTTGCGGACGTCATGCTGTTCCCCGGCGAGAACGAAATGCTTGCGCTGGTGGAAGGCGCGCTGCGCGCTTTGCGGGGAGAGGAAGAAGCCAAAAAGTTTTAAGCGCGTCCGAAGGGCAGAGGAGGTGCGGAATGAGCGGAGACAACATCCATAAAAAGCATCGGGAGCGCATGAAAACCCGTTTTCTCGCAGAGGGTATGGACAATCTGCCGCCGCACAATGCCATGGAGCTGCTGCTGTTTTATGCCATCCCGCAGGGTGATGTCAACGCGCTGGCGCATCGGATTATCGAGCAGTTCGGCAGCTTTTCGGCGGCGATTGACGCCCCGTATGAACAGCTGCTGGAAGTGGATGGCGTCGGGCCGCACACGGCGCTGCTGTTAAAGCTGCTGCCTGCGGCGGCGAGATATTACGCAGCGGACAAGTGCCGGGATATCTGCCTGGACAGTGCGGATAAAGCCATCCGCTACTTTTCCGATTTATACCTTGGCGTAGGGGAAGAGCAGGTGTACCTTGTCTGCCTGGACGGGAAATGCAGGGTGCTGTCGAGCACGCTGCTGCACCGCGGCAGCGTCAACACCGTGGAAGTCAGCCTTCGCAAGCTGGTGCAGACCGCTTTACGCAGCAACGCCGCGGGTGTGATGATAGCGCACAACCATCCGGGAGGCGTCGCCCTTCCCTCACAGGAGGATTTGAGCAGCACAGCGCGGATCGCCGCAGTGACAGCGCCGCTGGGCGTGGAGCTTGTCGACCATATCATCGTGTCGGACAACGATGCGATATCGCTTTCGCAGGCGGGCTGTATGCCCAAACGAAGAAAATAACACTCAGGCGGCCGTCCTTTCGGGGGCGGCCGTCTTCTTTTTTTTGTATGAAGCGGGCCCGGAAAGGGAAGGCTTGAGCATACGGGGCAGGACTTGCGAAAGAACAATTGTTCTGGTATACTGTACTGTGGATTTGTGCGGAAAGGAGAACAGACATGCCGGATTTTAAACTTTGCAGCGACTATAAACCGGCGGGCGGACAGCCGCAGGCCATTGAGGCGCTGGTGCGGGGCGTGAAGCTCGGGATGGAGGAACAGACCATGCTGGGCGTCACCGGCGCCGGAAAAACCTTTGTCATGGCCAACATCATCGAGCAGGTGAAAAAGCCCACGCTGGTTCTGACGCACAATAAAACGCTGGCGGCGCAGCTGTGTTCTGAGTTTCGGGAGTTTTTCCCGCAAAACGCCGTGGAGTTTTTTGTATCCTATTATGACTATTACCAGCCGGAAGCGTATATTCCCTCGACGGACACATATATCGAAAAGGATTCCGATGTCAATGACGAGCTTGACAGGCTGCGCCATTCGGCCACGTCGGCGCTGTTTGAACGCCGCGATGTCATCATTGTGGCCAGTGTTTCATGCATTTACTCGCTGGGCGACCCCATTGATTATGCCAATATGGTGGTGTCGCTGCGCACGGGGCAGGAATATGACAGGGATGCCATTTGCCGCAAACTGGCGGAAATCCAGTATGAGCGCAACGACCTGAGCTTTGAGCGCAACCGCTTCCGTGTTCGCGGCGACACGCTGGAAATCCGGCCGGCCTATACCGATTCATATGCCATCCGCGTGGAGTTTTTTGGGGACGAAGTGGAGCGTATTTCCGAAATCAACCCCGTGACAGGCACGGTGCAAAGGGTGGTCAATCACACGGCGATCTATCCGGCTTCGCACTATGTGACGCCAAAGGATAAAATGGAAGAAGCGCTGCGCGATATCGAGGAGGAGATGGAGCAGCGCTGCCGCTGGTTTACGGAAAACGGCAAACTGATTGAAGCGCAGCGGCTTCGCCAGCGGACGACGTATGACATGGAGATGCTGCGGGAAATCGGGTTTTGCAGCGGGATAGAAAACTATTCGCGTGTGCTTTCGCGGAGAAAGCCCGGGTCGGCACCCTTTACCCTGATGGACTATTTCCCCAAGGATTATCTTTTGTTTATTGATGAGTCCCATGTCATGCTTCCGCAGGTGCGTGCCATGTACCACGGCGACCGTGCCCGAAAGGAAATGCTGGTGGACTACGGATTTCGGCTGCCGTCGGCTTTTGACAACCGGCCGCTGACGTTTCCGGAGTTTCAGCAGCATATCCATCAGGTGATTTATGTCAGCGCGACCCCCGGGGAATATGAACGGGAGCGCTCGTCGCAGCTGGTGGAACAAATTATTCGCCCGACCGGTCTGCTCGACCCCGAGGTGGAAGTGCGCCCGGTGGAGGGGCAGATAGACGACCTTACTTCGGAAATTCGGGAACGGGAAAAGAAAAACCAGCGGGTACTGGTCACGACCCTGACAAAGCGCATGGCAGAGGAGCTGACCGATTTTCTGGCCGAGCGCGGTATTCGCGTGCGGTATATGCATCACGACATTGACACCATTGAGCGCATGCAGCTGCTGCGCGATCTCCGCCTGGGCGAGTTTCAGGTTCTGGTGGGCATCAACCTGCTGCGTGAAGGCCTGGATCTTCCAGAGGTGTCGCTGGTGGCCATTCTGGACGCAGACAAGGAAGGCTTTTTGCGCAGCCAGACGTCGCTGATTCAGACCATCGGGCGCGCAGCGCGCAACGCCGAAGGCCGGGTCATCATGTACGCGGATACCATTACACCGTCCATGAAAGCGGCGATTGACGAAACCAACCGCCGCCGCGAGATACAAAGCGCCTTTAACAAGGAACACGGGATCGTTCCCAAAACCGTCTACAAAGGCGTGCGTGACATCATTGAAATCTCACAGGATGCATCCAAACTGCCGCAGCAGAGCCGCGAAAAAATGTCGGCTGCCGCACGTAAGTCGGCCATCGAACGGCTGGAAAAAGAGATGCGTCAGGCATCCAAGATGCTGGAGTTTGAATACGCTGCCGTTTTGCGTGACCGGATTGCGGAGATGCGCAGACAGCTGGAAGCAGAAGAAAAAAAGAAATAATGCCGCCGCGGAGGAACAAGGGCAATGCTGGATAAAATTGTGGTCAGAGGGGCGCGTGAGCACAACCTCAGGGATGTGAACGTGGAAATCAAGCGCGACACTCTGACCGTTATTACGGGAATATCGGGGTCGGGGAAAAGCTCTCTGGCCTTTGACACCATTTACGCCGAGGGGCAGCGCCGGTATGTCGAGTCGCTGTCTTCCTATGCGCGCATGTTTTTGGGGCAGATGGAAAAGCCGGATGTGGATTATATCGAAGGCCTTTCGCCGGCAATTTCCATCGACCAGAAAACCACGAGCAAAAACCCACGGTCTACAGTGGGCACTGTAACGGAAATTTACGATTACCTGCGTCTGCTGTGGGCGCGGATTGGCACACCGCACTGCCCAAAGTGCGGAAAGGAAATCCGGCAGCAGAGCATCGATCAGATCATCGATCAGCTGATGGCGCTTGAAGCCGGGACAAGGCTGCAAATTCTGGCGCCCGTGATCCGTTCACGCAAGGGCGAGTACCAGAAGGTATTTGATGACGCGCGCCGCAGCGGGTATGTCCGCGTTCGCGTTGACGGGAGCATTTATGATCTCTCGGAAGAAATCAAGCTGGAAAAAAATAAGAAGCACACGATAGAAATCGTTGTCGACCGGATTGTGATCAAACCGGGGGTGCGCCAGCGCCTGACCGATTCGGTGGAAACGGCGTCGGCGCTGGCTGGAGGGATTGTCATAGCCGACTGTATGGAGCAGGGCGAAATGCTGTTTTCGCAAAACTATGCCTGCCCAGACTGCGGCATTTCCATTGAAGAGCTGACGCCGAGGATGTTCTCTTTCAACAATCCGTACGGAGCGTGCCCGACCTGTACGGGTTTGGGCATGCAGCTTAAAATTGATCCGGATCGGGTCATTCCAAACCCCAAGCTTTCGCTGCTGCAGGGCGCTGTAAAAGCCTCCGGCTTTTCAGTGGAAGAGGGAAGTATCGGTCGGATGTACTTTGATGCACTCGCGAAAAAATACGGTTTTTCGCTGGATACGCCGGTGGAAAAGCTGTCAAAGGAAGCGTTGGACGTTTTGCTGCACGGCACACGGGGGGAGAAGCTTCGTCTGCACTGGAAGCGTGAAGGCGGAAGCGGGACGTATGAGCAGGCTTTTGAAGGCATCATACACAACCTTGAACGGCGTTACCGCGAAACGACCAGCGAATACATGCGCGCCGAAATCGAGGAGTGCATGAGTCCGGTACCCTGTCCGGACTGCCATGGCCGCAGGCTGAAAAAAGAAGTGCTGGCTGTCACGGTGGGAGGGTTGTCCATTGCGGATTTTACCGATTTTACGGTGGAAGAAGCGCTGAGCTTTCTCGATGCGCTGGAGCCGCAGCTGACCGAAAAGCAGACCATGATAGCCCACCGCATTCTCAAAGAGATCCGCGCCAGGCTGGGCTTTTTGCGCAGCGTGGGGCTTGAGTATCTTACGCTGTCCCGTTCGGCGGGGACGCTGTCCGGCGGCGAAAGCCAGCGCATCCGGCTGGCGACGCAGATAGGTTCACAGCTGATGGGCGTGCTGTATATTCTGGACGAGCCCTCCATCGGCCTGCACCAGCGCGACAACCACAAGCTGCTGGAAACCCTGAAGCGCCTGCGTGATTTGGGCAACACGCTGATTGTGGTGGAGCACGACGAGGAGACCATGCTGGAAGCCGACGACATCATTGATGTAGGGCCGGGGGCTGGAATCCACGGCGGACACATTATGGCGACGGGTACGGCACAGGAGATTATGCAGTGCCCGCAGTCGCTGACAGGGCAGTACCTGTCAGGCGCACGCAGGATTGAGGTGCCCGCAGAACGCCGCGCGGGAAGCGGGAACTGGCTGACGGTGCGGGGAGCGCGGGAAAACAACCTGCGGGGCATTGATGTGTCCATTCCGCTCGGGACGCTGACATGCGTGACCGGCGTGTCGGGCTCGGGCAAAAGCTCGCTGGTCAATGAGATTTTGTACAAGCGGTTGGCCGCTGATTTGAACGGGGCGAGGACCCGGGCCGGAGCCCATGATTCGGTGGAAGGACTGGAGTTTCTTGACAAGGTTATCAACATTGACCAGTCGCCCATCGGCCGCACACCGCGCTCCAACCCGGCCACATACACCGGGGTTTTCGGGGATATCCGCGAAATTTTCGCCAAAACGCAGGATGCGCGTGCGCGCGGTTACGGGCCGGGGCGGTTTTCGTTCAATGTTCGCGGCGGGCGCTGCGAAGCCTGCGCGGGCGACGGGCTTTTGAAAATCGAAATGCACTTTTTGCCGGATATCTATGTCCCCTGCGACGTGTGCAAGGGCCAGCGCTACAACCGCGAAACGCTGGAGGTGCGCTATAAAGGGAAAAACATCCACGAGGTTCTCGAAATGACGGT
>CANUCM010000072.1 GCA_947856675.1 uncultured Clostridia bacterium | reverse complement strand
AGCCTGACTGAAATTGCCATGCAGTACGGCTACGTCTATGTGGCCCAGGTGGCCATGGGCGCCAACCCCGCTCAGACCATCAAAGCCATCACCGAGGCCGAAGCGTATGACGGTCCCTCGCTCATCGTCGGCTACTCTCCCTGTGAGATGCACTCCATCAAGGGCGGCATGCAGAACTGCCAGGCCGAGATGAAGAAGGCCGTTGAGTGCGGATACTGGAACCTGTTCCGCTTCAACCCCGCCGCGGAACCCGGCAAGAAGTTCATCCTCGACTCCAAGGCTCCTTCCGGAAACTATCAGGAGTTCCTGATGAACGAAGCCCGCTACAGCCGTCTGACCCGCGAGTTCCCCGAGCGCGCCGGCGAGCTGTTTGCCAAGAACGAAGCCGAAGCACAGGCCCGTTACGAGCACCTGTCCAAGCTGGCTGCTCTGTACGACTAATTTTCGCACCTGTACCGGCTGCCGTACAAATCAAAAAGGCCGCAGGAATTATCCTGCGGCCTTTCTTTTTGTCTTTCCGGCGTTTGCTTACCGTTTCAGCTCCATGGTAATGAGATCCCCGCCCGGAGCGCTGAAGCCCGCGCTTTGCAGCCACTGCTCCAGATCGCGGTTTTCCAGCGCAAAATTGCATGTCAGTCTGCCGGCTCCGCGCTGCTGCGCCAAAAGCCCGGCAAACCGGAGCCCGGCCTGCCGATCTCCCTCCAAAAGCGCAATGTGCAGCGCCTTTTGGGGCTGAAACCGCGCCCCGGCCACCATTACCGTACCTGACGGCGCGTGCCGCCAGACCCGTCCGTTTTGGGCGAGGCCGCGGCAGGTTGCCTCGTTGAGCCGGTAATATGTACGGTTCATCACCACATATCCGTTGTACTTTTCAAACCACGGCGAAAGAAGCGCGAAAGCATCCTCCTCGCTGACAGGGGCAAACCCCGTGCCGTCCGTTTCCTGCGGCAGAGCTGCGCTGTATTCTCTGAACTGCGCAGCCTTGCTCAGCCCGAACACCCGCGCCAGCGCGGCGCTCGACACATTGTCCGCACCGGTATACATCCTCAGGTACGGGCAGCCGTACTGCTGCGCCTGTTCCATATAGCGGCCATAAAGCGCCCGCCCTACGCCCTTTCGCTGCCATTCCCGCTCCACGCGCAGCGTTTCCAGCCAGCCGGAGCCGTCCCACAGCACCGTCAGCTTGCCGATTCCGACAAGCCTGTCGCCGGCGAAGGCGCCTGTCAGCTCACCGCGCGTGGTCAAATAATACTCGTACACATCGCTCAGATAACAGTGGTTCGGCATTGCACTTTTTTCCACGCGCAGCGCCCCGGCCAAAAACTCCGGGGTCACCGGTTTCAAAGTATACTCCATGCCTTTAAGCCCCTTTCCTTGTTATGCTTTCTGCGGGACAATTTCCAGCCAGTACCCGTCAGGATCTTCAATAAAATAAATGCCCATGGCCGGGTTTTCAAAGCAGATACAGCCCATGTCTTCGTGTTTTGCGTGCGCGCCTTCAAAATCAGGCGTCACAAATGCCAAATGAAACTCGCATTCTCCCAGATCGTACGGCTCCGTGCGCTCGCGCATCCAGGTCAGCTCAAGCTGAAACCCGGTTTGCCCGTCGCCGAGATACACAATCACAAACTCCGGCGCTTCTATCCTGCGCACCTCGTGCAGGCCGAGCGCTTCACGATAAAACGCAAGACTTTTCTCAAGGTCCAGGACGTTGAAGTTCATATGGGCAAAACTGTACACGCTTTTTCCTCCTCAATATGTATTCAGCTGATCTTCCGGCAGCACATCGTCTTCCTCAACCCACTGCGATACGGGATACACCGTGTAGGTATCCGGCGTGTTGCGCACCACAACGGTTTCAATCCCCGCGTTGATAATCAGCCGGCGGCACATGTTGCAGGGGCTGGCATCCGCCACCAGCTGACCCGTCGCCACATCCTTCATGGCCAGATACAGCGTCGCCCCCAGCATTTCCTCCCGGGACGCTGCGATGATGGCGTTGGCTTCCGCGTGTACCGAGCGGCACAGCTCATACCGCTGGCCGCGAGGAATCCCCAGCTTTTCGCGGCGGCAGCTTCCGATGTCGCAGCAGTTTACCCGGCCGCGCGGCGCGCCCGCGTAGCCGGTCGAAATGATTACGTCGTTTTTGACGATAATGGCTCCCACATTGCGGCGCAGGCAGGTGCCACGCTCCAGCACCGTCTGCGCAATATCGAGATAATAATTTTCTTTATCGCGTCTTTGCATGCACATCTCTCCCCTTTTTATCCTACAATCCGTCCATTCTCCATGCGAATCATCCGGCCGGCCCGCGCTGCCACCGCAGGGTCATGGGTGATGAGCACCACGGTGCGGCCCTGCGCATTGGCCTTTTCCAAAAGTTCCATCACGCCCGCGGCCGACGGCGCGTCCAGATTGCCCGTCGGCTCGTCAGCCAAAATCATATGCGGTTCGCCGACAAGCGCCCGCGCAATGGCCACACGCTGCTGCTGCCCTCCGGAAAGCTGTGCCGGAACATGATCCATCCGCTTTTCAAGCCCCACCAGTCTGAGCGCGCGCTCCGCTTTTTCCCTTCGCTGAGCCGGCGGCTCACCGCGGAACACCAGCGGAAGCTCCACGTTTTTCAGTGCCGACATACCGTGCACCAGGTTGAAATGCTGAAACACAAACCCGATTTCCCTGTTGCGCACCCGCGCCATCGACGATGTACGCAGCCCCTGCACCGGCTGCCCGCAAAGACGGTATTCGCCGCAGGTCGGCTCATCCAAGCATCCGATAATGTTCATCAGCGTGGATTTCCCGCTGCCGGAAGACCCTATGACCGAAACATATTCTCCCGGGAAAATATGGAGCGAAATATCGCGAAGCGCATGCACACAGGACTTTTTGCAATGGTATTCTTTGCTGACATGGGACAATTCAACCACGGCACAAACTCTCCTTTTATTTTACTGTTAATGTGCGCTCTTTTCAATAAAAAAATGCACCAGACGCGCAGCCTTTGCGCCTGGTGCATTTTTACAGCGCCTGCTCCTGAGATGCCCCGCTGTCCTTTTGCGGCTGCGGAGCGTTCCGGCGCTCTTTGTCCTGATACATCTTTTTGTCGACAAAGTTCCAAAACTCCGCAAAATCCATATCAGTTTGTTCCGTATACTGCGCATAGCCCGACGCCAGCGTAATGTCGTAGGCAAGCCCGGTCTGTTCCTTTTTCAGCATCCGGTTTATTTCGCGCAGGCTTTTGACAATGTCCGCCTCGTTTTTGACCCGCACAATGCAAATAAACTCGTCACCGCCCATGCGATAACACTGTCCTTGCGCGCCGAATGCACAGCTTACTGCCTCAAAAGCCTTTTTAATCGCTTTGTCGCCTTCCAAATGTCCGTAAACATCATTGACCTGCTTGAGCCCATTCATGTCCAAAGACACAAGCCAAAACGGCTCCCGCAGCCCTTTGCCTGTCAAGGCCTCCACATCGCTTTGGAAGGCCGCACGGTTTTTCCCTCCCGTCAAAAAGTCAATGTACGCCATGCGCTTAAAATACTCCGCCTCACGGCCGCGCTGGGCGCTTCTGTTCAGATTCCACAGCGACAACGCGCTCAGTGTCACCACATAACCAATGAGGCCGGCCACCATATAATCCGTCACATTGCCATAGCCCCGGAACGCAAAATTGATAAGCTCTGCCGCCGCAGACAAAAACAGCGGGATCATGGTCAAAAGCAGCAGCTTTGCCTGCTGATTCCGGTAGCGCAGAGACTCATAGGTCAGCGACACAATCACCGCCGCCATATAGATGCCCAGCAGCACCTGCGCCACGGGCAAAAGCTCAAAAAAGCCCGCTGTGCCCGCTGCCTGCAAGGCGACACACACAAAAAAGTTCAGGCAGAAAACCGCAAAAAACCAACGGCCGAACTCTCTGTGATGCTTTGTGTACGCCACCTCCATATACAGGGTAAACGGCAGCGGCAGCAGCATAAACAGCAGGTAATGCCCATAACACAGCAGCATCTGATTGCCCGTGAAAAACTGCAGCAGCTTGGATTCGCACATGCTCCACATCCCGGCCAGCATGGCAAACAGCGACAGCCACAGCATCGGGCTCGGGCCTTTTTTCCTCCGCACACTCACCGCGGCATTGATGACTACGCCCAGACCGCCGCCGAAAAAGATAAACAGCGATCCTACAAAGCCAGCCCAGTATTTTTTTGCTATGGCAAACAAAAGTGACGTCTTGCTGCCATAAAGGACTTCATTGAAATGGCCCGAAAACTGCTGGTACGGCGAGGTGTACTCCAGCACCAGCTCTTTCCCCCCGCTGTTTTCCGGAAGGCGAAACAAAAACCACGCGCTGCCGGGATTCCCCATCAGCTGCCGCGAAGCGTCCCCGCCGTACGATGCGATTTCCTCGCCGTCCACATATGCGGTGATCTCCTGGGATGAAGCGCGAATGCATACACTGCGCCCGCTCACCAGCTCCTGCGGCAGCGTACGCGCCAGCCGGAACACTTCTTCCGGCTGCGCCGACACGCGCAGCGGCAGCGTCACCCGCTCCAGGCTTCCGTCTTCCCGCTGCAGCTGCCAGTCCCCCCAGACCTCGACATTTCTTTCGTCCAGCGTGAGGTCTTCAAGGCCCATCCGGCTTCCCAGCAAAATCACCACTGCCGCTGTCAACACCGCCGCCACCAGCGCCGCTAATTGAATTGCTTTGCATTTTTGCCGCACGCCTATACCTCCAACCGCATCCGCGGTATTCTCTTTCCGTCTTTGCCTCAAAAAACGCCCCGGCCTTCCGCCAGAGCGTTTTATCAAAATTCCGGTGCAGCGCAAGCGGCCGCTCCTGAAAAGCTGTCGGACAGGACAAACATGTTTTTTCCGCTGTCTTTTGCCAGATACAAAGCCTTGTCCGCCTGCTGAAACAAAGTGTCAAAATCCACATTCTGCCCGGATGCCATCGCCCCGCCTATGCTGCAGGTCACCGGCATACTGCACATTTTTTCTGACACCGCCCGCAGGCGCCGCTGAATCAGCAGACATTTTTCACTCAAAACCGCCTTGTCGGCAACCCCTTTGACCAATACAATAAACTCATCGCCGCCAAACCGGCCAATGATGTCGGTTGCCCGAAAGGTTTCCTGAAGGATTTCCGCCATGCCATGCAGCAGCCTGTCTCCGGTGTAATGTCCCCGGTTGTCATTTACATCCTTAAAATGGTCAATGTCCATCACCAAGAGCATGCACATCACTTTTGGCGCGCTGGCCGCCATATACGCTTTTGCTGCCTCAATGCACGTTTTCTTATTGAGGATCCCGACCAGCGCGTCCTGCATGCTGAGCATCTGGTACTGCATCCGTGTTTCATGGTCCCGCACACGCAGGCGCATGACCGACTGGGACACCGGAAGGGAAAACACCATCCCCACCACGGCTGCAAATACGTCATACTGGGCAAGAAGCGGCGGTTTCAGCGCGTATACAACGATGATATAGATGACGCCAAACCCGCCCATCGTCAAATATGACAGGCATCTCGGAAGAATAAACAGCGTCGGCAGGGCCAGGCATATCAGCGGCATAAAAGTCGCAGGCACCGTGGGCTGCGCCACCGCATCAATCAAAATGACAAATACAAACAAAACGATCTCAAAAAGAACGCACAAACCCACGACGACTTTTGGGGACAGCCGGCCGCGGCGATCGTACCACATGCTCAAAGCAAGCAAAGCCACCGCTGCCGGCAAAAACGACACGTGGAGCATGCTCACGGTCCATCCCCGAATCAGCAGAGGCGTTACCACAAAAAAGAACAGCAGCAGTCCGATGACAACCAGGGCCAGTGCTTTTAAAAGCTGCATATTTTTTTTCGCAATTTCCGCTTCCGCTTCGCGAAAATATTTATTTGCCGAGTTAATATTTTGCCTGATGGCGCGAAGCAGGTGACTCAAAAGACATCCTCCCCCTCGCTTTTCCGTACCGCGAACAGCTCCGCATGGGCTTTATGGATTTTATTTATAATACCACGTTTGCCCTCCAATTTCCATATGTTTTTTTAATTTCAGGAAAACCTCTGCCTGCCAATTCCCGGCAAGCCCTGCCTTGCTTTTTGATCGCCCGCAACGGTATAATGAAAAAAAGTTTTCTGAAAGCAGTGATGCCTGTGCCGCTCAAAAAATACTGGCTTTCCCCGCCGCTTCCACATCAAAACCACTATGCTTGGCACACCCTCGGCGCCGCGCTCGGCATTGCACTTCTCTGCGTGGTTTTGGTTTGCGCCGGAACCGCAGCCGCGTTCCGCTCAGACCTTCCCCAGGTGCCCCTGCTTCTTGCCCTGACTTTCGGCATTGCGGCTCTCGGCGTGCTGCTTGCCGCAAGGCAAGGCCGCCGTTCCATGCGGGAGTCCTCGGCCTTTTTTCTGACTGAGGATGATCATTTGTATGCCCTCGACGCCCGGATGCTGTTCTCCGGCGGCCATTCCCCGCTCCGCTTTGGTGAAAACGCCCTGCGCACGCAGAGCTTCCTTCGAAAGCTGGCCGCCCAGCCCTTTCTCCCCTCCGGCTCCCGCGAAATCACACTGGTCCTGCACATCCGGGAAAACCGCTCGCACTATTCCGTACGCTGCCGCACGCAGCCTCCCGGGGCGCCCGCCTGTCTTCGCACCATCATCCTCCCCAAGGGGCTGCCGAACGAAGACGATCTGATCTATGAGCTGCAGCGGCGCCAACGCGGCGAAGAGGACTTGCCGATCGGCGCAGCCCGCCGCCCGCTGTACATTCTGCTCGGTCTTTTGGTTCTGGCCGGTTTTTCCTTCCTGTGCATACTGAGCCACCCCGCCGTCGGCCGCCTTGCGCAAAGCATATATTTCCCCTGTCTTGGCGGCGCCTTCCTGTCGCTTTTCTTTACGGTGTATGCCATCGTCCGGCAGCGCAGAGGCGAGTAATATCAAAACGCCGGCTCGCCCGCAAAATGAACAAGCCGCAACAAATGACACAGGGCAGGAACATCGACGCCGACGCTCCCGCCCTTTTAATTTACAAGTCAATTGTGTCGATACGCTCTGTGCCGTCGGCACACATAATTGTCACAGTCAGCCTCGTGCCATCGTCGGAAAGAGCGAGATCGTGGATAAACTCACTCTCCGCGAGGTCATACGACTTTATAATGCTCCCATCATAAGCGCAGACATCAGACCAAAAAGAATATACTGATGTGGCAATGTCATTGTCGTTCCACGTCAAATGGTTTCCGGCCAGGTCAGCAGCAAAAGTCTGGCTTTTTGTGTCAAATATACAGTAGATGTTATTCTTAGGGCCTGCATGGCATTCTATCACCAGCTTCTCGCCGGCAGGCGTAACGGGCAAAATACTGTTGATTGCTTCCGAGCGGGCAGTCATGTCATAATTGTCTTTTTCATAGTAAAATGTAGTTTTATCAAAAGAATATCCGCCAATTTCCGAAACTGACGTTTCATTTTTTGCTTGCTCGCCACCATCTGCGTTTGACCCGGCCGCCTGGCCGCATGACGAAAGCAGAAACACAGATAAAATCACTGCTGCAGTGAAAATACGTTTCACGAAACAAACCTCCTTCGAAGATTCTTCCTTCTTATTATGGCGCAAGTTTACAAACCGGATTTGGGTTTTAATAATTATATCATGTCCCCCCCCCCAAAAAAAACAAGAGCCAGCGGCCTGCACCAGTGGACTCGGCAGGGCGAAAAGTGCAGCCGGACGCATGGGGAATCCGCTTCATCCAAAATATGAACAATCGGGCTCCGGTATTTAATGCAAAGGCGCTGAAATGCCCGCTTGCGGAGAAAAAATCAAAATTGTAACACATTTGGCTTTCGGCAGTTATTAAAGTGAAAGGAGGCTGCAGTGTGTGGATTTCGATTTAATTTATCAAGCATACTTCAAAGATGTTTTTCTGTATGTGCGCAGCCTGTCTGCCGATGAGCATACGGCCGAGGAAGTCGCGCAGGAAGCATTCGCAAAAGCCCTGAAATTCTTGAACAGCTTTGACGGCAAAAAAGATATTCGGGCATGGCTTTTTACAATCGCAAAGAACACATATTACACCTACTGCAAGAAGCAAAAGCTATTTAGAGAGTACGCCCCTCATGAGGAACTGTCTGACCCGCAGCCCGATATAACCAAGAAACTTGCCGACGAAGAAATGGCTTTTCGCATTCATCAATACTTACATGAGATGAAGGAACCCTACAAAGAAGTTTTTTCTTTACGGGTTTTTGGCGAATTATCTTTTGAAAAAATCGCTTTGCTCTTTGGTAAAAGCTCAAGCTGGGCGCGCGTGGTTTTTTACCGGGCGAAAATGCAAATCAAAGAATATATGGAGGTGTTGACCCGTGAGTGAAGTGACTTGCAATACGATTGGGGATATTCTTCCCTTATATGTTGATGGAGTTGTCAGTGACGATACCCGAAATATAGTTGCAAAACATTTGGAAACCTGCGAAAAGTGCCGCAAAAAATATGAAGCCATGAAAAGTGAAGTAGTAATTCCTGTTGAGGACAATGTTGCTCCATTAAAGCACTTTAAAAAAGCATGGAAAAGGAAAAAAATGATTCTTGTGTGTTCAACAATTCTCGCTACTATCGCTGTTATATTCTGCGCTTTTTTTATCTTCAATCACTTTGTCTATCAAGAAAAAATTGCGGTTAACGGTGCTGTATACACACAAAAAGGAGAAAATATAACAGAACTTCCGTCCGGAAGCACTGAGCTAGGCTACCTCCGCAGCATTTCGCACAGGTCGGCTTCCGGCCCGAGTGCAGATTTTACCGCCACCAATCTTGACGCAAAGTACGCCGGCTGTCCTATTTATCAGTCCGAAGACAGCCAGACGGTTTATTTGAAAGATTACAGCGGCTTCTATATTCCGTTTGAGCTCACTGAGTATATTGCACAGGAAAATTGACGCCTCAGGAAAACCCTGTCAAGCAAAATACCTCTATAAAGGCAGGCAGGAAAACTGCCTGTCTTTTTTCTGTGCCTGCAGGCACACGTTTGAGCATAAAAACGCGGAGCCTCATCAAAAGACCCGTTTAGATCCTTTGACAATACTCCGCATGACCGGAGCGTAAGCGCGCTCTGGCTTAAAAAAATAAGCCGGAGCAAAGCGAACTTTGCTCCGGCTTGCAAAGGACGGTTAAAATCGATATTTCCAATGCTTGAGCCATCAGCAGGAGAACGGGAAAACCGGCCTTCTGGCCGGCGGCGCCTTTGCGCCGTACGAGCGTTTTGCCGCAGGCAAACCCTCGGCGCAGGCGGAATACATTTCCGCCGAGCATTTGAAATACCGGGGGGTGGAGGCGGCCAAGGGCCGCCGAAACCCAAAAAGAAAGACACGCTTTACCGCTACTCCTAATAGGGGTATCTTGAAGCGTGTCCTCGGATTAGGCAGACAGTGCAGT
>CANUCM010000071.1 GCA_947856675.1 uncultured Clostridia bacterium | reverse complement strand
ACATCGGGGTTGACGCTCTTGGCGCCGAGATAAAAGGCGGTAAAGCCGGAGATAACTTCAGCAAACGGATGCGCGCCGACGTAGCCGAGGTGGTTGTTTTCGGTTTTCAGACCGGCGGCGATACCGGCAAGATAACGGGCCTCAAACACAGAGGCAAAATAGTTGTGCACGTTGTCAAGGCCGGACGAGGCCGCCTGCACGCCGGTGGCGTGGCAGAACTGGACGTCGGGATACTCGGCTGCAACGGTGAGAACATAATCTTCAAAGCCGAAGCTGGTGGCAAAAATCAGCTGGCAGCCGGCTTCGACGAGCTCGCGCAGCGCGGTTTCGCAGCTCTCGTCCTCGCCGATGTTGAATTTATTGATAACCTGATCTTCGCTCAGGCCGAGATTTTCCATCATTTCCTGCGTGCCGAGATCGTGGTTATAGGTATAGCCCTTGTCGCTGGGGTCGGAAATATGAACGAAACCGACTTTGAGATCCTCTTTGGCGATGCCGGCGGTTTCGCCGTTCGACGGGGATTCTTCCTGCTGCTCTTCCTCGCCGTTGTTCGCTTGCGAGCCGGGATTTTCTTCCTGATCCGAACAGGCGGCCAGTGCAAAAATCATCAGGCCGGCCAAAAGCAGAGCCAGTACTCTCTTTTTCATGTGTTTTGTTCCTCCCAAGAGTGTTTTTCGGTCTTGCGTGCAAGTGCGCATAATACTGCACACAGACGTATTTTATCAAATTATCACAGTGCTTGCAACCGTTTTCTGTGAGTTTACGGGGGAAAAGAAAATATTTTGTCGGGATTTTTGGGGGCGCAAAAAAGCCGCCGTGCATGGCACGGCGGCGCGGAGACGGAAAAAATTATTTGGCGGGGGCATCCTCGTTTTTGGGGGTGAAAAACCGTTTGCGGGAGGTAAAAATAAACACAATGGAGAGCACGGTGCACAGTGCGATATACCCTTCGGCAACCCACATGCTTCCGTTTTGCATCAGATAAATGGGATAGTTGACAACGCACTGCGCGCAGACGGCGTACCAGACCCAGCGGCGGCGGCCCGACTGCAGAGCGACAAACACCAGAAGGGACAGGGCGATTTGAATAATCACGACCATCAAACGCTCGGCGCCGGCCATGAAAAACTCGACGGAAGGGGTTTCGGTCAGAACGTCCAGCACGGCCTGCGCCTGTTCGGGATCGGCGGCGGCGGTCATTTCTGCGAACTTCCCATTGTTGACGGCAAGGGCAATATACAGGTTGTTCAGGCTGGTCATGCCCATCAGCACAAGGGCTTCGACACCGCCGTGGCCCAGGCCGTAGGCCAGACCGTCACGGTAGGAAATGCAGTCTCGGGCAAACAAGCGCATGCCGGCATAACGGCCCCAGTTTTCCAAAAGGGCGGAAGAGAGCACCAGAAGAATGCCAAGCAGCCAGGGGCTTTGGGCAAGACGCTCATACAGGGAAGTTGAGCCGAAAAGGCTCAAAAGCGGCATGCGGAACAAAACCTGCGTGGCGCTGAATACCGAAAGGCCGGTCAGAACGGGCTTCCAGTGAATTTTTTTCGAAACGCACAGAAAAGCGGGCAGGGCGACGGGCAGAAAAAGACACACGATCAGGGTAAAGCCCATGGCCACAATGGTTGCAGCGCTAACCAAGACAAATCCTCCCTCAGTCCGGACAGGACATTTTTTGTTCCAGTGTACACTGTTTCGCCCCGATTGTCAAACAGAGGGGGCGGAAAACGGGCTTTTTGCCTGAAAAACGGCATGTCTGACCTGCGGGCGGGCAGCGGGTCAGGCACAGGCCGGGGATTTACGGCTTGCTATTTTGGCTGCTTTATTATATGATAATACGTACGGATTTCATTCCTGCATGAGGCGGGCGCGGGTTCCGGCTGTGCGGAACCCGGGCAATGACCCAATATTTCGGAGGGATTTTATGCAGAAAATCAAGCGGGCCGCGCTTCTGATTGTGGCTGTGGCCTGTGCTTTTTCTTTGGTTTGTTCGTGTTCACAGGGGAAAAAGCTTCAGGTCGCGCTGGTAACGGACGGCGGCACCATACGGGATAAGACCTATAACCAGGGCGCCTGGGAAGGCATCCTGGCGGCAAGTGAAGAATATGGTTTTACACCCAAGAGCGTTCAGCCCGAGGACAGCAGCTCGCAGAGCTACCTTGCCCGGATCGAAGCGCTGTACGGGGAAGGGTACCGGGTGTTTGTGCTCCCGGGCATTCTGTTTACCGAGGCGCTGGAGCAGGCGCAGGAAAAGTATACAGACTGCCGCTTTATTGCGGTGGATTTCACGCCTGCGGTTGTGGGGCAAAACACGGTCAGCCTGACGTTTGCCGACGAGCAGGCGGCGTTCCTGGCCGGCTTCGCCGCGGCACTTGAGCTGAAAGAAGGCGCTTTCGGCGGGATTTTCGGCATGGAGCTTCCCGCGGCGCAGAGAAGCAGCTGGGGATTTCAGCAGGGTGTTGCCTACGCCAACGAGAATTACGGCACCGCGATTGAGCTGAGCGAAGAAAACTTTGTTTACGCGGGGACTTTTTCCGACAGTGCCCGCGGTCAGCAGCTGGCAGCCGAAATGTACGATCGCGGCGTCCGGTGCATTTTTTCGGCAGCGGGGCAGACGGGAACCGGCGTAATTACCGAGGCGCGGGCGCGTACCGCGGCAGGTGAGCAGCTGTGGTGCATCGGCGTGGATGTGGACCAGAGTTCCCTCGGCGTCTATCAGGATGCGGATTCGGTGGTCATCACCTCGGCCTCCAAGGACATTTCCGGCGCGGTGGAGAAAGCCATCGCCACCATTGTGGAAGATGAGTTCCCCGGCGGGCAGACGCTGCGGTATGACGCGTCAAACGACGGGGTGGGCATTCCTGTCCCGGAGGATACGTCCGGCGAGGACGAGGAGAGCGAGGGCCTGAGCAAGCAGACGCTGGAAGCGGTGCAGCAGTTGTATGAGCTGCTGAAATCGGGCGAAGTGACGGTGAAAACCGACGGAGACGGCCTGATTTCCTGAAAATAAAAGGCAAAAACGGAGAGGCTGTGCGGCCTCTCCGTTTTTTATGATTTTATGAAATGATGACATCGGCTGTTTCCGGAACAACGCACAGAAAGCTCTGGCCGCGGGCGGCGGTCAGGGGCTGACCGTCGGGGAGAAAAAAGGAAATGGGTGCGTCAAAAGCGTCTTTGGACCAGGTGATTTCCGTCATGCTGCCGTCGCAGAAATAATATCCAGAACCCTGTCCCACCGTGGTCACTTCCACAAGGTGCAGGCTGCTGTCGGGCACGTCGCGGGTTTCCATGCGAAGAACCAGAAGGTTTTTTGCGGCGATCTGCCGGTCGAGCCAGGCGTCCCGGTGGGCCTCGCCGTACTGGAAGCGAAGGTAGGCGCCGCTGGACGGGTCGTATTCAAACCAGGGGCGGTTGTGGTCGCTGTAAACCAGCTCCACGCGCTGGGCGGGGGAGCCGTTTTGCGCGGAGTGTTCGCTGCCGAAACGGAAAGCGGAGGGCGAACCGGACAGCGAAAGATCCTCGTCAAGCGAGGCCAGGGCGGCTTCAATCTTTTCCCCGTCGGTATAGACGGAGTGTTCAAGGCCGAGCGTTTTCCGGCGTTCGGGGTCGCGGAGAAAGAGGGTGCCTTCCCAGCTGCCGCGGATGCCGTCAATGGAGATGAGGCTGCTGCGCGAAGCGATGGCTTCATACGCGGGGACGCTGCCTCCGAAGTGCAGGTACACGGCGCCGTAGCTCTGTGCCATGTCAATAAAATACGGGCGCGCGGAGCGCACGGAAGCAAGGGCCTCAATGCCGGAAGGATCCTGAAACAGGGCAAGAAGACGCGTAATACGGCCTTCGGCAAGCATTTCAATGAGAATGTCGGCCTGGGAGATGCCCCATTGCGGGAGGCTGTCGTAGCTGTTGCTGATCATAACGGCCACGGGCCGCCGCGAAAGAGCCGCGTCGGAGATGCCGTCGCACAACCCGGTGAGCGGGTTCATGTTGCCGGTGGGAACAAAGTCGTCTGCGGGCGTTTGCTGCACAGAAAGGCTGCGGGACACGGAAAGGGCGGCTGTGCGGGGTCTTGCAACAGCGTCCGTTTCAGGCCAAAGAGTGAGTGCCAGCGCAGCAAGCAGCACGCCGCCGGCCAGCACGGCGGCAGCAATTTTGCCGTGCAGAGCACGGCGGCCGCGCGGGGAAAGATGCCGGCTCATGCCTTGTTTTCCTTTTTAAAAGGAGAGTCTTCGCCGTCGGTCAGAAGAATCTCAATCATTTTCTGATAAATCTGCTCGGCGTTTTTGCGGAAGTTGTCTTCCAGAAGCGAGCACTGCCGGGGTGTAAACACCATCATGTTGACGCCGGCCAAAAGCCCTTTTTTGCCGGTAATCTGCAGTGTGACGTTAAAGGTTCCGTCTTCGTTTTCCACATGGGAAGTTTTAATGGTGGCGTCGCGCTCGATTTTGCGCACCACACGGATGGCGGCGGCCTGCGCCTTGTCGCGGACGCTGGCGCGCAGTTCGTTTTGCGAAGCCTCCAGCACCCGCTGTGCTTTTGCGGTGAGGATGTACTGTTTTTCCGTGCCGGTGTCCACACAGGAAATCAGGCCCTGATCGATCAGGGCGTGAAAGGCCTCGGAAAACTCAAAATACCCAAAGCCGTCATCGATAAAGACAATTTCGAGCAAATCGGCTTCGCTGATGGCAAAGGGGACAAATGACATGCAGAACAAGATGAGATAGCGAATATCTTTTTGCTCACGGATATATCCGTAGCGGACCATAAAAACACACCCCCTGTTTCCAAGATTATACCACAAGACGGCGCTTCGCGGCAACCTGCAGGATTTGTGCACGAAACGGGAAAAAGGCGAATAAAATAAGGGTGAGGTGAGTCGGTATGAGCGAAAACGGCAGCCCTTGTGTACAGATCGAGGCGCATACGCTGTCCAAAACTGCGGGGACGGGGGGCGCACTGGAGATCCAAATTGAATATCCGTCCGTGTCAGGCTGTGCCTGTGCGCCTGTGCTGAGCGCATTTTATAAAAAGCGGGCCGAAGACAGGCTGCGCGCGTGCCTGAGAAAGCCGCTTGGGCAGGCTGAGCGTCAAACCCGGGCATTCGGAGGTCTGACACAGCCCTTGCGCGCCGGAAGCTCTTTTTGCGTGATGTACAACCGCGGCGGACTTTTGTCCATATTCTGCGACAGCTGGGAAGAGCTCGGCTGTGCCGGCAGCTTTCTGCGCAGGGAAAGCTGTACCTGGGAGCTTGGCTCGGGGCGCGCGGTGCCGGCGTCGGCTTTTTTCCGCCGCAGCGCGTGGAGAAAGCTGGCGGCTGACAGCATTGTGCAGCAAATCGCCCAGTGGGAGAGCCGGCAGGAGGGGGCGTTTTTTTCCGACGCGCGCAGCGTGTGCCGCCGGCTGTATGGATATTATCTGGCGGATGACGGCATGGTGTTTTACTATCCGGCCGAAACGCTCGGGCCGCGAAATTTGGGCATTCCGTCCTTTCTTGTGCGCTATGAGAGCTTTGGAAACATGCTTTCCAGGCCGCTGTAGGCAACTTTCTTCTTTTAAAGAGGGCCGGAGTGTGATACACTGAAAAGGTATCAACCAAAAGGAGGAAGTGCGCACGTGTCGTTTTACCGAAGCCCCGCAGCCGCGCCGGTAGTAAAATGGGCGGGGGGAAAGCGTCAGCTTCTGCCGGAAATCGCGCCTCGGCTGCCCGCGCGCATCCGGTTTTACTGCGAGCCTTTTGTCGGCGGCGGGGCGGTGCTGTTTGCACGCCAGCCGCGCCGGGGAATCGTCAACGATTTAAACGGCGAGCTGATGGGCCTTTACCGCGTGATCCGCGATGACGTGGATGCGCTGATTGAGGATTTGCGCGGGCATGTCAATACATCGGAATACTTTTATCACCTGCGTAATCTGGACAGGCAGCCGGCGGCTTTTGCTGCGCTGACGCCTGTGCAGCGGGCGTCTCGGCTGTTGTTTCTCAACAAGACCTGCTATAACGGGCTGTACCGGGTCAATGCCTCGGGACAGTTCAACACTCCGTTCGGCAGCTATAAAAACCCGGGGATTGTCGATGAGCGCACGCTGCGGGCAGTGCACAGCTACCTGAAACGCAGCGCCCTGGAGCTGCGCTGCGAAGACTTTGCACAAACGCTGGCCGATGTGCCCCGGGGCGGCTTTGTGTATTTGGATCCGCCGTATGATCCCGTGTCGCCCACGGCCGGATTTACCGGCTATCAGAGCGGCGGCTTTGGCCGGGAGGAACAGCAGCGCCTGTACCGGTGCTGCGAGGATCTGGATCGCAGGGGCGTGCGGTTTCTGCTGTCCAATTCGTCCACGCCGTTTATCCGGGAACTGTACGCAGGCTTTCGGGTGCGGACGGTGAGAGCGCGCCGCGCGGTCAATTCTGACGCGGACGGGCGCGGCTATGTGGAAGAAGTGCTGGTGTCCAACTATGAAACAGAACGATAAAGCCTGGCGGCAGCTGTTTGAACGTTACGGCATTGCCGATGAGGTGCGCCGCAGCGGGCAGTTTGTCATATCGGCCGAGCAGATTAAGCAATACCGTGAACCGCGCCTTATGACAAAGTTTGACCATGTCGTCAACCTGCCCGCGCCGTTTGCCGAAAACGGGCTGTCGGTTCTGCCCATATCCCGGGGCGATTATGTGATTTCTCCGTTTGCAGCGTATCACGAGTTTGAAGAGCTGTCCGGGCCCGATACCGTGGTGCGCGTTCCGGCGCGCCTGCAGAGCCTGTCCAGACATTACCTGACGAGTGAAACCATGGCGCTCAACTGCGCTGCGGCCTGCGGCGTGCTGTGCGACTTTCTGGGCGAGCGCGAGCTGACGCCCACGGCCGGAGGGCGCATGGGTTCGGGCGATTTTGACTTTTACATCGGAAGCGCGGGAAAAAGCCGGCCGCTTTCCGTGCGCGGCGCACAGATTGAAATTGACGCGGCGTATGAAGGTGCGCACTGCCTCGCGCTCATTGAGGCAAAGTGCAGCCGTTCGCGGGATTTTTTGGTTCGGCAGCTGTATTACCCGTATCGTACCTGGCGGGATCGGATTGAAAAAAACGTGCGGCCGGTATTTTTTATTTTTACCGGCGGCGTTTTTTACCTGTATGAATACCGTTTTGCCGATCCCATGCGCTATGATTCCATTGAGCTTTTGCAGAGCAGGGCATACAGGCTGGATACGGGTATCTGCGCCGGAGATATTGCCTTGCTCCTGCGCGATACGCAGGTGTGCGCGGAGCCGCCGGACGTGCCGTTCCCGCAGGCAAACAGCCTGGAGCGCCTTGTCAACCTGCTGGAGCTTTTGGCGGACGAGCCGATGCTGCACGAGGAAATTACGGCACAGTACCTGTTTTCACCGCGGCAGACGGGATATTATACCGATGCCGGCCGCTATCTGGGGCTTGTGAAAAAGAAGCATACGCCCCGCGGCATGGTGTTTGCGCTGAGCGAGCGGGGAGAGCGCCTGATGCGGCTCGGGCTGCGGCAAAGGCAGCTGGCACTGGCCGGGGCTGTGTTGGAGCATGCTCCGTTTCACCGGCTGCTCACACTGTGGCTCGAAACCGGAAAGGCTCCGGAGTCTTCGCAGATTGTGAGCGTACTGAAGGACGCGGCTCCGCGCAGGGTCAGCGCTTTCAGCACTTACGAGCGCAGGGCTTCTTCGGTGGCGAGCTGGCTGCAGTGGGTTATGGCGCTTGCGCGGGAATAAAAAACCGCATGCGTTTACATACGGGACAGGATATGGTACACTGTTGGTGATGCAGAAACGGAGGCGCAAACAATGCGTGTGGAAAAAAATCAGCGGTGGAAGGGAATATTGGCCGCCGTGCTGGCGGTGCTTCTGCTGCTGTGCTCCTATATGACCATTCTTCCGGGGCGGCTTTTTCTGCCGTGGCTGGACTTTGAGGTGTGCGCTGTGCAGCCGGAGCAAAATGCCCTGCGCGCGGGAAGCGCCGCAGTGGTACGGCGCGGAGTCATCGTCGACAGCGGCATGCTTGCGGTTTGGACCGACGGCTCCGGGCACTTCCGGGCCGGGCGGGTGCAGAATGTGCAAAACGGCCAGGCCGTGATGGAAGGGGATGGCGTGCAGCTGCCGGTACAGGAGATCTACGGCGTGGCAAAGTATGAGATATTCGGCCTTGGCGCTGTGCTCGATGTTTTGTCCAGACAGCCGGGACGCAACCTGGTTTGGGCAGCCGATGCGCTGTATGTGTTCGCATGGTGCGTCTGGGGGCTGACGCTTCCGCAGCGCCAGCGCCGCCGCCGCAGAGAAAACCTGATAAAATTGTTTGAACAATACGGAAAGCAATACGACCTTGAGGATGAGGGCGTCGATTATTGAAAATGGAGGAAGGCAATGTATTATCAAAACGGGCCGCACAAGCGGTATGAGTATTCGCCGACAGAAAAGAGAAACAGACTGAAGTTTGCGGCGTTTTTTGTATTTATGGTGGGATGCGGCATGGCCTTTGGATGGTTTCTCATCCAGATGCTGTCGCGCTGAACGAAAAAAAAGAGCCTGCGGTCTTAAAAGACCGCAGGCTTTTTTGTTTTTTACCTGCAAAGCAGGCTGTCTGGCGCGGTGATGCCGGAAATAACGTCGGACGGAATGACAAACTCCGACGAGCCCATATATCCCGGGGCAACGGCGTATTTGTCAAAGGAGATGACGAGCTGACCGTCTTCATTGACATAATATGCCTGATCCTCGGCAATGGCGGTAAAGTTCCACGCTTCGACCTCGTCATCCACCCAGTAATAGACATTGGGATCGCTTTCCATGCGCTGGCGCATCTGCCGGATGATCTCCTCACTGATGGGGGTGATATAGTCGGCGTCTTCGGCAAAGAGCGCGCGCAGGGAAACCAGCTCACCGGTCTGCTTGTCGATGTTATAAAAAGTTGTAAATTCCTGTGCGCTGGCCATGACGATGGTCGTGTAGATGGAAATGGTCAGCTGGCGATCGTTGTCAATCATGACCCGGTAGTCGGAGCTGATGCTTTCCCGGGCGTTTTCGAGCCCGGCCATGGAAGCGACATCGGCTTCGTACTGTGCGATGATTTTGTCGGCATACAGGTCAAACTGCTCATTGATGGCCGCCTCGGCCTTGGGATCTCCGAGGCCGGAAATGTGGGGAGTGCTGATTTCAAGCTCCACCCCGTTTTCGCTGCTGTGGTACTGGCGGAAGGTAAAAGTCTGGATAAGCCCGCCCAGCACGGGCAGATCGCCCAGGGCAGCGGCAGCAGAAGCGCTGCTGTTTGCGGTGACGCACAGTGCGACCAGAGCGGCGGCGGCTCCCGTTCCGGCGCGTCTGAACCACAGCAGCAGGGGCCGCCGCTGTTTGGCAGGCGAAGAAGTGACCTGTTCCAGCCTGCGGTACAGTTCATCCGGCACGGGTTGGGCGTGGTACTGCCCGCGCATCCGGCGCATGGCATCTTTCAGTTCCCTCATAAAAAACCTCCTCAGCGTTTGCGCTCAAGCTCTTTTTTCAGGGTGCGCAGTGCCGAATAGAGTCGGGTTTTTACGGTGTTGAGGTTCATTTGCAGAATGTCTGCAATTTCGGCAAGCTGCTTATCCTCGAAAAAGCGCAGAATGATAATTGCGCGGCTTTTTTCATCGAGAATATTGAGCATATCGAGCGCATACAGGTCGCCATGATCGTCTTCGTGTCCTTCCTCGGAGAGGGGGAGGCCGACGGTTTCGTGCTTTCGCTTGCGAAGAAAGTCCAGGGCGGTATTGACGGTGATGCGGTAAAGCAGCGTGTCAATGTATTCCGGCTGTTTGATTTTGTCCTGATACCGCAGGAGCTTGCAGGCAGCTTCCTGGACGATGTCCATGGCGTCTTCTTCGTTTCGGACATAGCGAAAGGCCAGCCGATACAGCCGGTCTGCATTTTCATTGATATGGCGGCCGATAACATCGGAAAGGTTCGGGCGGTTCAAAAAACTGGCCTCCTTCTTCGGCAGCCCGATGACCTATCCTGCTGTTTAGACGCAGAAGAGAACAAAAAAGTTTTTTTCTCGGGCTATTCCGTTTTGGTCATGGCAAAAAGGATGGAGAAATACTGGGAAGAGGCGTCTTCATCGGCAAAAAGCCAGGTCTGTTTCGGGTCGGAGCGCGGGAAATAGCCCTGGGCCTGAATGTCGCACTGCAGCATTACGCCGGCGAGCTCAAAGGAAAAGCTGCTCAGCGGGTCGGCGGCAAAGCGGTCTGCCAGCTCGGGAACCGAAGAGGAAAACACGCCGGCATCCGGCTGGGCCCCAACGAAAGCCGCAGCGAAAACCAGTGCAATCTGCGAATAATTTGTACCAAGGCCGATAATGGGGGAGTCGACAAGCTCTTTGTGAAGCTGTATGCCTGTAATGCTGTTTTCGGACAGGGTAAAGGTCACATCGGGGTAAGAGTCGAGGGCGCCGGTATGGATGACGCCGTCAAAGCGTTCGCTCCAGGAGCCGTCGGCTTCGAGCTGCAGGGGAAAATCGGCGCCCAGATACCGGGCACAGGCGTCAAAGTTTTGTGTAAACTGCGCGGGGGTCAGATCGCCCCGGTGGGGCGGAAGGTATCCGGCAAAAATGCACAGCACCGACAGCGCGGCAAGACAGGCAAGGGACAAAACGGCTGCGGCGGGGCGCCACAAAGCGGTGTCGGACAGTACATATTCATATTCTTCTTCCCAGGGAAGCGCCTGCCCGGCTTTGCATCGTTTGTAAGACTTGTACAGGCGGATCTGGCTGTATATGGGGATGAAAAGCCCCAGGCCGGAGGCCAGGACCCAGCCGGTGCGGCACAGCGCGTCAAAATAACTCAGCTTTCGCCCGCCGCAGGTAACACGCAGCCCGAACAGCAGCTTACCCGGGGTGTAGCCGGTAAAGTGCAGCAGCAGCGGCTCGGAAAACAGCATCAGAAGCAGGCCGACAAATGCGTCAAGCAGCTGGCCGGCCGTGCTGCGGAGCAGCGGGTTTACGTGCAGCACAAGGCAGAGAACGGCTGTCCACACAAGTTCGCAAAGGGAAAAATCAAGGCTGCGGGCAAAAAAGCGCCGCCACGGGTGGGGGCATGCGCGGGCCACGTCGAAGCGTACGGCGGGCGGCGCGGCGGAGGGCGTCTGTACGGAAACGTTGCCTGAGAGATAGCGATCGGCGTCAAGAGTCTGCCAGCTGGCGCCGGAATCCGCAATGGCGCGGCACAGGCTGATGGCGCCGGACAGGCCTTCTCGCTCGTGCTCCAGTTCACGGATGCACCCGGTCAGAACGTCGGGAAGGCAGGCCTGGTCCGATATCAGCTCGCGGATTTTTTCGATGGGGACGTGCAGCTGCCGCAAAAGACAAATTTTCTTCAGCGTAAGTAAATCTTCTCCGGAATAGTCGCGGTAGCCGTTGGAAAGCCGCCGCGGCTGCAGAAGACCTTCGTTTTCATAAAAGCGGATGTTGGCTCGGCTCAGTCCGCAGAGGGACTCAATTTGCTTTACAGTCATGTGTATTTCGCCTCCTTTGACGGGAGTATACACTGTCAAGCCGCTTTACAGTCAAGCCTTTTTTAAGTATATCACAAACACGCGGGCAGTACCAGCGGCGAAAAATAAAAAAACCTGCAGCAATGCTGCAGGTTTTTGTGGTGCGGTCACCGGGACTTGAACCCGGACGGTTGCCCATACGCCCCTCAAACGTAC
>CANUCM010000070.1 GCA_947856675.1 uncultured Clostridia bacterium | reverse complement strand
GGCGACGACACCCCCATTGCCCTGTGGGCAGCGCTGGCTGTCCTGAGCGGCGGCGGCATGGCCGCACTGCTGGTCTCGGGCAAAAAGGAAAAGCAAAACGTGTAAAACCCCATAAAAAACCCCCCGGCACAGGAAAGTGCCGGGGGTTTTTATCTGCCCGCGGGGCAGGCTTCTGCCCGCGGGCAGAGGGCTGCCTGCCGGGCGGAGGGCCGCCTGCCGGGCATTTATTTTCGTCTGACGATGCGCTGCAAAAACCCTGCGGGCTTCTGCGGGGCGATTTCCCGCGCTTTTTGCTGCGCCTCGTCCATAAAGTACTCCTGCGCGCACAAAGGGGACGTCCCGGTTTCCAGGCGGGAGTAGGTGCCGTCGGGGGTCAGGCGGCGGGCCTTGACGTTGTCGCGCAAAAGCACATCGAGGATGTGCAGGATTTCGCCGCGCGCCTGCGTGTCAAAGACCGGGCAGGCGATTTCGACGCGGCGTTCGGTGTTGCGCGTCATGGCGTCGGCCGAGCCGATGAAAATCTGCGCGTCCCGGCCCTCGCCGAAGCAGAAAATGCGCGAGTGCTCGAGAAACCGCCCGACAATGGAAGTGACGCGGATGTTTTCGGTTTTTCCCGAAACGCCGGGCAGCAGGCAGCAGATGCCGCGGATGATGAGGTCGATGCGCGCGCCGGCGCACGAGGCTTCCGACAGCTTTTCCATGATGTCAAAGTCGGTCATGGAGTTCATTTTCATAATGATGCGGCCCTTTTCGCCCTTTTGGGCTTCGGCCTCGATGAGGCCGATCAGCCGTTTTTTCAGCTGAAACGGCGACACCAGCAAATGCCGGTAGCTGCCCTCGAGGTTGGCGGTCTGCATGTTTTTGAAAAAATCGGCCGCGTCGGCGCCGATGCCGGCGTCGGCGGTGATGAGCGACAAATCGGTGTACATCGCAGCGGTTTTCTCGTTGTAATTGCCGGTGCCTATCTGCGTCAGGTGCATGATTTTGCCTTTGGCGCGCAGCGTGATAAGGCAGATTTTGGAATGTACCTTAAAGCCGTCGAAGCCGTAAATCACCCGGCATCCGGCTTCCTCGAGGCGTTCGGACCAGTCTATGTTGTTCTGCTCGTCAAAGCGGGCGCGCAGCTCGATGAGCACGGTGACCTCCTTGCCGTTTTCGGCGGCGGCGCACAGGTATTCGACCAGCCGCGCCCGGCTCGAAAGCCGGTAAATGGTGATTTTGATGGTCAGAACGTCGGGGTCGAAGGCGGCTTCGCGCACAAGCTGCAAAAAGGGCTCCATGCTTTCAAAGGGATAGCTGAGCAAGACGTCGTGCTGGCGCACGGTGCGGATCATGTTGGCGGGCACGAGGGTGCGCTGCGGGGCGAAGGGCGGGTACAAAAGCTGCTGGCGCAGCGGCGGCGGCAGCTTGTCGAGCAGCGAAAATACGTAGCCCATGCGCAGGGGCGCCGAGGTGACGAAAATCTGCCCGCTTTGCAGCGACAGCTTTTTGCACAAAAGCTCCTCGGTCGCGGGGCTGAGCGGGGCGGAGCACTCCATGCGCACGGCGGCCAGGCGCGGCCGGTCCTTCAAAAGGCGCTTCATGCGGCCGCGGAAATCGTCGTCGAGGTCGCGGCCCTCCTCCTCGTCGGGGGTGATGTCGGCGTTGCGCGTGACGCTGACGCAGCTGCACGCGCCCGGCTTCCAGCCGTCGAACACCATGCCGATGTGCTCGATGATGAGGTTTTCCGTGCGGACATAGCGCCCGGGCTGCTGCGACACATAGACAATGGGCTGGACAAAGGCGGGCACCGGCACAATGCCCAGAATGCTGCGGTCCCTGCCGCGCAGCTCGGCCACGACGTACAGCGCCTTGTTCTGCAGGTGGGGAAAGGGGTGGTTGGCGTCGATGACCTGGGGCGAGAGCAGCGGCAGCACATTTTCGCAAAACCAGTCCTTCAGCGAGCGCCGTTCATCCGCCGGCAGCGCGCCGGGCTGTACCTCGCACAGGCCGCAGCCGCTCAGGCTGCGGTTGATTTCCTCATAGGTGCGGTCGCGCAGCGCGCTGAGCTCCTGCGCGCGGCGGTAAATGGCGCTGAGCTGCTGCGCGGCGGTCAGGCCGCTTTTGTTGTCCTGGCGCTCGTCGCCCATGGCGGCCAGCGTGTACAGGCTGCCGACGCGGATCATGAAAAACTCGTCGAGGTTGCTTGCAAAAATGGTGACAAAGCGCAGCCTCTCGCCCAGGGGTACGGCGGGGTCGCACGCCTCCTCGAGCACGCGCTGGTTAAAGCGCAGCCACGAAAGCTCGCGGTTTTGCATAAAACGGGCGTTTTGTTCACAGCACATGAGGGTCAACCTCCCTTACATGAAGTATTTCGGCCAGCAGATAGCCCTCGCGCACGCCGTAGGCGCTGACCTCCAGCACGTCGCAGCCCAGCTGTCCGAGCAGGGTATGGAGAATGATCATGCCGGGCATGATGGTGTGGATGCGCTCGGGCACCACGCGCAGAAGGCGCCGCAGCGACTCGCGTGACGGCTGGGCAAAGCGCTGCACAAGCTCGCCCACCATCGAAGCCGGCAGCACGCAGCCCCGCTCGAGGCGGAAGACCGACTGGGCCAGGCGGGCGCAGGCGCGCACGCTGCCGCCCACGCCGCAGGCGCAGGGGCTTTTCATGCCGCCCAGCCCGAGCCCGCGCAGCTCGCGCAGCGTTTTGCGGGCGATTTTCTCCTGTTCGCCCGCGGTGGGCAGCAGCCACTCGACCCTGTCCGTAAACATGCCGAGCGAGCCCACCGGCATGCTTTCGGCGCGCACGATGGCGCCGTCGCGGAAGAAGGTCAGCTCGGTGCTGCCGCCGCCGATGTCGATGACGACGCCCGAGCCGCGCTCGTGCTCCCAGGTCGCGCCGATATAGTCGAGCGCGGCCTCTTTTTTGCCCGAAATGACGTCGATTTTCATGCCGCACAGCGCCTCAATCTCGCGCACGGCGCGCTCTGAGTTGGCGGCGTTGCGCAAAGCGGCGGTGGCAAAGACGTGCGGCGGGTCAAGCCCCAGGCTTTTCACGATGCCGGCGTTGTGGCGCAGCACGGCGGCCGCGCGGGCGATGCCCTCCGCCGACAGCACGTTGTCCGCGCCGACGTAGCCTGCAAGCCCGGTCATGTCCTTTGTCTGGAACACCGGGTCTATGCGCCCGTCCCCGCCCACCTTATACACTTTCATGCGGATGGTGTTGGATCCGATATCAATGACGCTTATCATGGCTCTCTCCGTTTTGCAAAGTCCGTGCATACCCTGTATTATGCACCTTTTTCCCTCGCATTTCCATCGAAACACGGTCAAAAGCGTGTAAAAAAAGAAAAAACCCGCTGTAAAAAACGGGTTTTTCCGACGCAGTACCCGGCTGTTTATTTGCCGTGGCAGTGCTCGCACTCGCCGCTGCAGCCGATAATCGGGGTGGGGTCGACGCCCTGGCCCTTGTAATAGTTGGCCAGCGCCGACTTGATGGCTTCTTCGGCCAGCACCGAGCAGTGCACCTTGGCGGGGGGCAGCCCGTCGAGCGCCTCCATGACGGCGGCGTTGGTCAGCTTAAGCGCCTCCTGCACGGTTTTGCCCTTGACCATTTCGGTGGCCATGCTGGAGGTGGCGACGGCCGCGCCGCACCCGAAGGTCTTGAAGCTGACGTCCTTGATGACGTCGTCTTCAATTTTCATATAGATTTTCATAATGTCTCCGCACTTGAGGTTGCCCACCTCGCCGATGGCGTTGGCGTCCTTCAGCTCGCCGACGTTGCGCGGGTTTGTAAAGTGTTCCATGACCTTTTCAGAGTACATACAAAGCTCTCCTTACGACTAGACTCAGCCCTTCCACACGGGCGACATGGCGCGCAGCCGCGCCACGATGGGCGGAAGCTGCTCGAGGATATAATCGACGTCCTCCTCGGTATTATACTCACCCAGGCTGAGCCGCAGCGAACCGTGGGCCGTTTCGTGGCTCAGGCCGATGGCCATGAGCACGTGGCTGGGGTCGAGCGAGCCGGTGGAGCAGGCCGAACCGGTGCTGGCGCAGATGCCCTTCAAATCGAGCATGAGCACAAGGCTCTCGCCCTCGACGGCGGTAAAGGTAAAGCTGCAGCTGCCGGGCAGGCGGTTTTCGGGGTGTCCGGTCAGCATGCTGTCGGGCACGGCGGCCAGGATACCGTCGATCAGGCGGCGCTGCAGCGCGCGCAGACGGCGGTTTTCCTCCTCCATGCCCTCGAGCTTGATGCGGGCCGCCTCGCCCAAACCGGCGATGCCCGCGACGTTTTCCGTGCCGCTGCGGCGGTTTTTCTCCTGCCCGCCGCCCGTGATGACCGGCTCGGGCACAATGCCGCTGCGGATATAAATGGCGCCCGTGCCCTTGGGCCCGCAGATTTTGTGGGCCGACAGCGACAGAAGGTCAATGTTCATTTCGTTTACGTTCAGGGGCATGTGGCCAAAGGCCTGCACCGCGTCGGTGTGAAAATAAACGCCCTTGCTCTTGCAGATGCGTCCGATTTCCTCAAGCGGCTGAATGGTGCCGATTTCGTTGTTGGCCGCCATGACCGACACCAAAACGGTGTCTTCGCAGATGGCGTTTTCCAGCGCCTGCAAATCGACGGTGCCGTGCAGGTCGACGGGCAGGTACGTGACGCGGAAGCCCTCTTTTTCGAGCGCCTGCGCCGTGTGCAAAATGGCGTGGTGCTCAAAGGACGTGGTGATGAGGTGTTTTCTGCCCTTGGCGTGGCGCGAATGCATCATGCCGCGCAGGGCCATGTTGTCCGACTCGGTGCCGCTGCCGGTAAAGAAAATCTCCCCCGGCTGCGCCCCGATAACGGC
>CANUCM010000069.1 GCA_947856675.1 uncultured Clostridia bacterium | reverse complement strand
CCGAAGGCGTACAGCGGCCACGCCCCCATCGCCGCAAGCAGGCTGGCGGGAATGCCGATAAGCCCCGAGAGAATGAGCATGGTAAAGTCGCTGTAGGGCGAAAACAGCCCCAAAAGCTTAAGCGCGGTAAGCAGCAGACCCAGCACCGCGCACGCGGCGCTCAAAGCGCCCAGCACAAAGAAAATCCCGGCGTAAATGCGCGCCAGCCGCTGGAGGCTGCCGCCCACATCGTGGAAAAACCAGCCGAGCAGCCCGCGCCGGCGCCCGTCAAGGTCCACGCCCGCGCCGCGGCGTTCACGCTCGGGCAAAGCGCGCACCGACGTGCCCAGGCACAAGACCAAAAGCCCCGCCTGCGGCAAAATTTCAGGCACCAGCCGCTTGAAATTGTGGGTAAACACCACAAACCCAAAGGACAGCACATACACGATTTGCTGCACGCACAGCATGCCCAAAAGCACAGCGCAGACAAAGCTGAAAAGCGGCATGCGCGTGTACTTTTCAAGCGGCGGCGTGTTGCAGCGGCGGCCCGCCGCGCCCAAAATCAAAAACACATACACGAACAGCATCAAAACCTGCCCGGCGCGGTTGGGGCCCATGTTCACGCCGTAGTACGCTGCGGCGTTCCACATGGTGCGCAGCGTACTGAGCGTCATCAGCACGCCGAAGGACACAAACCATGTTTCACGGCGCTGCCCGGGCAAAAGCAGCAAAATGCCCGCTGCCAGCGGCACAAACAGCCACACAATGTCCAGCACCCGCATTCTGTCAATCGGCACGGCGCGCAGCATCTGCCAAATGGTGTGCGCCTGGCTCACGGCAAACAGCGCCGCGCCCGTCCAGCACAGCGGAGCCTGTGTGCGCACCGTGCGCAGACAGGGACGCTGCTCACCATCCGGCAGCTGCTGCGCACGCTGGCACAGGCTGAGTGAGGCAAGACCCAGCGAGGCAAAAATCAGCCACACCTGGCCATCCGTTATTGCGGCAGCCGCCGAAACCGCTGCCGCAGCAAGCGCCGCGATGCTGTACGCCGGCAGCGCAAGCATTTCGGGCAGGCGCCGCGGCGCGCGGTTTAAACGCATGCCCGCTGCCGACATCGTCCAAAAAAGAGCAGCCAGCATTGCAGGCAGCCCGCTTGCAAGACCCGCGAAAAACAGCAGGCCTGCCGCCGGGTACAGCGCAGGCCTGTCCTTTGCCGCGCACAGCAGCCCGCAGCCCGCAAGCACCGGGAAGATCTGCCAAAACATTGAAAGGCGCATGCCCTCATCCGCCGAAAACACCGCCCAAAGCGCCCCCAGCGCCAAAAGGCCCGTGCCCGCCCAGAACACCGGGGTCCCCCATTGCGGCACGCCGCGCACGGGCCTGCGTTCTCTCTGCTGATTCATGGAAAATCTCCTCCCTTTGTTTTTCTATTTATCACTATACCCCGTTTGCACAGAAAAGGCAACGGCCGCACAGCATGGAAAAACCGCCCGAAGGAGGCGGTTTTTTTGCAGGATATGTTATTTTCTGCTGCGCATAATTTCCAGAATGTGGCCCTCGGTGTCAATCATGCCCGGGCTTGCCACATAGCCCATGTTCTGCATGGTCTTTTCGGGCGTTGAGCCCATAATGCTGTGACAGCAGTCGACCGACGTGCCCGCCATGGCTAAAAGCGCCGCGTCAAAGGCCATGCCGACGCCCAAAAGCGCCTTGAGCGCACAGCCGGGGTTGCCGCCGTGGCAGATCATGCCGGTCAGCGACGCGGCCATGTTGCAGATGGCGGCAAAATACTCCTTCTCGCCGCCGCCGCGCAGCATGACAATGCCGCACGCCGTGCCCGTGCCGCCCGCCATCGTGCAGCCGCACAGCGCCGAAAGCCGGCCGGAATATTCCTTGATGTAAATGGTGACAAGGCACGACAGGCACACCGCGCGCAAAAGCTCCTCACGGCTGCGCCGCTCGACACGGCACAGCGCATACAGCGGCATCATGGACAAAATGCCGTGGCTGCCGCTGCCCGTAATGCTCATGGCCGCCCGCGGCACGCCCGCGACGCGCGCCTCGATGGCGCCCACCGACACGGCAATCGCCGTGCTGCGCGCGTCCTTTGACCACACCTGTCCGCCGTTTTGCGCAATGAGCGTGCTCGTCATGGGCACGCGGTGCTCCGCAAGCCCCTCCTCAAACAGCGCAAGGTCGGTTTCAAAGGCCTCGTCCAAAAAGGCGATTTCCTCAAGCGGCACGGTGCGCGCATACTCCACAAGCTCCTTAAGCGTATACTGCTTAATCTGCTCGCACGGGTCGGCCGCGGCCTGCTGCGCCGGCGCTTCAAACACCGTTTCGCCGTTTACGCGCATGCAGGTGATGTTGGTGTGGCTGCCCTCGATGGTCACCTCGCCCTCGCCCTTGTCGGTGCGCACCTTCGCGCGGATGTAAATGGTGGGGGTGATGCGGTCGAGGTTGACCGTCACCTTCCCCTGCGTCACCAGCTCGCGGGCGCGCTCGTTGTCCTTTTGCGTGATGGGCTCAAGCGCCTCGAGCTTCAGCTCCGGATCGCCGCCGACGGCGCCCAGCGCCGCAGCGTACGCGTTGCCCAGCTCGGGGGAGTTGGGGATGCCGCAGGTAAACGCGTTTTTATAAATGCCGGAGTTTAAGTCAAGCGTGACCTCCTCGGCCTCGCCCCCCGCCAGCGCGCGCGCCCTGGCGCTTGCATAGGCGATGGCGCCCGGCTCGGTTACGCCGAAAGCCAGCTTCATATCGTCGTGAATCAACTGAGCCAGTGTTTTCATACTATTCCCTCGCATTTCACAGTCTTTTGGCCAAAATCCGTCTCTTTTTGCTTCTATTGTACCGGATTTTCGCTTTTTTCGCAAGAGAAAAGCCATTTTTTGGTTGTTTGGCAGCGTGATGAAGCGCTGCATTGCTCCCTTAAAAAAGCCCGCCCCAGTGAGGCGGACTTTTTTTCTACTCCTGCTTTTTCTGCGGCACCACGGCCTT
>CANUCM010000068.1 GCA_947856675.1 uncultured Clostridia bacterium | reverse complement strand
GCGGTAAAATTGCTGACAAAAATCACGACGGATGCGTACAGGTCCTTAAAAAATGTCATAGGTTCACCTCGCTGTGCACGCGCAGCGCCTGCTGCACGTCGCGTGCAATCTGCTCTTTCAGCTGCTGCGCCGAAGCAAAGGCGCGCTCCGGGCGCAGAAAGCGCAAAAACTCCACCTCGGCCGTGCGGTCGTACACCTCGCGGTCAAAGCCGAGAAGGTGGCTTTCAATGCTCACGCTGCCGCCGCCGAACGTCGGGCGCACCCCGACGTTGGTCACGGCGCGCAGCCGCTCGCCGTCGATGCGCACAAGCGCGGCGTACACGCCGCGGCGCGGCAGCACAAGCCCCGGCTCCGGCGCGAGGTTGACGGTGGGAAAGCCCAGCGTGCGCCCGACGCGCACCCCGTGCACCACCGTGCCCGACACCGAAAAGCTGCGGCCCAGAAGCTGCGCGGCCTGCTCCATTTCGCCGTTTTCGACACACGCGCGCACGCGCGTCGACGACACCGGCTGCCCGAGGCACATGACGGGCGGCACAACGCGCACAGAAAAGCCCAGAAGCCGCCCCATATCGCGCAAAAGCTCCGGCGTGCCGCGCGCGCAATGCCCGAAGCGGTAATTGCTGCCGCACACCAGCGCGCGGCAGCCCAGGCGCTGCAGCAAAATCTCCTGCACAAAGCGCTCGGGCTCCATGGTGCACAACGCGCGATCAAAGGGCAGAAGCAAAACGTCCTCAATACCGCTTTGCCCTATCAGCCGGCGCCGCTCCTTCTGCGTTGTCAAAAGCGGCGGGGCCTGGCCCTGCGTCAGCGCGCGCGGGTGCTCTGAAAAGCTGACGGCGGCCGCCGTCAGCCCCAGCTGCCGCGCAAGGCGCACCGTTTCCTCCAAAATGGCGGCGTGACCGCGGTGCACGCCGTCAAAAAAGCCCAGGGCCGCAGCCCGAGGCGGGCAGTTTGTCATGCGCGATCTTCCTTCACGGTAAAATATTTGCGGCAGAATACCGCAAGCCCGCCGCGCTCCAGCGGGCGCGACTGCCCCAGAAGCAGAAAGCTCCCGTCGGGCGCGTACACGCGGCACAGCTCATCCTGCGGCGGCACGCTGCCGCACAGAAAATGCCGGGCGCAAAGGTGCGCGCCGTTGAGCGCGCGGCGCTCGCCCTCGGCGTTGACCGTCAGCGCGGGGTACTGCGCAAACAGCCCGTCGGTCGGGCGCACCAGCCGCCCGACCGTTCCCTCGCCCGCGGCCCGCTCCACGTCGTCAAAGCCCACGGCGTCGGACAGCAGAAAGCTCCCCGAGCGCGTGCGCACAAGCTCGGTCATGCACGCGCCGCAGCCCAGGGCCTGTCCGATATCGTGGCACAGCGTGCGGATGTACGCCCCCTTGGAGCAGCACACGCGCAGGCGGTAATCGTTTTTTCCGTCGCCCGGCCGCGGCGGCAGAAGCTCGATGCGTGAAATGCAGACGGCGCGGCTGCGGCGCTCAATTTCCACGCCCTGCCGCGCCAGATCGTACAGGCGCACGCCGTTGACCTGCACGGCCGAGTACATGGGCGGCACCTGCATGGTGCACCCCGCAAAGCCCAGCGCCGCGCGCAAAACCTCGTCCCGGCCGGCCGTGACGGGCCGGGTGCTCTGCACCGTGCCCGTAATGTCCTGCGTGTCGGTGACAATGCCCAGCCGCAGTGCCGCCTCGTATTCCTTCTCCTCACCGCTGGCCATTTCCGACGCGCGCGTCGCCGTGCCCAGCAGCATGACGAGAACGCCCTCGGCCATGGGGTCGAGGGTGCCTGCGTGGCCGATGCGGCGCATTTTCAAAATGCCGCGCAGCTTGGCCACCGCGTCGTGCGACGTAAAGCCCCGCGGCTTGCTGAGCACGAGAAATCCGTTCAGCATGGCTCCTCCAGCGCGTGCAGCGCGGCCTGCGCCAGCATGTCGCGGCACTGCTCCGCCCCGCCGCTCACCGTGCAGCCCGCCGCGCGCGGGTGCCCGCCGCCGCCGAAGCCCGCGCAGATGCGCGACGCGTCCAGCGGCTTGTGCGTGCGCACCGAAACCTTATACTGCCCGCGCTTTACAAGCTCCTGCAGCAAAATGCCGCACTCCACCCCGTCAATCTGCATGAGCAGGGTCGACAGGTTGTCCAGATCGTCGCCCGTCGCCCCCACCGAATCGCAGAAGTCGCGCGTCAGCTGCGCCGCTGCGATGCGTTCCCCGCCGTAAAAGCGCAGCGTGTCAAACATATGCCGCTCAATGAGAAAGCGCGCGCGCGTTTTGCGCTCGAAAAACTCACGGTTGAGCGCGTGGAAATCCACGCCGCCCTCTATGCACGCCGCCGCAATGCGGTGCGACAGCGGCGTCGTGTTGGAAAACTTAAAGCAGCCGGTGTCGGTCGCGACGGCGACATACAGGGCGCTGAGCGTTTCGCAGTCGGGCGTATCGCCCAGCACCTCGCCCAGCTGCCAGATGATTTCGCCCGTCGCGGCCGCGCGGGGGCACAAAAGCGTCTCGCGGGCGTAGCCCGTGTTGGACGGGTGGTGGTCGATGCAAAGATCCACCCGCCCGGCAAAGCCCGCGCACGAGTCGCAAAACAGCGACTCGGACGCGATGTCAATCGCCGCAATGCGCTGCGGCACAAAGTCCGGCGGCGCCCAAAGGCCCTGCACCACGGGCGCGAGCCGCGGCGTTATATCCTCGTTGGGGTGCACAAACGCACGCACCCCCCGCCGCTGCAGCATGCGGCACAGCGCCGCCGCCGAGCCCAGCGTGTCGCCGTCGGGGCGGCGGTGTGTCAGCACCAGCACGCTGCCCGCGGCCGTCAGCCGCTGCGCCGTTTCAGTTAAGGTCAGCATCGTCATGCGCATCCTCATCCTTTACATTGAGCTGTGACAGCATCTGCGAAATGCGGACGCCGTGGGAAATGGAGTCGTCGAGCACAAAAACCAGCTCGGGGGTGTAGCGCAGCGACATGCGGTGCGACAGCTCGCGCCGCACAAAGCCCGAAACCGACTTAAGCCCTTTTTCCAGCTGTTTTTTGTCATACTGCCCCAAAACGCTCAGGTATACCTTGCACCAGCGCAGGTCGTTGGTCGCCTCGCAGCGCACAATGGACAGCATCGGCCCCTGCAGCCGCGGGTCCTTGACGGTGGGCAGAATCTCCGACAGGCAGCGCATGATTTCCTCGCTGATGCGGTCGGTACGGTTGGCAGACGGCATGGGAAAAAGCCTCCTTTCAAGGCCAGCGCCTTACGGCCTGACCTCCTCCATCTGGAAGGCCTCGATGATGTCGCCTTCCTTGAGATCGTTGTAGCGTTCAAAGCTCATGCCGCACTCAAAGCCCTGCTGGACCTCGCGCGCGTCGTCCTTGAAGCGCTTGAGCGAGGACAAAACGCCCTCGTGAATGACAATGCTGTCGCGCACAATGCGCACCTGCGCCGAACGCACCATCTTGCCGCTCTGCACATAGCAGCCGGCGATGGTGCCCACGCCCGACACCTTGAAGATCTGGCGCACTTCGGCCTGGCCCAGCACCACCTCGCGGTACTTGGGCGCGAGCATGCCCTTCATGGCCTGCTCGATTTCCTCGATGCAGTCGTAAATAATGCGGTAGAGCCGGATATCGACCTCGGCGCGCGCGGCGCTTTCGGCCGCGCCGGCCTCGGGCCGCACGTTGAAGCCGACAATGATGGCGCCCGACGCGCTGGCCAGCATGACGTCGGACTCGTTGATGCCGCCCACCGCCGAGTGGATGACGCGCACGCGCACCTCGTCGCACGACAGCTTTTCGAGGCTGGCCTTGACCGCCTCGGCCGAGCCCTGCACGTCGGCCTTGACGATGATGTTGAGGTCTTTGACGTTGCCCTCGCTGATGTGGCTGAAGAGGTTTTCCAGCGTGACTTTCTGCTGGCTCTGGGCGCGCTCCTGCTTTTCCTGCGCGCGGCGCTGCTCGGCCAGCGTGCGGGCCATGCGCTCGTCTTCGACGGCGTACAGCAGATCGCCCGCCGCCGGCACCTCGGCAAGGCCGGTGATCTCAACCGGCACCGACGGCCCGGCCTGTTCAATTTTGCGGCCGCGGTCGCTGAGCATGGCGCGCACGCGCCCGACCGCCGTGCCGGCGATGACAATGTCCCCCAGGTGCAGCGTGCCGTTCTGCACGAGCACCGTCGCAATGGGCCCGCGGCCGCGGTCCAGCCGCGCCTCGATGACCGTGCCCTTGGCGGCGCGGTCGGGGTTGGCGCGCAGCTCGAGCATGTCGGCCGTCAAAAGCACCATCTCCAGAAGGTTGTCGATGCCCTGGCCCGTTTTGGCCGACACCGGGCACACAATGGTGCTGCCGCCCCATTCCTCCGGCACCAGCTCATACTCGGTCAGCTGCTGCATGATGCGCTCGGGGTTGGCGCTGTCCTTGTCGATTTTGTTGACGGCCACGACCAGCGGCACGCCCGCCGCCTTGGCGTGGTTGATGGCCTCGACGGTCTGCGGCATGATGCCGTCGTCCGCCGCGACGACCAGAATGGCGACGTCGGTCACCTGCGCGCCGCGGGCGCGCATGCTGGTAAAGGCCGCGTGGCCCGGCGTGTCAAGAAACGTGATGTCCCTGCCGTCAAGCGACACGCGGTACGCGCCGATGTGCTGGGTGATGCCGCCGGCCTCGCCCGACACCACGTTGGTCTTGCGGATGGCGTCGAGCAGCGACGTCTTGCCGTGGTCGACGTGGCCCATGACGACGACGACCGGCGCGCGCGGCACGAGGTT
>CANUCM010000067.1 GCA_947856675.1 uncultured Clostridia bacterium | reverse complement strand
CCTGTATGTAAAGTTTTGAGAGATTGCTCCAGAAGTTCCTCGAAGCTTTCGGTTTCGTTCATTTTGATTTCGTCACTCATCTTGCTGCTTACCTCCTTAATGATAGAATCCGGCGTGGATGCGCCAGCAGTGATAAAAAGGTTCCGTGCTCCCCGCAGCTGTGAAACGGGCAGTTCTTCCGCCGATTCAATCTGCACCGTATTGGGGCAGACGCTGCGGCAAAGCTCAAACAAGCTTCGGGTGTTGCTGCTGTGGCGATCCCCTATCACGACGACCGCGTCGGATTCCGAAGCGTACCGATACGCCTCGCTCTGACGTTCATCGGTAGCTTTACATATTGTATCAAAAAACAATAGGTCATGACAAGTCTTTTTTAATTTATTTACAAACTGATCGCAGATTTTTCGTTGGAATGTGGTTTGAACCACGACACTGACGGGGTGTTCCGCCAGAGAAAGGGCAGCCTGCTCCACTTCTTCCGGCGTTTCGGCGATGACAGCCCCCTCCCCTGCTCTTGCGGCAATGGCCTGCACTTCAGGGTGGCCGTGTTTTCCGATGACCAGTACGCTGCGGCCGGCGGCGCTTTCACACTCGACGATGCGGTGAATCTGCGCGACATTCGGGCAGGTTGCGTCAATCAGGGTGCATCCTGATTTGCGCAGGGCGTCGATATCCTGCGGCGGAAGGCCGTGGGCGCGGATGATAACACGGACGCCTTTTGGAATCTGGGATACGTCGTCTGCTGCATGCGCGCCGCGCTGCTCGAGCTGCGCAATGACCTGTTTGTTGTGGATAATGGGGCCTGCGGTGTACAGCGCCCCCGGGGTTTCGCTTTCCTTGAGGGCCATTTCAACGGCACGGCGTACGCCGTAACAGTAGCCGGCCTTGCTTCCTACAGTAATTTTCATGCCGGCAGCGCCTCTTTTGCCGCATGGATGGCGGCCATGATCTCATTGGTAACGCGGTGATAATCCTCCGAGGTCGGGCGGCCTTCGCATGAAGGGAGAAATGGCGTTCCGTAAATTACACGGCTGACGTGGAAGAATTTTTTATCGGCCGTAATGTACACGGGCATGACGGGGACGCCGGCGCGCAAAGACAGCATGCCTGCGCCCGTTTTGGCCTCAGCCGTTTCGCCTTCATGAACACGGGTGCCTTCGGGAAAAATAACGAGCTGGCGCCCGTCTTTCAGGGCTTTGAGCGAATTTTTGATGGCAGAAATATCATTTTTTCCCCGGTTGACCGGAAAAACGTGCAGGCTTTTTAAAATCCAGCGGAGAATTGGATTTTTAAACAGTTCCGCCTTTCCCATGGCGGAGAGCCGGCAGTTGGGGCCGAGCGATAAAACCAGCAAAACGGCGTCGATGAGCGAGGTGTGGTTGGCGCACACCACAACGCCGCCCTGCGGAAGCTTTTCGCGTCCGTAAAAGCGAAAGCGGTACAGAGGCTTGAGCACAACGTATACAACCCAGTAACAAACCTTAAACCACATGTTTTGTTTTCTCCTTAATGACGGCACGAAGGGCGCCGAGCGACTGCTCCAGCGTATTGCCGGTCGTATTCATGAGTATGGCGTCGTCAGCGGCGCGCAAAGGGGCGGTTTTCCTCCCCGAATCCTGCGCATCACGATCCAGAAGATGGCGCAGCACGTCCTCGTACACGACGTCCTCCCCTTTTTCGCGCAGTTCTTCGTACCTGCGCCGCGCGCGATCCTCACTGCTGGCCGTAAGAAAAATTTTCACATCGGCTTCGGGCAAAACCACCGTGCCGATGTCCCGGCCGTCCATAATGACATTTCCCTTTTTTGCCATATCCCGCTGCGCATCCAGCAGAAACGCGCGCACCTGCGGGATGGCTGAAACGTCGGAAGCCCAGCGCGAAGCTTCTTCCGTCCGGATAGCGCGGCTGACATTTTCGCCGTTCAGGAAAATTTCCTGCATGCCGTTTTCGTACCGGAGTTCTATGCGCACACAAGGCAAAAGCCGCACGATGCCTTCGACATCGTGGTTTTTCAGACCGGCCCGGGCCATATACAGCCCGACGGCCCGGTACATGGCGCCGGTGTCCACATAAATAAACTGGAGCTCCTGTGCCAGCAGACGGGCCAGCGTGCTCTTGCCCGCGCCGGAAGGTCCGTCAATGGCGATGTTGATGTGCTTCATAAAAGCTCTGCTTCCTCCTCGGAACAATTTGCGGCCGAAATGCCGGCCCGAAAGCCGGTGGACCACGCAATCTGAAGGTTAAATCCGCCGGTATACGCATCCGCGTCGAGAATTTCACCGGCGAAATACAGGTTGGGAACCCGGCGGGAGCGCAGGGTTTTGGGGTCGACTTCCGACAGTGCAACGCCTCCGGCGGTGACAACCGCCTCGCTGAGAGATCCGGGCCCGTTGATGGGAATGTGCACATCCTTTATCAGCGCGCACAGCGCCTCCCTTTGCGCACGGGTAATGCTGTTGACCTTTTGCGCCGCGTCAATGCCGGAAAGGCGAATGATGACCGGAATGAGTTTTTGCGGCAGCAGCCTTTGCAGGCAGTTGGAAAAGTTGCGGTTTTGCGCTTCCGAGAAATCGCGCAGGATACGCTTGTCAAGCGCCTGGAAATCCAGTGCAGGCTTTAAATCAATGTGAAGCGTGCAGTCATAGCGGCCGGAATGTGCAAGGTGTGCCGACGCGCTCAGAATCATCGGGCCTGAAACGCCCTGCCCGGTAAAAAGCATTTCGCCGAAATCCTCATACAGCACGCGTTTTTCCCGCATGACACGCAGCGCGACATTCCGAAGGGACAGGCCTTCCAGCTGCGGGCATATGTCGCTGTCGGAAACCAGAGGAACAAGCGAAGGCCTGAGCTCTGTCACGGTATGGCCCAGGCTGCGGGCAAGGCGGTGCCCGTCGCCGTCGGATCCGGTACGGGGATAAGTGACCCCGCCGGTTGCCAGAATAAACTGCTGTGCAGTCAGCAGGCCGTCCTTGGTGCGGACACCGGCAATGCGCCCCTCATGAACACAAAAATCCAAAACCCGGGCATGAACAATGCGGACACCCAGCTGATTCATGCGGTGTCGGAGCGCTCCGCTGATGTCCTTGGCACGATCGGAGACGGGAAACACGCGGTTGCCGCGTTCGGTTTTCAGCGCAACGCCAAGCTCTTCAAAAAAAGCCATGGTATCCTGCGCGTCAAAACCGGAAAAGCAGCTGTACAGAAAACGGCCGTTTGTGCCCAGAACCGAAGCGACCAGCTCGCGCACATCGCAGTTATTGGTGACATTGCACCGGCCTTTGCCGGTGATGTTCAGCTTGACACCCAAAAACGCATTGCGTTCTATAAGGGTTACACGGGCGCCGTGCCCGGCGGCCGCGCAGGCGGCCATCATGCCGGCAGCTCCCCCGCCGATAATGGCAACATTCATACGATTTGATTATTCTCCCTTAAAATGTATGGCATCGCCCGCATTGCGCAGGCGCTTTTGTGCTTTTTCATCGCCGCGTGCCAAAAGACATACGATGCAGGTGCACAGGGACATCAGCGGCGCAAGGGAGCCGTTGACTCCGAAATCTCCGCATTCGCAGACCAAAGCGGCATCGGCGCTGCGCGCGATGTCGGAGTCGGCGCTTTCGCTGACGACCGCGACGGCGGCGCCCCGCTCGCGGGCGTAAGCGGCAAGCCGTTTTGTCGCGTCGGAATGAGCGGGAAAGGATAGGAGAAGAAGCAGGTCACCGCAGTCGATATCGCTGGCGGAAAACAAGGGTTCTTCGCCGGTCTGGTTCAGGCAGCATACACTGTGCAATAAAAAACGCAGATAAGAGCTGATGTATATGGCGGCTGCGGCGCAGTGCCCCTGGCCGTACACATACACCTTCGAGGCAAAGGAAAGCCGGGTGCACATTGCGGCAATGGCCTCTGCTCCGTTGCGTGAAATATTTTTTTTGATGTTGACGGAATCGGCTGCGGCAATCCCCTCCAAAACCGCAGTGTCCGATTCGGCGTCCTCAATCATTTCAAAGCGTTCCAAAGTAGAAAGGCGGTACTTTAACTCAAGCTGTAAAGCCTGCTGTAAAGCTGTATAGCTTTCATATCCAAGCGCAGAGGCAAAGCGGATAACGGTCGATTGGCTGACGCCGGAAACGGCAGCAAGATCAAAAGAGCTCATAAACGCAGCCCGGTCACAATGCTCTGTGACAAAGGCTGCCAAAAGGCGCTGACCGCGTGTCATGCGCGGCATGCTTTCAGAAATGGCTTCGCTGATTCGCTTCATAGCTTGTCCACCCGCCTTTCAGAGAGATTTGAGGTAACGGATTTCGTTTTCGGTTAAAGCCCGGTATCGGCCGGGCGGCAGCTCTCCCAGGCGCAGCGCACCAATGGCAACCCTGCGAAGGGAGAGCACGGTATAGCCGCAGGCTTCGCACAGCCGCCGAATCTGACGGTTGCGCCCTTCCCGGATTTGAATGGAGAGGTGCGCCGTGCAGCCGTTTTGTGACAAAAGGCGGCAGACTGCGGGAATCACGGGACGTCCGTCGAGCTCAAGCGGCCGGGCAAGCTGGACTTCGGGCGCAGCGGCAAAGCCTTCCGGGCCTGCCCGAATGGTTAAAAGATACTGCTTGTACACCTCGTGTGAAGGATGGGTCAGCTTTTGCGCCAGCTGCCCGTCGTCCGTCAGCAGAAGCAGGCCGTCGGTATTGCGATCGAGCCGGCCAATGGGAAAAACACGCCGGTGCACGCCGTTTAAAAGATCGGTGACAATTGGCCTTCCCTTTTCGTCCGACAGCGTTGTGATGTAGCCCCTGGGCTTGTTGAGCATCAGGTAGATGTGCTGCTGCGGAAGGTCAATGGGCTTTCCGTCGAGCAGCACGGTATCGCAGCATAAATCTGCGCTGTCACCGACAGCAGCAGGCCGGCCGTTGACTGTAACACGGCCGGCGGCAATATAGCGCTCTGCGGTGCGCCGGGAACAAACCCCGGCAGCAGACAGAAGTTTTTGCAATCGTTCTTTCAAAGGCGCAGCAACTCCCAAAGATTTTTAAACCAGTCTGCAACGCGATCCCACAGGCTTTTCTCGCTCAATGTAACGGCAGCTCCTTCGGAAAAATACACCGGGAGCTCGGCCAGCAGGGCGTTGTTCAGGGAAACGCGGATGGTTCCGTATTGCTGGCCGCCGTCTACAGGACCATAGACAATTCTGGGGCCGCACAGCGTGACGGAAGGCTGTTCATCTTCAGCCAGTGCAAAGGAAAAGTCCTCTTCGATGTACAGGGCAATTTTGCGGCACTGCTGGCCGGCGGCCACAGTGGCAAAGCCCACTTCCCCGGATGAGAGTATCTGCCGTTCGGAAAAACGCTTAAAGCCCTGTTCGTGCAGAGAAATATGATCATTCCAATCGTCCGGGGCGTTGAGGGTAACGGCAATCAAACGGCGGCCCAGCCGGGAAACAGAAGATACAAGACACCGGCCGCATCGCTTGGTAAACCCGGTTTTTACACCCTCGGCCCCTTCCAGCATAGACAGGAGTTTATTGTGGTTTTTCAAATACCTCTGCCCTATCTGGACATTTTGGCTGGAAACAATCGCGCGAAAAGCATCGTTTTCCATGGCGGCTGCGGCAAGCAGGGCCATGTCATGCGCCGTGGAGTAGTGCGTTTCGCCGTCCAGGCCGTTTGGGTTGTCAAAGTGGGTGTCGTTCATACCAAGCTCAAGGGCACGCCGGTTCATCAGGTCGATAAAATCGCTGCTTTCCCCACTGTAAATGCAGGACAAAGCAACGGCCGCATCGTTCCCGCTGCTCAGCATCAGGCCGTACAGCAAATCGGAAACCGTCAGCGTTTCCCCTGCGCGGAGGTACATGGAAGATCCTTTGGCGCCGCACCACTCCGGGCGGATGACAACCGCCTGTTCCGGGTCATACAGCTCCAGTGCAACGAGCGCAGTCATAATTTTGGTGGTGCTTGCCATACCGCGGCGTTCGTCTGCATTGGAGGAAGCGATCGCCGACTGCGTCAGCGGATCATACAAAATGTAGGATGCGGCGGAAATCGCGCGGCACTGCGTGCTGGCCGTGCACAGAATCACGGCGGCACAGACCAATGCTTTCAGTCTGTTGTTCACAAAGACTCACCTGCCCATAGCAATATACGGGCAGGTAAGAGAGTTTATGAGCTTTAATATACGACTTTCGGGTCGTCGGGCTCGTTCTTTTTCATTGCATCGCGGATTTTATCCACGATGCCGGGGACCAGGTCAATCACTTTGTCCAGCGTTCCGTTGACGGGAGGTTCGAGGTACAGCATACGGACGTTGCCCGCGCTGATGACGACAAAAGCAACCGGCTGCACGGAAACACCGGCGCCGCTTCCGGCTCCGTAGTGCACCGGAGAAGAAGCTGCCTGGCTCTGAGATGCGACGTCACTTCCGCCGGAAGCGAAGCCGAAGGTAACCTTGGAAACAGGGATCAGCGTCGTTCCGTCGGGGGTGGTAATGGGGTTGCCGACAATGGTGTTGACATCGATCATTTCCCTGATTTTTTCCATACTCTGCCCCATAAAATCACTGAGGTTGCTCATTTTTCTGCACCGCCTTTTTCAGTTTGCTGTATTTGTGTAGGATGCGCAGGCCGATGAAGAGCAGACGGCCCAAAAGCGCAGTAACTATCAGATCGACTTCAAGTTCCGTACTGCTTTTTTCAAAACAGGCATTGATGGAAATATTCTGCCTGCGGATACGCAATGCCCGTTCCATGAGGGGGTGTACGCAGGAAACGGCCGCACAGGCGCTGCCGTAAGCCAAAGCGGTTTTTGCCGCATCGGACGCGGCAATGTCGGCGCGCACATGCAGAAGATCAATGCGCAGGCCGGAAAGCAGCCGGCCTGCCGCCTCCATGCCCAGACGGACATAGGCACACAGCGTTTCAATGGAGAAATCAGGGTCGGGTTTCGCGTCCGCCGTGCAGACACTGGGGGCGGGCCGGGCCTTTGAAGGGCCGGGCTTTTTCGCGCGGACACGAACTTCCTTATGAAAAGATTTTGGACGGCGTGCGCTTTTCTGAGGCTTGCGCTCCGGCTTTTTTGCGCGCGGGTATATGTGTATACGGGCGCAGGCAATGCGAAGCCAGACATCCATCGTTTCCTGCCGAATGTGCACGCGAACGCCGATTCGCAGCAGCATGGCAAGCACCAGGAGAGCTGCAAGCGCGCCCAAAACGGAAAGGGGCGCCAGAACAATCCACTTCAAGGCTATCCCTCCGCCGTATTCTCTAAGGACATTTGCTCCATTTCCTGCCCCAAAGGCTCGGAAAGATCGGGAAGCTGCGAGATGGAAGACAAACCAAAAGAGCGCAGAAACGCGTCTGTTGTACGGTATAAAATAGGTCGCCCGGGGACATCCAGCCGTCCGCAGTCCTCAATGAGGCCCTTTTCCTGCAGGGTGTTTACGGTGCCGCTGCTGTCGACACCGCGCACCTGCTCGATATAGGTTTTGGTGACCGGCTGTTTGTAAGCGATAATGGCCAAAACCTCCAGCGCAGAAGACGAAAGCGCCGGTGCGCGGCGGGTTTCGAGTACGGCACGGACCTGTTGAGCATAGTCTGCGCGGGAACAGAGCTGGTATGCGTTTTCCAGGGTCAAAAGGCGGATGCCTCTGCGGGAAAAATCATATTCGTCCGAAAGCATGCTGGCCGCTTCAGCCAGGGCCTGTTTGTCGACACCGAGAACGGCGCACAGCCGGCTGTCCGGCACGGGTTCGCCCGCGGCAAAAAGGACGGCTTCCAAGGCGCAGCAAAGCTCGGTTAACTGTTCCATTGGGATTCCTCCGCGAGGGACAGGCTGCAATCTGCATCCCCGTCCTCAATATAAATTTTGTGGACTTTGGAAAGCTCCAGAACCGCCAGAAACAACGCGACCACTTCAGAGCGGCTGCGGCATTCCAGCACAACCTGCTTCAGAGAAATTGTGCGCTGGCGGGTAAACAAGTGCACGAGCATTTCAATTTTCTGCCCCACCGGCACAGGTTCTTTGCCGACAATGCCGGAAAAAGCAGAAACAGGCGGCGGCATGCGCCGCTCGGAACGCTCCAGAATGCTGCATATGGCCCGGGTCAGCGCATCTGCAGTGTAATGATACTCCTGCGGCTGTTTTTCCAGCGTTTCCGGCTGCTTGACAAACAAGTCGCGGCCAAGCTCTGCACGGGTGCCAAGGTACCCTCCGATTTGCTTAAAGCGCTGATATTCCAACAGCGCCTCAACCAGTTCGGCGCGGGGATCTTCCTGCCCTTCTTCCTCGTACACGGGCAAAAGCATCCGGGACTTGATAACCATCAGCTGCGCGGCCATCGAGATAAAATCCGCGGCAATGTCCATGTCGAACTCCCGCATGCGGGCAAGATACTCAAGATATTGCTCCAAAATATCCGAAACGGGAATGTCATAGATGCTGACTTTGTTTTTGGAAATCAGGTGCAAAAGCAGATCCAGGGGCCCGTCAAACACGGGGAGATGAAAGGTTACCGGCTGCAATTTACAACACCCCGCTGATAAGGGTAAAAAGCCGGAAACACAGGGACATGGCAGTGTTGATGACAAAGCTCTGCCCTGCGCCGATCACCCCGTCCAGCGCGCCCAGAAAAACCGCGACGAGCAGTACAAAGCGCATGGGTCCTTCGTAGGGGATAATCTTGGCAAGAAGGCGGTTGGGCAAAAGCGAGTAGAGAATTTTTGAGCCGTCCAGCGGAGGAATGGGAATCAGGTTGAATACGGCAAGTCCTGCGCTGATGGAGGCCGTGATAATTAAAAACTGTGCCAGCGCGCGAAGGATTTCCCCCGCGGGAAAATACAATATCCCAAAAGCGACAAGAAAGCAGAGAAAGCACAGCAGAATGTTGGCGGCCGGTCCGGCAAGGGCGGTCAAGGCAATGTCGCGCTTGCGGTGTTTAAAATGAAACGGGTTGATGGGGACCGGCTTGGCCCAGCCGATTCCGGCGACCAGAATACATAAAAAACCGATGGGATCTATGTGATCCAGCGGGTTAAGGGTCAGGCGGCCGGCATTTTTGGCAGTGGGGTCGCCAAGCGCCCAGGCAGCCCAGCCATGCGCCATTTCATGAAATGTAATGGCAAGCAGTGCGGCTGGGATCACGATCAGAAGATCGCGGAGTGAAGTTGTAAACAGAATAGCGGGTTCCTCCCTTCCGGCGTCTCAGCGCGCCGGTTTATATGACGTCATTGCGCACCAGATCTTCGTAGGTTTCCCTGCGTACCACGACCCGGCCGCAGCCGTTTTGAATCACAACGACGGGCGGGCGCGGCAGGCGGTTATAATTGGAAGCCATGGAATATGTATAGGCGCCGGTGGAAAAAACACACAGGGTGTCGCCGCGCCGGGCCGGCTGAAGCGGGATGTCCCGGGAGATGAGATCGCCGCTTTCGCAGCATTTTCCGGCAATGGTGACAATTTCGCTTTTTTCCTGCGCAGCGCGATCGGCGATGCAGGCGTCATACTGCGCCTGATACAGGGCATAACGCGGGTTGTCGGGCATGCCGCCGTCGACCGAAACATAGGTTCGGGCATGGGGGATTTTTTTGACCGAACCCACGGTATACAGAATAACACCGGCGGTGCAGATAATGGAACGCCCCGGTTCGATAACAATTTCTGGCACATCAATGCCATGCTGCGAGCAGCTTTCGCGAAGGCACTGCCCCAAATAACTCACCATTTCCGGAATGGGTACAGGGGTATCTTCGGGCATATACCGCACGCCGAATCCACCGCCCAAAATGAGTTCGCGCAAAGAGAAGCCGTACTCTTTGTTCAGGCGGGCAAACAGCGCAACCATGACGCCGGCTGCGATACCAAAGGGCTCTTTCAGAAAAACCTGAGAGCCTATATGGCAGTGAAGGCCGCAGAAGTCAAGAAACTTGCAGCGGGACAGCATTTCGGCCGCTTCAAAAACCTGGCCGTCCTCAATGCCAAACCCGAACTTGCAGTCATTGTGTCCGGTGCTGATAAACTCGTGCGTATGGGCGTCAACACCGGGCTTGACCCGCAGCAAAACGGGAATTTTCTTTTCCAAATGCCGGCAAACAGCGTCGAGCCTTTCGATTTCATCCAGGCAGTCAATCACAACCGAACCGATGCCGCACTGCACTGCCTGCAGCAATTCGTCATCGGTTTTATTGTTGCCATGAAAATGCAGTTTTTGCGCGGGAAATCCGGCGTGCAGCGCCGTGTAAAGCTCTCCGCCAGACACCACATCGGCATTGAGCCCTTCGCTTTGCAGTATGGGGTAAATAAAACTGGAGCACAGCGCCTTGCTGGCGTAGGCGACCTTGAAGCGCTCGCCGAACTGCTGGCGCATGGCCCGCATGTAGGCACGGCAATTCTCCCGAACGACCGCTTCGCTGATAAAGTATGCCGGCGTTTTGAAAGTTTTTGCTGCCTGTACAAGATCCAAGCCGTCAAAAACAAGGCAGCCATTGTTTCCGACGGCAAAATGATTGCTGAAAAGCTCCTGCTTCATACTGTTTTTACTCCCTCAGGCCGGAAAAGATTTCGCGAATCACATCATCTCTTCCGGTGTGTTTTTCGGCGGAAAATGCGAAAACGGGAACGGTTTCATCTACGGCAAGGCCCGCGCGCACGGCGGCAAGGCTTTCCCGGAGCTGTGAGGGTTTGAGCTTGTCCGCCTTATTGGCAATCACGACGAGCGGCAGATGATAGGCTCTGGCCCAGTCGGCCATGAGCCGGTCATCGGCGGTCGGGGCGTGGCGGATGTCGACAATCAGCATAAACCGGTGGATGTTTTCCATGTCATCGTCAAGATATTGCTCAATCAGAGCAGAATAACGCTGCCGTTCCTGGGCTGAGGTTTTGGAATAGCCGTAGCCCGGCAAATCGACAAGCCAGATACGCTGTTCGGCAAGGAAAAGGTTGACAAACACGGTTTTGCCCGGGGATGCACTGACCCGGGCAAAACCTTTACGACCGACAAGTGAGTTAATGGTGGATGACTTGCCGACATTGGAGCGTCCGGCAAAGACGATGCGGGGCCGTCCGTCCCGGGGAAAGCCCGAAGCGTCGGCAGCTGAGCGCACAAACTCCGCATTTTTTAAAATCATGGCTGTTACCTGTAGGTGCGTGCGGGTATAGGGGGCTCCTGTTTGGGCATCGGCAAAGCGGGCGAAAGCATTTGCGCGGCGGCATCCTTATTGCCGGGGTTGTGAAGCTCTGACCCAAAGATAACATCAATCACCTGATCCATATGGGAAACACAGATAAAGTTCAGGCCGTTTCGCACGGTCGGATCAATTTCCGACAAATCGGGGCGGTTGTCTTCTGGAATAAGAACCGTTGTAACGCCTGCGCGGAAAGCCGCCATGGTTTTCTCTTTCAGGCCGCCAATCGGCAGCACGCGTCCGCGCAAGGTGATTTCACCGGTCATGGCAAAGTACCGGGATACCGGGCGCCCGGTCAGAGCGGAAATCACGGCAGTGGCCGTCGTAATGCCTGCTGAAGGGCCGTCTTTGGGAACTGCGCCCTCGGGGAAATGAATGTGAATGTCCTGCTTCTGGTAAAAGTCCTCGGCAATGCCCAGCTCGCGGGCGCGGCTGCGGATATATGTCAGCGCGGCGCGGGCCGATTCCCGCATAACGTCGCCGAGGTTGCCGGTCAGCTCAATTTTTCCGCTGCCAGGGACAGCCATTGCTTCTACCTCGAGAAGCTCTCCGCCGACTCGCGTCCATGCCAGACCGTTGACCAGACCGCATTCGGGCTGCGGCGACATTTTCTCGTTTTTATAGCGGGGCACGCCCAAAAAGCCGGCCAGATTGTCTTCCGTAATGCGCACCTGCTTGCAGCCGGTTTCGATAATCTTATGATCGGCCTTGCGGCACAGCTTGGCAAGCTCGCGCTCCAGGGTGCGCACGCCGGATTCCCGGGTATACTCTGAAATGATCCTGCGGTATGCGGAATCGCTGATGCGCAGCTGCGTACCTTTGAGGCCGTGTTTTTTCAGCTGTTTGGGCATGAGATGTTTTTTGGCAATCTGCAGCTTTTCCTCGTCGGTGTAAGAGGTCAGTTCGATGACTTCCATACGGTCAAGCAAAGGTGCGGGGATGGTGTCCAGCGTGTTGGCGGTTGTAACAAACAGCACATCGGACAGGTCAAAAGGCAGCTCGACAAAGTGATCGCGGAAAGCAGTGTTCTGCTCTGTGTCAAACACTTCCAAAAGCGCCGAGCTGGGATCGCCTTTATAGTCGCTGCCCAGTTTGTCAATTTCGTCAATGAGAATCAGGCAGTTGCGGCTGCCGGCCTGGATCAGTGCGTTGATGATGCGGCCGGGCATGGCGCCGATATAGGTTTTTCTGTGCCCTCGAATGTCGGCTTCGTCACGGACGCCGCCGAGGGAAAGCCTTGCATACTTCCGCCCCATGCAGCGGGCAATCGAGCGCGCCACAGACGTTTTGCCTACGCCCGGAGGGCCGACCAGGCAAATAATCTGCCCTTTGACTTCGCCCGTCATGGCCTTGACGGCAAACAGCTCAAGGATGCGCTCCTTGACTTTTTCCAGGCCGTAATGATCCGCGGCGAGAATTTCCCGCGCTTTTTGAATGCTGGAGTTTTCACGGGTCACCGTGCACCAGGGGATTTCAAGGCATGTATCGAGATAGCTGCGGATAACGCCGCTTTCCGGAGAGGAAGGCTGCATTTTGGCCAGCCGCCCCGCTTCCTTGGTCAGCTTTTCGCGAACCTCCTGCGGAAGCTCTGCCGCCTCAATTTTGTCGAGATAACTCTGCGCTTCTCCGGAGGCGTCCTCCCCTTCTCCCAGCTCCTCGTTGATGGCCTTGAGCTGTTCGCGAAGGAAATAGTCGCGCTGGTTTTTGTCAATCTGCTCTTTTACCCTGTTTTGCAGATCGGCTTCCAGAGTCAGCACATCAATTTCCTGCATCAGGATCCGGCTGAGCAGCGTCATGCGGCGGCGCGCATCGGCCTGTTCCAGCAAAAGCTGCTTGTCTTCTCCGCGCAGCTGAATGTTTTGGGCAATATAATCCGACAAAAAGGCCATGTCGTCATTTTCCATCACATTCAGAAGAATGTCCCCCGACATCTTCGGGGCGAGCTCACTGTATTGAACAAACAATTCACGCACGCTGCGCAGCAGAGCCTGATCGCGCTTGGTAACAGGGCGGACTCGCTTGGCGCTGTATTCGGTGACATGCGCCGCAAGATACGGCTCGGTGCACACAAGTTCATCCAGCCTGGCACGGTTCTCGCCTTCTACCAGCACGCGCAGACTGTTGCCGGACAGCTTCAGAATCTGGCGCACCCGGGCGACTGTGCCGATGGTATACAAGTCGTCAGCGCCGGGATCCTCTGTCCGGACATCTTTCTGGGTGACGAGGAAAATACGCTGTCCCCCCGCCATGGACTGTTCCAGCGCTTTGACGGATTTCGCCCGCCCAACATCAAAATGAAACAGCACATTGGGGAAAATTGTAATTCCGCGCAGAGCCAGCATCGGTATATGATAAGTTTTGGTTTCGTTTAAATTTGTGTTTCTTTTTGCTTGCATTGCAGATATCTAAACCTCCTGGATATAGGTAATATCATTATACAATGCTCCGCAATGCATTGCAAGCAGGATGGCGGTTCGTTTACGATTTGTTTGTAATACTTATCAAAATGATAAAAAATAAACTATCTTTAGGCCAGTTTATTGTTGATTTAATATGGATTTTGTGTTAAGCTAGTTAAACAAAACGTCCAAACACAGCGCGCACCCAAATTCAGATATTTTAAAGGGAGGTTTGACAGATGTATAAGTACGTAGTAAAACGGCTCTTGTTTACCATCCCGGTTCTGATCGGAGTCACGTTTATTGTGTTCACGATTATGGCGTTGACTCCAGGTGATCCAGGCCGGATGATTTTGGGGCAGGCTGCCAAACAGGAAGCGGTTGCTCAGCTCAACCATGAACTGGGATACGATCGCCCATTTTTCACAAGGTTCTTTGAGTACTTAAAGGACATTGTAACCAAACTGGATTTCGGAGAGTCATACCGCACGCGGAAGCCCGTGTTTGACGAGATTTGGGCAAAATTTCCGCACACTTTTAAATTGGCGGTATTTTCTATAATTTTCAGTTCACTCATCGGAGTTTCGCTTGGCATTTTGTCGGCGGTAAAGCAATACACGTTCATTGACACTTTTTCAACGGTCATGGCCATGTTCTTTGCCGCCATTCCAGGCTTTTGGCTTGGCATGATGCTGATATACTTCTTCTCGCTGCGGTTTGGCTTGCTGCCATCCAGCGGCATTGATTCCTGGCAGGGATTCATTCTTCCCATTGTCACACTGACGCTGAGCGGGTCGGCCAGCCTGCTGCGTCTGACCCGATCCACCATGCTGGAGACCATTCGCGCCGACTATATCCGAACCGCCCGGGCCAAGGGTGCAACGCAGAAAATCGTGATTTGGCGCCATGCGCTGAAAAATGCGCTGCTGCCGGTCATTACGGTTTTGGGCATGCAGTTCGGCGGATTGCTCGGCGGCGCAGTCATTACGGAATCGGTGTTTGCCATTCCCGGTCTGGGCAACCACATTGTTTCGGCGATCCGGCAAAAGGACGTTCCTGTTGTAATGGCGGGCAGCCTGTTCCTTGCGGCACTGTTCTGCCTGGTTATGCTGGCGGTTGATTTGTTGTACGCCTTTATCGATCCGCGCATAAAGGCAAAGTATTCACGGTAAGGAGGGAACAATGATGAGTAATATGCCCACCGCTGCCGCTTCGGCGAATACGAAGAAAAGGAAAAAAAGCAAGAAAAACAGCCAGGTGAAAGAGATTTGGCGTCGACTCAAAAAGAACAGAAGTGCCATGGTCGGCCTGGTTGTACTGATTATTTTTGCATTGGCGGCCATCTTTGCCGACTTCATTGTCCCGTATGAAAAGGCCATAGAGCAAAACGGTCAAATCCGTTTGCAGCCCCCCAGTGCAGACCATTGGTTTGGAACAGACCATTTTGGCCGCGATACGTTTGCCAGAATCATTCACGGTTCGCGAATTTCGCTTTCCATCGGCTTTATTTCCGTGTTCCTGTCACTGATCGTCGGCGGTCTGCTGGGTGCGGCAGCTGGGTATTACGGCGGAAGTATTGACAACATCATCATGCGCATCATGGACGTGTTCATGTGCATCCCGGCCATTTTGCTGGCGCTTGCCATTGTCGCGGCCCTGGGCACCAGCATGCAGAACCTGTTGATTGCCATCATTATTTCCAACGTCCCCAGCTTTACCCGTCTGATTCGCTCGGTTATCCTGACGGTCGTGGAAAATGACTTTATTGAGGCGGCCCGCTCTTACGGCGCAAAGGATATGCGAATCATTCTCAAGTACATTCTTCCCAACGCGATGGGCCCCATTATTGTCCAGGCAACCATGGGCATCGCCGGCATGATTTTGTCGGCCGCAGGTCTTTCCTACCTCGGCATGGGCGTTCAGCCGCCGGATCCCGAATGGGGTGCCATGCTTTCTGAGGCGAAGGATTTTATGCGTACGGCTCCATATCTTCTCTACTTCCCCGGCTTTTCCATTTTGATTTCGGCGCTGTGTTTTAACCTGCTGGGCGACGGACTGCGCGATGCGCTGGATCCCAAGCTGAGAGACTGAGAAAGGGAGGCTGCAATTGATGAGTGAGCGACTGCTGGACATTCGCGATCTGGAAGTGATATATAAAACCGATTTGGAAACTGTACATGCTGTCAACGGTGTCAACCTGCATCTGGAAAAGGGAAAAACGCTGGGCCTGGTTGGAGAAACCGGCGCAGGAAAAACGACGACGGCACTGTCTATTCTCTGCCTGCTGCCCGAGCGTACGGCAAGAGTAAAAGGCGAAATCTTTTTTGAGGGAAAAGATCTGCTGAAAATGAAGGAATATGAGCTGCGGGATATCCGCGGCGAAAAAATCTCCATGATTTTTCAGGATCCGATGACCTCTCTGAACCCGATTATGACGGTCGGAAGCCAGATTGGCGAAGCGCTGGCTTTGCACAACGAGCAGAACCGTACAAAAGAACAAATTGAAAAGCGCGTGGAAGAAGTGCTGGAAATGGTGGGCATTCCCGCTTCCCGCAAAAAAGACTACCCGCATCAGTTTTCCGGCGGCATGAAACAGCGTGTGGTCATCGCGATTGCCCTGGCCTGCGAGCCGGATTTGCTGATTGCAGACGAACCCACGACTGCGCTCGATGTGACCATTCAGGCGCAGGTGCTGGCCATGATGAACGAGCTGCGGGAACGCCTGCAGACTTCGCTGATCATGATTACACACGACCTGGGCATTGTCGCCCAGACCTGTGACGACGTTGCGGTAATGTATGCCGGTGAGATTATTGAGTGCGGCTCTGCGTATGAAGTGTTTACCGGCGAAAAACATCATCCCTATACCGAGGGCCTGTTCGGTTCCATCCCCAATCTGGAGGTGGATTCGGCAAGACTTTCTCCGATTGAAGGATTGATGCCCGATCCCACAAACCTTCCGGAAGGCTGCAAGTTTTCTCCCCGCTGCCCAAAGTGTATGGACATTTGCCGGAGCGTCTCCCCTTCCGAGTATGTGGAAGGCGGACACCGGATCAGCTGCCATCTTTTCAATAAGGAGGAAGCAAAATGAGCGCACTGATTGAAACAAAAGATTTAAAGAAATATTTTAAAGTGCCCAACGGCTTCCTTCACGCGGTGGATGGCGTCAACATTGCCATTGACGAAGGCAAAACGCTGGGGGTTGTCGGCGAGTCCGGATGCGGCAAGTCCACGCTGGGGCGCGCGGTTCTCCGTCTGCACGAGCCGACGAGCGGTGAGATTTACTATAAGGGCGAAAACATCATGGGCTATGATAAAGCCCGTATGCGTGCCCTGCGGCGGGAAATGCAGATTATTTTTCAGGATCCCTATTCCAGCATCAATCCCCGTATGAGCGTGCAGGAGATCATTGCGGAGCCCATCATTATCAACCACATGTTCAAGACCCGCAGTGAGGTGTTTGATCGTGTGGCAGAGCTGATGGACACCGTCGGCTTGGCAGAGCGGCTTTCCGGAGCTTATCCCCATGAGCTGGACGGAGGACGCCGTCAGCGTATCGGCGTGGCCCGTGCACTGTCGCTGAACCCCAAGTTTGTCGTTTGTGACGAGCCGGTTTCCGCCCTGGACGTATCCATTCAGGCGCAGATCCTCAACCTGCTGATGGATCTTCAGGATGAGCTGGGGCTTACATATATGTTTATCACGCACGACCTCAGCGTTGTTAAGCATATTTCAACGGAAATTGCCGTTATGTATCTGGGAATGTGCATTGAGCGCGCTCCCTCCAAAGAGCTCTTCAAAAACCCCCTGCATCCGTATACCAAAGCACTGCTTTCGGCCATTCCCATTCCCAACGTGGAGCTGCGTCATAAAAAGCCGGAAGTCATCAAGGGCGAAGTCACAAGCCCCATCAATCCCAAACCGGGCTGCCGGTTTGCACCCCGCTGTCCTTATGCCAGCGATGCCTGCACGGCACAGACTCCCGAGTTCAAAGAGATATCGCCGGGACATTTTTGCGCGTGCACCCGGGTGCAGTAACCGTCTGCCGCTTGCGGCATGCTGAAAAAACCGGCATGGCTTTTGCCATGCCGGTTTTGTTTGCAGATAAAGACCGGGCATTTCGTGAAATGCCCGGTCTTTTCTTAATTTGCGGTCTTGATGCGTGTATTTGCACGGGAAGGCTGCTTTTCCTGAGACGGCAGGGCGCGCTCTCCAGACACCGTCTGGGCTTCTCCCCCGTTGACGGTATCTTTGGTAATCACAACCTTGACAATACCGGGTTCAGAGGGAACGCGGTACATGATGTCCGTCATAATCCCTTCCATCACAGAACGAAGTCCGCGGGCGCCGGTGCTGCGGGCCAGGGTTTTTTCCGCGATGGCGTCGAGGGCGTCGGGCGTAAACTCGAGCTCCACGCCGTCATACTCGAACAGCTTGGCGTATTGACGGGTCAGGGCATTTTTCGGCTCGGTCAGGATGCGCAAAAGCGCCTGCTTGTCCAGCGCGTCCAGCGTGACCAGCACCGGAAGACGGCCGACCAGCTCGGGAATAATTCCGAACTTGACGATGTCGTGATGCTCGGCCTGCCGGAGCAAAACGGCACTGTCCTTTTCCGCTTTGCTTTGCACCTCGGCGCCGAAGCCGATGCCCTTTTTTCCGATGCGCTTTTCAATAACTTTCTCAAGACCGTCAAACGCACCGCCGCAGATAAACAGGATATTGGTGGTGTCGATTTGAATAAACTCCTGCTGCGGGTGCTTTCGTCCCCCTTGCGGCGGAACATTGGCTACCGTGCCTTCCAGGATTTTCAGCAGCGCTTGCTGTACCCCTTCGCCCGACACATCACGGGTGATGGAGGGGTTTTCGCTTTTTCGGGCGATTTTGTCCAGCTCGTCGATATAAATAATGCCGCGCTGAGCCAGTTCTACGTCGAAATCCGCAGCCTGAATCAGACGAAGCAGGATATTTTCGACATCCTCTCCGACGTAACCGGCTTCTGTCAGCGTCGTTGCATCGGCAATGGCGAAAGGCACATGCAGGGAGCGGGCCAGTGTCTGCGCAAGAAATGTTTTTCCGACACCGGTGGGGCCCAGCATCAGGATGTTGCTTTTTTGGACTTCCACATCCCCTTCGCCGGCATGCATGATGCGTTTATAATGGTTGTATACTGCCACAGACAGGGCGATTTTGGCACGATCCTGGCCGATTACATATTCGTCCAGACTCTTTTTGATTTCCGCAGGTGTAGGAAGCGTTTCATCCAGCTTAAAGCGCGCTTCTCCCTGTTCCTGTTCCGCTTCGTCTGCAATGAGATCCGCGCAGATTTCCACGCACTCATTGCAGATATACGCACCGGGTCCGGCAATAATGCGCTTGACCTCGTCCTGCGTACGGCCGCAAAAACTGCAGCGGATTTCTCGTTTGTCATTCGATGGCATAGTTGCTCCTTACTGAAAAGCCCGACGGCGTATGCCGCCGGGCCGTTTGAAAATTTAGCGTTTGTCCATGATTTTGTCGATAAGGCCGTATTCTTTTGCCTGCTCAGCCGACATGAAGTTGTCGCGATCGGTGTCACGCTCAACCACTTCAAAGGGCTGTCCGGTGCGTTCGCTCATGATTCTGTTGAGCTTTTCGCGGGTTTTCAAAATCCAGTCCGTGCGGATTTTCATATCGGAGGCCTGTCCCTGTGTTCCGCCCATGGGCTGATGAATCATGATCTCGCTGTTGGGAAGCGCATAGCGTTTCCCTTTTGCACCGGCGCACAGAAGGAAGGCTCCCATACTGGCGGCCATACCGACACAAATGGTGGAAACATCACATTTGATATACTGCATGGTGTCGTAAATCGCCATGCCTGCTGTCACTGAGCCGCCAGGGCTGTTGATATAAAAGCTGATGTCCTTGTCGGGATCCTGAGCTTCGAGATACAGAAGCTGGGCTACGACCAGACTGGCGGTTTGATCGTTGACTTCGTCAGACAGGATGATGATACGGTCGTTGAGCAGACGGGAAAAAATGTCATAGGAACGCTCTCCGCGGTTGGTTTGCTCGACTACCATGGGAATATAAGCCATTGTAATGCTCCTCTCAATGCAATGACACTATTTTACTCGGCTTTGGAAGATTTTTTTGTCGTTTTTTTGGCGGGCTTTTCTTCCTGCCCTTCTTCGGCAGCCTCTGCCTTTTTCGTGGATTTTTTAGCGGCTTTTTTCTCCGGCTTCGCTTCCTCTTCGGCCGGGGCTTCCTGCTTGGGCTCTACCGCTTTGGCGCTGTTTTTGATGAGTTCCAGCGCTTTCTGCGAAGAAAGATCGGATTTGAGATCTTTTTCGGCGATCAGTTCACGAATGCGGGCCGGCTCCATTTTGTACTGTTCCGCCAGGCGTGTGTATTCAGCGTCGACCTCTTCGGCAGAAACCTCAATGTTTTCAAGCCGTGCCACAGCTTCCAGGGCAAGACGGACCTTGACCTGGCGTTCTGCCTGATCGCGGAACAGATTGCGGAACGCGGCGGGCTCCATGTTGTTCATCTTGAGGTAGGCATCCAGAGCGATGCCCTGCATCTGCATTTTGTAGCCGAAGTCTTCGACAATCCGGTCGAGCTGCCGCTCGAACATATCCTCGGGGATGTCGCCTTCCAGGCCTTCCACAACTTTGGTCAAAAGGCTTTCCTCAAAGGCGTTGTCGGCCTGCTGCTGCTTGCTCGCGAGAATTTTTGCCTTGATGTCGGCTTTCAGCTCGGCCAATGTATCAAACTCGGAAACGTCTTTGGCAAACTCGTCGTCCAGGGCGGGCTTCTGGCTCTCCTTTACTTCGTGCAGCTTGCATTTAAAGACGGCAGGCTTGCCGGCCAGCTCTTTTGCATGATAGTCTTCGGGGAATGTGACCTCCACATCACACTCTTCGCCGGCTTTTTTTCCGACCAGCTGATCTTCAAAGCCGGGGATAAACATGCCGGAACCAATTTTCAGGCTGTAGTTTTCGGCTTTGCCGCCTTCGAAGGGCTTGCCGTCGACATAGCCGTCAAAATCAAACTGCAGAGTGTCTCCGTTCTGAACGGGGCGATCAACGGTAACGATGCGGGCATTGCGCTCGGCCAGGTGATCGACTTCCGTATCCACTTCTTCGTCGCTGACAGAAACCGGGGCCTTTTCCGCCTCCAGCTCTTTGTAGGCCTTAAGGGAGATTTCGGGGTAAACGGGAACCAGGGCTTTAAAAGTGAACACGCCGTCTTCGATGTTGTACTCCGAAAGGTGCGGGTAGCCGACGGGTTCAATGCCGGCTTCGGCCACAGCGCTTTCATACGCTTCGGGGTAGCAGATGTTCATGGCGTCTTCGTGGAAGATTTCGGGTCCGTAGAGCGTTTCAATCATTTTGCGGGGGGCTTTGCCCTTGCGGAAACCGGGAACATTCATCTTTTTGACGTTCTGATGGTATGCCTTTTCGCAGGCTTTTTCAAACTCATCCTTGTCCACGGTGACAGAAAGTGCCACCATGCTTTTTTCCTGTTTTTCCACGCCGGTCAATTTCACAATGTTGTCCTCCTTGATGGTTCTATCTTTTCTATTTGTTATTCCATAATGATAAGCGGACGGAAATGCAGTGCGTCGGCGGACACCAGCCGGTACTCTATGCCGCCGCGCAGGCCGGAGAAAGCGCCGCGGCAGCTTTCTCCGTGAAGGTGGCCGTAATAGCACCGTGATACGCCGTATTGCTGCAAAAGGCCGGTAATTTCCGGTACTTCCGTTCCGGAAAAAACAGGCGGGTAATGCAGAAAACAAAAAACCTCACATTCTGGCGACTGCTGCCTCGCCAGGCGCAGGGACGCTTCCAGCCTGCACAGCTCGCGGCGGAATATTTTGTCGTCCCGCGCTGAGGGGTCGTTCGGATCATAAAACCACCCGCGGGTGCCGCACAAAGCAGTGCCCTTATAAAAAATACAATTATTGTGCAGAAATTGCAAGCTGTTTATAGAATTTTCCGCAAAAAATCTTTGCATTTTGGACAGCGTTTCCCACCAGTAATCATGGTTCCCTTTCAGGAGCACTTTTTGCCCCGGCAGAGACTCGAGAAACCGGAAGTCCGGCAGTGCCTGGGCAAGCGTCATTCCCCAGGAAAAATCACCGGCGATAACCAGCATGTCGTCCGGCTGCAAAAGCTGCCGCAGGTTTTGTTCGAGCTTTTCGCGGTAGCCATGCCAAACGCCGCCGAATACGTCCATGGGTTTTTGCACGCCGTCGGACAGATGCGGATCACCAATGGTATAAAGAGCCATAATTCACCTCAGGAAAAGGCGTTTTGAATGTGACGAATCTGCCGGGTCTGGGTGTACACTTCCACGACGTCGAACCGGCAGGGGCACTCCCCTTTTTCGGCAAGCCAGGCCTGCGCCGCCAAACGCAGCCGCTGCTGCTTGGCCGGAGTCACTGCTTCGGCTGCCGTGGAAAACGAAGCGTTTTTCCGGGTTTTGACTTCAACAAACACGGTGACGCCCCGGCGCTCGGCAATTAAATCAATTTCCCCCAGGCGGGTTTTATAATTCATGGCGACAATGGCAAAGCCCTTTTTTCTGAGATACCGCGCGGCCAGCAGCTCGCCTTCCTTCCCTGTTCCCTGTGCTGTCATAGAGCATTCTCACCCAATAATTTTTTCAAAAAGCTGCGCCGGTGGATTTCGCAGGGTCCCCAGCGCAAAACGGCTTCACGGTGCGCTTTGGTCGGATATCCCTTGTGAACTTCAAACCCATATTGCGGGTATTTCTGCGCCAGCTGACACATCAGTCGATCTCTGGACACCTTGGCCAGAATGGATGCTGCCGCAATGCTGGCGCTTTTTCCGTCACCGCCGACAATGCAGGTGGTATGAAGGCCAAGACCGGGGTCCTGGTTTCCGTCAACCAGCACGACGCTTGGTGTAATGCTTAATTGCTTTACAGCTCTTTTCATTGCAAGAAAAGTGGCGTTGAGAATATTGTATTCATCGATTTCCCCGGGGCTGGCCCAACCGACGCCCCATGCGGTGCTGAATTGCTGAATGAGGTCAAACAGCGCTTCTCTCTTTTTTTCAGACAGCTTCTTGGAGTCATTCAGCCCGTCAATACAGCGGTCGGGGTTTAAAATGACAGCCGCGGCGGTCACAGGACCTGCCAGCGGGCCGCGCCCGGCTTCGTCTACGCCGCACACGAAAAGAGATCCCTGAGCCCAAAGCTCCTGTTCAAACCGGTACACGGGCTAAAACTCCGAGGGGTCTTCCAGCGTGATGCGCCCCAGTTTTCCACTGCGGAACTCATCCAGAAGCACGCGGGCCATGCGTTCTGTATCCACTTCCCCGCCGCTGACAACAAAGCCGCGTTTTCTGGCCAGTGCGCACAAGCCGTTGTAAGGTTCGGATATGTCCGGGCAGATGCCGTAGCGTGCCGTTACCGCACCGGGGGCCTGTTGCGCCAGGGTGACCAAAAGGCGGCAGGCAAGATCCTCGAGGTCCAGAATCTCATCGCGGATTGTACCGGTAAAAGCGAGGCGGTAACCTGTGCGTTCATCCTCGATTTTCGGCCAAAGCATGCCCGGTGTATCCATAAAATCAAAGCCGCCGGGCAAAGTGTACCATTGGTTTCTGCGTGTAACACCGGGCCGATCTTCTGCGATGGCGGATTTTCGGCCCAAAAGCCGGTTGATAAACGATGATTTTCCCACGTTGGGGATGCCGACAATCATCAGGCGAATGGTTTTCCCCACCTGGCCTTTTGCCTGGTTGCGTTCTATCAGGTCGGAGCACACCGAGTGCACCGCCGCTGTGAACTCCGGAAGAAAGCCGCCTTTTTTGCTGTCGGCGGCCATGACGGCAAGATTGCGTGACTTATAAAAGGCAATCCAGCGGGCAGTTTTGGAAGGATCGGCCTGATCGGCACGATTGAGAACCAACAGCCTGCGTTTGCCGCGCGCCAGCCGGTCCAGCTCCGGGTTGCGGCTGCTGAACGGTATGCGGGCGTCAGCGATTTCGCAAACGGCGTCAATATTTTTAAGATCTTCGGCCATCAGCCGCCGGGTGCGCGCCATGTGGCCCGGATACCAGTTGATGCTCATTGCAGCCCACCTATTCTGCTCAGCGGGAATATGCGGAAAAAGACCCGTCCGATAATATTTTCATAAGGAAGTGCGCCGACTTGCTGCGCACGGCTGTCTGTACTGTGGTTGCGGTTGTCGCCCATGACAAACACATGGCCCTCCGGTACCGTGTACGGATAGGAAACGCTCCCGGGATCCCGGATGGCTTCGGCGATATACGGTTCATACAGCTCCTGCCCGTTTACGCTGACCGCGCCGCTGTCTGGGTTTATGTCAACCACGTCGCCGCCGACGGCGATAACGCGCTTGACCAGGGGCTCGTCCTCATAGTACGGTGCGTACACAACCACGATATCTCCGGGCTGCGGATCGCCATAACCGGCAATCTGGACCAGAACCTGGTCACGGTGCACCAGCGTGGGCAGCATGGAACTGCCGTCGACACCGGAAAAGCGGACAAAAAACGTCGACAATATCACGAGAAAAGTCAGGGCAAAAACCAGCGCTTCAGCCCAGTAGAACAGGTCAAAAACCGCAGAAGGCTTTTCTTTTTTGCCAGACGGTTTGGGGCTGCTGCCAATGTTTTCTTCCATAAGATCACAGCCTTTTTTTGAAAAATAAAAGGGACGGTGCTCCGTCCCTCTTGTGCGCGCTTTAGATATCCTGTTTGACTTTGGCGGCCTTACCGACTCTGCCACGCAGATAATAAAGCTTGGCGCGTCTGACTTTGCCCTTGCGCACAACTTCGAACTTCTCGATGTTGGGGGAATGTACGGGGAAAGTCTTTTCGACGCCTACGCCATAAGACACGCGGCGAACGGTGACGGTTTCCTGGATACCGCCGTGCTTCTGAGCAATGACGGTGCCCTCAAAAACCTGGATTCTTTCACGGTTGCCCTCTTTGATTTTGGCGTGGACGCGAACGGTGTCGCCGATGCCAAAGTTGACGGCATTTTCTTTGAGCTGAGGCTCTGTCAGTCTTTTGATGAGATCCATACAACAGATTTCCTTTCCTTCAAGGTGTTCGTGCCCTGACAACGGCAGAGGATCACCCGTAATACATGCCCAATTATAATATCACACTTCCAGTTTGATTGCAACACTTTCAGAAAAATTCTTTTCCGTTTGCATCCAAAATAGCGCATCTTGTATAGGTAGTGGCCACATCCTGGGGCAATACGGCACTCTGCGTCAATGCGAGAGTCAGGTAGGCGGGGTTTAACGGATCCTCACCGGCCTGGACGACGCACCGGCATATGGTGTCCCCTTCCCTGTCGGCTGCGTCAAAGCTCTTTAAATAGCTGCGCACGTCGACCTGTTTGCTGCCGCGCTTGGAGCGCTTTTCCACACAAAGGGCATCGGAAAGGGCGGTAAGAACCTGCTGTGCGCAGCACACACCGTGCCAGCGGATCTCATATTCACATGCAGCCGCCTGCGAAACCGGACGCACGGCCGGGCCGGCATGGATGGCGCGAAGTCCGAGCGGGAAAACGCGGTTCAGCCGCGGCACCAGATCCGGAGGCATGTCATCACAGGTCAGTTCAAAGTCGCAAAGCTCGCACACGCTGCGGTATCCTGTGGAAAGCGGGATGAGAATGGACAAAACAATGTGCGGGTTAAAGCCTTCGGAATACCGGACGGGCAGGCCCGCGCGGCGCAGGGAACGCTGCAGGGCCTTCATCAGATCCAGGTGCGAAGTATAGCAGGCGGGTTCAAGCTTTTCAAACAGCAGCCGGACTTTATACATCGCACTTCCCTCCCGTCAGTGAAAGCGCGCCGCAGCCGCCGCAGCTGATGCGGCAGTCGGGCGTCGGAAGCCCCTGCAGAGAGCGGTCATATTCGCGGCGCAGATACCCTTTGGTCACGCCGGAAAAGATGTGGTCCCAGGGCATAATTTCTTCTTTTCCCATGGTTCGGTTGGCATAAAACGCAGGATCTACACCGCACTCTGCAAAGGCCTGCGTCCAATGGTCCAAATCAAAGCATTCGTCCCATCCGTCCAGGCGGCTTCCGCGGCGCCATGCACCTTCAATGACGGGAGCCAGCCGGCGGCTGCCGCGGGCAAGCACTGCTTCAAGAAAGCTGGCTTTCCAGCCATGCAGGCTGTATGTGACATTTTTGATTTTCAGCGCATCCATCAGAAGCTGCTGGCGGCGCACAATCTCCTCCTGTGCTATCTGCCCGCACCACTGGAACGGGGTTTGCGCCTTGGGAACAAAAGTGGACACGCCAATGGAAATTCGCACACCCCGGGCGCGGTTGCGCGCGTTTTCACGGAAGGTCTGAAGGACATTGCGCGCGATGGAGGCAATTCCGAGCAAATCTTCATCGGTTTCACTGGGAAGGCCCATCATGAAGTACAGTTTGACACCGTTGTATCCGGCCTGAAAGGCAACGCGGCAGGCGTTTTGGAGATCTTCTTCGCGCAGGTTTTTGTTGATGACATCGCGCAGGCGCTGGGTTCCGGCTTCGGGCGCGAAGGTCAGGCCGCTTTTGCGAACCTTTTGGATATTTTCCATAAGGTTTAAATTAAAGCTGTCGGCGCGCAGAGAAGGCAGTGCCAGATTGATGTGCCGCGGTTCAAAGTCAGAAACCAGGCTTTCGCACAGGGTTTCAAGGTGCGCGTAGTCGCTTGAGCTGAGCGAAGTCAGCGAAACCTCGTCATATCCGGTGTTATCCACCAGTGCCCGGGCCTGTTTTTCCAGAGTTTCCGGGCGTTTTGCCCGGATGGGGCGGTATGTGTATCCGGCCTGGCAGAACCGGCAGCCGCGACGGCAGCCGCGGAACAGCTCGACCATCGCCCGATCAAATACGATTTCGGTGGAGGGGACGATAAAGCTTTCGGGATAATATGCCTTGTCAAAGTCCGCAATCACCCGCTTACGGACAACAGCCGGTGCACCGCCGGTGGGGGCAACGGCTGCGATTGTGCCGTCTGTGTGGTAGGAAACTTCATACATGGATGGCACGTACAGCCCCTGTATTCCGGCGGCCCGGCGAAGAAAATCCTTTTTGGAAAGACCCGCGCTGCGCGCTGCGCGGTACAGGGCGATCAGCTCAGGCAGTACCTCCTCCCCTTCGCCGATTACAACAATATCGAAGAAATCGGCAACCGGCTCGCAGTTATACACGCAGGGGCCACCTGCGATGATCAGCGGAGTCAGTTCGGGCCTCTGCGAGGAGTAAAACGGGATCCCGGCCATGTCAAGCATATTGAGCACGGCCGTATAATTGAGCTCATACTGCAGCGTAAAGCCGAGAATATCAAAAGACGACAGCGCGTCCCCGCTCTCCAGCGCGTACAGCGGGACGCCGCGGGCGCGCATTTCGCGCTCCATATCCACATACGGGGCATATACGCGCTCACACCATACGCCGTCCATGGAGTTGAGCAATCCATACAGGATTTTTGAGCCCAAATGTGACATTCCGATTTCGTAAAGCTCCGGAAAACAAAACGCAAAGCGGACATCGACCGCCTGCTTGTCCTTCACAATGGAGCCGTATTCGCCGCCCGTATAGCGCGACGGCTTTTTGACGTGTTCAAGACACGCGGCAAGCTGATTATTCATGGTTCCTCCCGTGCATTTGATACATGAATAATCATATCCCACATGCAGGCGGATGTAAAGAAAAAGATTATTTTCGTGCGGGAGAAGGCGGAATGCGGCGTTTTGACCTGCCGCCGGGCAAGCTGACAGAGCTGAGTGTCAAAAGTCCGGCAAACAACAGGGACGCATTGCAGCGGGTAAAGCATAAAAGCCCGGCACCGGCGGCGCACAGCGCGCAGCTTGCAATCAATGAAACGCGATCGGCAATCCGCTCTCCGGAGCCGGGGCCCAAAACCGCAAGCAAAAGAGCCCTGAGCGCACGTCCGCCGTCCAGAGGGGCGGCCGGAATCAGGTTGAAAACGCCCAGAATGAGATTAACGCCGCAAAAATAGGCCAGATCCGTGCCTGCGCCTGCACCGGCAAATGCTGCGGTCAGCCCTGCTGCGGCAAAGCTGGCCGCAGGCCCTGACAGCGCTGCCGCAGCATCCGCCGCGTACGAAGTCGGCCGCAGAGCGTCGTAGGTAATTTGCATGCCGCGAATCCCGGCGGTCAGTGTCCGGATTTTGCCTCCGGACAAAAGAATGGCGGCCAGGTGGCCAAGCTCATGCACACCAGCCGCCGCAAGAAACAAAAGGATCCATCCGCTTTGGTCAAAGGCCAGCGCAATGGCGGCCACAGCCAGAAGCGGATATGTAACATGGATTTTTTTCATCGGTTTATTCAAAGCTCAGGTAATCCAGCGGATTGAGGATTTTTCCGTTTTTCCGGACTTCAAAGTGAAGGTGCGGGCCGGTGGACCAGCCGGTGCTTCCCACTGCGGCAATTTTCTGCCCGCAGGACACGTCAGCGCCGTTTTTTACATACACTTTGCTTAAATGCCCGTAAAACGAGGCGAAACCATCCGGATGGGAAAGAAGTACATAGTTTCCGTAAACCGAGTTGTACCCGGTTTCCTCCACCGTACCTCCGGCAAACGCATACACCGGGGTGCCGGATGCCGCCGCCAGATCAACGCCGTAATGGAAGGTTGTGTTGCCGTGGATGGGGTGGATCCGGTAGCCAAACCCCGATGTGATGCGGGCGCTGCTTAAAGGACGCTGATAAGCAAAGGGCAGCTCATATTTTGTGTCGTCGACCTTGTCGGGGTTTGGAATTTCAAATGCGACATTCGGGGTGGTATCCTCGGTTTCTTCTTCCGGCAAATCCCAGCGCAGGTTTTGCGCTGTAATGGTCTCAGGCGCCGGGCTTTCGGCAACGGCGGGAAGCACCAGACGATCGGACAAGGGCGCAGCGGCGCTGCGGGAGGCCGATGTTTCCGGCGCAATTTCCACAAATACATTTGTGTCGGCAGAAACCGCGTCGGTTATTTCTTCCCCGTCAGGGCTGTTTGCCGGCCCGGAATCGTCTTCAAGGCCCAGCAGCTTTTTCCCGAAAGTGACAATGGCGCTTTGATCCCGGCTGCTGTCTTCGTCGGCTCCGATAATCGCCTGCCCCAGCACGGCAACGGCATCTTTTACGTTTCCCCCGTCGTTTAGAACATCCGACATTCCGTTTTTCAGAATTTCAAAACGTCCGCCGCTCGTCAGCCTGAGTCCCAGGGCCAGAAACAGCACGGCAAATACAACAAAGGCACGGGATATGCCCGGGGCTGCGGCATTTCTGCGGCGTGCTGCGGCATGCCGCGCGCGTCGGTATGCGGAAGAGCGGGCTCTGATTCGTTTTTTGGGGTTCATTCCACTCCTCTTTTCTATCCAAGACGGACAGCCGGTGAAAGAAAAGCCCGGTGTTTCCGGGCTTTTCCCGCAGAGCTGTTTACAGAATAATACAGATTAAGCCGCCGCTGCCTTCGTTGATGATGCGCTCCAACGTTTCCTGCAGCTTTGCCCGGGCTTCGTCGGGCATGCGGTACAGTTTGCTGTTCAGTCCTTCGTTGACAAGTTCGCTTAAGGATTTTCCGAAAATATTGCTTTCCCAGATCTTTTCCGGAGAATCTTCAAAGCCAGACAAAAGATATTTGACGAGCTCCTCTGACTGCTGTTCGCTTCCGACCAGCGGCGAAAGGCAGGTTTCGATATCCGCACGGATCATATGGATGGATGGGGCGCTGGCCCGCAGCTTTACGCCGTACTTGCCGCCCTGTTTGACAATTTCGGGCTCTGCCAGCTTCATTTCGGACACACTGGGCATAACGATTCCGTATCCGGTTTGCCGGACCTGTGCCAGTGCGCCTTCCAGACGCATGTATTCGCGGCGGATGTTTGCCATCTCGCACAGCATGCCCATCAGTTCCGCTTCCCCGGCAATTTCTATTCCCGCCTGCCGTGACAAGATCTCATAGAACAGTTTGGAAGGAACGTCAACGCAGGCGGTGATGATACCTTCGCCCAGGCGGATGTCTGTCACGGCGGCACGTTCAATTTTATCGCACTCGCCCAGGGCGGCGATGGCTGTTTTGGCGTCGCGCATTTTTTGAATACGCGAGCCCTTTTCAAGCACTTCGCTGTACAGCTCATCCCGCAGCGGATTGTCGTCGGGAAGCGCGCTGACCCATTCGGGAAGGGTAAAGCAGATCTCCTTGGCCGGGAACTCATACAGCACGGCAGACAGAATCTGTTCAATGTCCGCCGGCGTCAGTGACAGGCAGTTGAAAGCCATGCAGGGCACGCCGTAGCGCGAAGTCAGTTCCGAACAAAGCCTCGACGCATCTTCCCCGCCCGGGTTCATGCTGTTTATCAGGACGCAGAATGGTTTGTTGATATCCTGAAGCTCCTTTACGATGCGCTCCTCTGCTTCTGCGTAATCTTCCCTCGGAATATCACCGATGCTTCCGTCGGTTGTGACAACGAGCCCGATGGTCGAGTGTTCGGTGATAACCTTTCTGGTTCCGATTTCAGCCGCTTTGGCCAGCGGCATTTCGCTGTCGGACCATGGAGTCATGACCATCCGGGGAACGTCGCCTTCAAATTGTCCGACAGCGCCGCGCACCATGTACCCGACACAGTCAATCATGCGCACACGGAAGTGTGCTTCTCCCTCGATGCAGATTTCCACCGCCTCTTCGGGTACGAACTTGGGTTCTGCCGTCATAATGGTTTTGCCGGATCCGCTTTGCGGCAGCTCATCCCGAGCCCGTTCCTTCAGGTATATATCGCTGATATTGGGCAAAACCATGCTTTCCATAAAGCTTTTGATAAAGGTCGACTTTCCCGTTCTGACCGGCCCGACCACTCCGATATAAATATCGCCGCCTGTACGCGTGGCAATTGATTCATAAATGCTGTGGCTTTCCATGCACATTCCTCCCTGCGGAATACTTTTGTTAGAATTATATGGCCAGGCTTCGGCCTTAGAACCGCTATCTGCTGAAAGGGATGATGATGAGTTTGCCCGGAGCCAGCTCGTTTTCAGAGGAAACCTTGTTGGCAGAAAGAATGGCTTCCGGAGAGGCTCCGTATTTTTTGGCCAGCTGCCAGACGGTATCGCCGCTGCCGTACGCCCTGAGAATCAGGGTGCCGCGGCGGGGGCGCTGCTTGACGTTCTGGCGGTTGAGCTGGAAGGATTTTACCTGGCAGCAGCTGTCGGCTTCGGGAAGCGAGCAGCGGAATACCCCTTTGCCGGAAAGGCACAGGCTGCCCTCTTCCGTACAGGCTGTCTGAAGATCTGTGCATTCCAGCTGCGCCGATGCTCCTGCGGCAAGGCAGAAATCCGCCTGTGCTTCCAAAGAGATCTTACGGTTCATGCAGCAAAGACCTCCGGTTGTCGTTTCATAGAGAATCTGAAAACAAATCCAGCCTGACAGCGATTCGTCCCCGGCGCAGGGCGTGCGGCATTCGCAGCATACGGCAACGTCATGGACACGCACCGCAGGATAGTCGGTCTGTACCGTTTCAGAAAAAGACGCAGCGGTGTTCCGGGACTGCATTCCCGTGCAGACACAGAGGGTTTCGGTTTCCATTTCGCTTTCAAAGGCGGTGCTGTAAAGGTCTGAAAGAACCTGCATGGGAATGGGGCGGCGCACAAAGGCCTGGGCACAGGCGGTGATGGAGCACTGGAGGACCGGTGCACCGTCGGCGCCCGCGGCAAGCCGGACATCGGCACACAGCAGCTGGTAGCTGATGTCCACCAGATCTCCTACATCGGTATTGTCGGATTCAATAATCTGCGCAAACGGAAGATTGTAAGAGTGCTGGGAAAGGCCGGTGTCTTTTCCGGCCAGCGTCGTGGCTTTGACGCATACGCTGCCCCGGATCATGATCTTGTTTGTCAGCACTTTCAGGTCTTCCGTGACCCAGGAAATTTCACTCCGGTACAGCCTGTCTGCCGCGGAAGCTCCTCCGGACAGACGGATTTCTTCATTGATGACCAGCCGGCGCTGCGGTATGCCGACGAGAAACAGCGGGGTGATGGTACTGACCTGCGTGTGAATATCCTCGTCACCGTCGCACTCTGCTCCGCTGACAAAAGAAAGCGTTTCGCAGCGGTAAAGCTGTATGCGGATACAGTACTGTGTCTTGACGGACAGCTTTCGGGGGTTCAGCATGACAGCCTGGGCGCCCACGGCGTTTCCTGATACAATCAGTGTGTCGTCCGGCAGTGCCTGAGGAATGTCTGCTGTACAGGAAAACGGTGTGCTGCCTTCCACCTGCCAGATGCAGGGGTCGCCTTCGGCCGTATAAAAAATTCGCGAATGCACTTCTCCGGATATGCGGACTTTTCCGGTCTGCACGCTTTGTTCCTTGATGCACAGCTCAGAAGACGCGCAGATGATACGCAGAACATCAGGGTTTACATCCGGGACAATGGTCTCGAGCGTTTCCTCCTGACTGTAAGTGCAGTCAGATAAAAGAGTATACTGGGTTACGGTGTTTTTGAGCAGCTCCATAAAACAACCCTTCCTTTGCTGATATGGTTTCCTGCTCCATGTGTATTGTGTAAGTGACACGGGTATGACAAAAAAGCGGCAGCTTCTTTCGAAGCTGCCGCTTTTTTTGCGGTGCGCAGTTATTTTTGCCCGGCGACGCGAAGCCGGATTTCCGCACGCTCCAGCGCGGCCTGGGCAAATTGTTTTTCTTCATCGGAAGCAGCGGCGGAATCCAGCACATTTCTGGCCCGCTGCTGTGCATTCAGTGCACGCTCGGTATCAATATCTTCCTTCCATTCAAAGGTCGAAGCCACGACCCGCACTTGGCCGCCTGTCACAGCCAGCATGCCGCCCATACAGGCCGCGCGGCGCGTTGTGCCGCCAGCTGTAACGCGGGCTTCTCCCATTCCCAGCGCGGTTACATAGTCTATATGTCGGGCCAAAATGCACACGTCGCCGTCGATGGTACGCACAAGAATGCTTTCTGCTTCGTCATCAAAAAACAGTCCGTCGGCCGTGACAATTTGCAGGTGGAATAACGCCAAATCCGCTCACATCCTCTCTGGCTGGCGCATCAAGCCGCTTATTGCTGTTTTGCCTTTTCCACGACATCGTCGATGCTTCCGGCAAACAGGAAAGCCGACTCCGGCAAATCGTCGTGCTTGCCTTCAATAATTTCCCGGAATCCGCGGATGGTTTCCTTAATGGGGACATAGCGTCCCTGCATTCCGGTGAACTGCTCGGCGACGGTAAAGGGCTGGCTGAGGAAACGCTGGATTTTGCGGGCGCGGGAAACCGTCAGCTTATCTTCGTCGCTCAGTTCGTCCATACCCATAATTGCGATGATATCCTGCAGCTCCTTATACCGCTGGAGGATGCGCTGCACCTCACGCGCAACCTGGTAATGCTCTTCGCCGACGATATCGGGGGAAAGAATACGGCTGGTGGAACCGAGCGGATCCACGGCGGGGTAAATGCCGAGCGAAGAAATGGCACGGTCAAGAACCGTCGTGGCATCGAGGTGGGCAAACGTCGTTGCCGGGGCGGGGTCGGTCAGGTCGTCGGCCGGGACGTATACGGCCTGAACCGAAGTGATGGACCCCTTTTTGGTTGAGGTAATGCGCTCCTGCAGAGCGCCCATTTCCGTGGCCAGAGTCGGCTGATAACCGACTGCCGACGGCATGCGGCCCAGCAGCGCAGACACCTCGGAGCCGGCCTGCGTAAAACGGAAAATATTGTCAATAAAGAGCAGAACGTCCTGCCCTTCGCGGTCGCGGAAGTACTCTGCCATGGTCAGGCCGGAAAGCCCCACGCGCATACGGGCTCCGGGCGGCTCGTTCATTTGGCCGTAGACCAGAGCGGTCTTGGAGATGACGCCACTCTCCTGCATCTCGTTGTAGAGATCGTTGCCTTCACGGGTACGTTCACCAACACCGGTAAAAACCGACAGGCCGCCGTGCTGTGTGGCGACGTTGTTGATAAGCTCCATAATCAGAACGGTTTTTCCGACGCCGGCGCCGCCGAACAGACCTATCTTGCCGCCCTTTGCATAAGGGCAGATAAGATCGACAACCTTGATGCCGGTTTCCAGCATTTCAGTGGTGCTTTCCTGTTCTTCATAAGAAGGTGGCTGGCGGTGAATGGGCCAGCGTTCCTCCGTTTCGGGCGCGGGACGGTTGTCCACAGGCTCGCCCAGCAGATTGAAAATGCGTCCCAGTGTCGCCTGCCCTACCGGTACCGTAATGGGCCCGCCCGTATCAACGACCGGCGTGCCGCGCACCAGCCCATCCGTAGAGCTCATGGCAATGCAGCGCACCACGTTGTCGCCGATATGCTGTGCCACTTCGGCGGTCAATTTCCGCCCGTTGATTTCCAGAGTAAGGGCGTTGAGCAGAGCGGGCAGGCTGCCGTTTTCAAATTTTACATCAAGCACGGGGCCGATAACCTGCACCACCGTGCCGGTGTTTTGAGGATTCATACAAAAACCTCCTTAAAATGCCTGTAAAGCTGAACGGCTTTAGTGTTCTGCTCCGGCAACAATTTCGGTGATTTCCTGTGTAATAGCACCCTGACGGGCGCGGTTATAGCGCAAATTGAGGTCTTCAATCATTTCGCCTGCGTTTTTGCTGGCGGATTCCATGGCGGTACGCCGTGCGCCCAGCTCGGAAGCAAGGGACTCGGCCACAGCACAAAACAGTATGCCCGCTGTATACTGCGGCACGATGGAGTTGTACACGGCCTCGCATGAGGGCTCATACAGGATCATGCCGCTCGCATTCTGGCCGCTCTGGCTGCTGCGCACATCATGGATGGGCAGAATCTCCATTGCGGCAGGGTCCTGCACCAGCATGGAAACAAAGTTTGTATAGATGACGAAAAGCTCGTCGAAGTCCCCGCGGCGATAGCCCTTGGTGAGAACCTGCGCGATTTCCGAGCAATCGGCATTGTCAATGGCTTCCACCGAGGCATATTGGGTGGAAAGCAGCTTAAAGCCGTGCCGCGAAAAATATTCGACGGCTTTTTTGCCAATGGGCAAAACCACAGCCTCTTTCCCCGACATTTGCGAAGCCGCCAGCTTGAACACATTGCTGTTGTAGCCGCCGGCCAGCCCCCTGTCACCTGCGATGACGACAAAGCAGGATTTTTGTACAGGCCGGCGCACCAGATAGGGAGAGCTGAAATCGCGGTTGGTCAGCGCAATATCTGTCAGGGTTTGATGCAGGATGTCAAAAAACGGACGGCACCGTTCGGCATTTTCTTTCGCCCGGCGCAGCTTTGAGGAGGCGACAAGCTCCATGGCTTTGGTGATCTGCATGGTGCTTTGCACGCTTTTGACCCGAAGCTTGATTTCTTTCATTGAGGCTCCTGCCATTTAAGCGCCCTCCTTTCCTGGTTACTGGTGTTGAAGAAACGATGCCTTGCAGTCGGTGATGGCTTTTTTGAGGGTTTCTTCGCTCTCATCGCTCAGCACGCCGCTTGTGCGAATCTCCCGCAGGAGCGGTTCATGCATGTCGCGCAGATAAGCAAACAGAGCCTCTTCAAAGCTGTGAATTTTGTCGACCGGAATGTCTTCCAGATAGTTGTTCGTGACGGCATACAAAATAGCGACCTGCAGCTCAACATCGACCGGTGCGTTGCGATCCTGCTTGAGCACCTCAACGATGCGCTCGCCCTGGGCCAGGCGGCGTTTGGTGTCGGCGTCGAGGTCCGAACCGAACTGTGCAAAGCTCTGAAGCTCGCGGTACTGGGAATACAAAAGCTTGAGCGAGCCGGACACTTTTTTCATCGCCTTGATTTGTGCGTTGCCACCGACACGGCTGACCGAAATGCCGGGGTTTACCGCCGGCCGGACACCCGAGTGGAACAGCTCGCTTTCAAGGAAAATCTGGCCGTCCGTAATGGAAATGACGTTGGTCGGAATATAGGCGGACACATCGCCGGCCTGCGTTTCAATAATGGGAAGCGCTGTAATGGAGCCGCCGCCATATTCGGGTGCCAGACGGGCGGCGCGTTCCAGCAGACGGCTGTGAAGGTAGAAAACATCGCCGGGGTAGGCTTCACGTCCGGGCGGACGGCGGATCAACAGCGACAGGGCACGGTATGCCACAGCGTGCTTGGAAAGATCGTCGTAAATAATCAGCACATCCTTGCCCTGCGCCATAAAATACTCGCCGATGCTGCATCCGGCATACGGGGCAATGTACTGCAAAGGCGCCAGCTCGCTGGCCGTCGCTGCCACAACAATGGTATAATCCATGGCGCCGGCTGCCGTCAGGTTTTCGACAAGCTGCGTGACGGTGGAGCGCTTCTGGCCAATGGCGACATAAATGCACAGCACGTCTTTTCCGCGCTGGTTGATGATGGTGTCGGTCGCGATAACGGTTTTACCCGTTTGGCGGTCGCCGATAATCAGCTCGCGCTGCCCGCGGCCGATGGGGATCATGCTGTCGATGGCCTTAATGCCGGTTTGCAGCGGTACGGAAACGCCTTTTCTTTCAATGATGCCCGGCGCGGGGCTTTCAATGGGGCGGGTTTCCTGGGTATCAATGGGGCCGCGGCCGTCAATCGGCTGGCCGAGGGCATTGACGACCCTGCCAATCATGCTTTCTCCGACGGGAACGCTGACAACTTTTCCGGTCCGTTTGACCGTGTCGCCCTCTTTGATTCCTTCATCAGAACCGAGAATGACTATGGCAACGCTGTTTTCTTCCAGGTTCAGCGCCATGCCGTATTCGCCGTTTGCAAACTCAACCAGCTCGTTGGACATGCACTTTTCCAGTCCGTATGCGCGGGCGATGCCGTCGCCGACCAGAATGACGGTGCCGGTTTCCGAGCATTCGATGCGGTTTTCATAGTTTTTAATCTGGCTTTTTATGATTTTGCTGATATCTTCAGGTTTCAGCTGCAATGAAATCACCAACTTTCGGTAATGGATGCATCACTGCATCAGCGCCTGGCGCAGCGATGCAAGACGGCCCGCAATGGATCCGTCCAGCTGCTGTCCGTCATAGCAGAGCTTGATGCCGCCGATGAGCGACGTGTCAATGCGGCACTCCAGGATAATGGTTTTCCCGGTTGTATCGCCGAGCCGCCGGGTAAGGGCGTCCTGCTGGCTTTCGGATAAAGGAACGGCGCTGTAGGCGGTAACGGGCAATATGCCGCGATCTTTGTATAAAAGGGCCCTGTACTCGTCAATACAGGAACCGAGAAGCTCCAGTGCGTACTTTTCACACAGAATTTTTACAAAGTTCAAAGCATAGGAATGGATGCTGCCGCGGAAGGCCTCGTCCAAAAGGGCCAGATGCTCGCGGGTGCTCACAGACGGGTTTTTCATCAGGCTGAGATAACGGGGGTTGTTCGCAAACAGCTCAGCCGCGAGTTCCACACCGGCCAGCACTTCATCCGTACAGCCTTCCTCGCATGCAAGGCTGTACAGCGCACCGCCATAGGCTTTTGCCGCCGTACTCATGAAACGTCACCGACCTTGTCAATAAACTCGCGAATCAGTTCGTCGTGAGCTTTGGCATCCAGTTCCTTTTCAACCACTTTGCCGGCAATATCCAGGGCAAGAGCTGAAATATCATTTTTCAGTTCGCCGGCAGCTTTTTTGCGATCATCTGCAATTTCGCGTTCAGCTTTCTGCTTCATGGCAGCCACTTCGTTCCGCGCTTGCTCCAAAAGCTCCTGGCTGTGCGCTTCCGCTCGTTCGCTGGCCGTGCGGACGATGTTGCCGGCTTCTTCATACGCGCTTTGCAGCTTGGCTTTGTATTCCGTCTGCATGGCCTGAGCGCTTTCGCGAGCCTGCTCCGCTTCCTGATAGGTGGTTTCCACCTCCTGAGCGCGCTTGTTTAAGACATTCTGTACGGGTTTGAACAGAAAGTGCTTTAATGCGGCGGCCAGAATAAACAGGTTGCAGATGGCTGTAATAAAAGTCCACGGCATTACAGTGACCAGCGACTGGAATTTGTCCATAATATTCCCCCCTTTGGGTCAGGATGCTGGTCTTTGGATTACAGCAGGTTGAGGAAAATGCCGGGGGCCACAAAAATAAGCAGAAGGCCGGTGACAAAGCCGTAAATACCAGTGGTTTCTGCAATGGCGCAGCCGAGCAGCATGGTCGAGGTCACTTCGCCCTTGCACTCAGGCTGGCGGCCGATGGCCTCGCACGCTTTACCGACAGCATAGCCTTCGCCGATACCAGGGCCGATACCTGCGATCAGCGCAAGACCTGCACCTACCGCACAACCTGCGAGAACAATTGCTTTTTCCAACATGTGAACATCCTCCTAACGCAATCTGTTAATAATAATAAACTCATTTTCAATTTTTGCAGCACACGCCGCAAAAATAAAGATAATTATTCTTCGGCTGCGTTCGCGATATAAAGCATCGTGAGCATGCAGAAAATAAATGCCTGCATACAGCTGGAGAAAAGGTCAAAGTACACCGAGAGAACGGCCGGGATACCGACCTGCAAAAACGGAATCGAACCAAGAATCTCACCCAGGGCGCCGGGCAGCCAGCCGAACAGCGCGTGTGATGCAACGGCCAGTGCCGCATACACCAGCGAGGTGATGACGCTTCCGGAAACAATATTGCCGAAATGACGGAACGACATGGAAATCGGCGTGGCCAGTTCGCTGAGAATATTAAACGGAGTCAGGATAAAAATGGGCTGTGTAAAGCCTTTTAAATATCCGCCGAGTCCGCCTGTCCGGATTTTGGTGCCCGTGATCATGATAAACACAACCACAGCCCAGGCCAGCTCGGTGGACAGGTCGCTTGTCGCAGGAAATGCGCCGACAAGGCTGGACAGGCTGCACAGCACCGACATGCTGAAAATCGCCGAGACAAACGGAACCATGTTCCGGAAGCGTTCTCCCATGTTCCCGACGACAAACTTCTGCGCAGTCTGCACCACAAACTCTGCGACAATCTGCCGTTTTCCGGTGGGCCGCACTTTCAAATCCCTTGTAAGCCAGATACACAGCCCGATGATAAGCACCATAATGCACCAGGCATTCACCATAGTGGCGGTAATGGGGATGCCGCCCAGGACAGGTATTTCAAAAAAGATTCGGGCGCCATTGATTTCTACGTTCATTCGTCCTGATATTCCCTCCCCTTTGCTGTATTTTCAGCTTCAGCGCTGACAGGACGGCTCTCCAGCTTCAGTATATGCATCAGATGAATGGAGAGGCGCGGAAACAAAAACGGCAAAATGACGGCAAGCCAGTGAAAGCACGGAGCTATCATGCCGGTAATTCCCACAGCGAGCATCAGCAGGTTGCGAAGGGTATATGAGATTTGAATTTTTGCCTTGGCCTGCGTATGTTTGGATTCCGTGGCTCGCTGAATGGTATAAGCCATCAGGAAAAAGTTCGTTATGGCGTAGGCGCTGCCAAACAGCGCACCCCATAAAACCGTGAGATCAAAGCGGCCGCACAAAGCAAAAATGCCCAGCATCACTGCGGAGAGCACACAGACTCCCAACGCAATGCGGGCAGTTTCTTTTTTGACCACCGGGCTGATTTTCATGGATGCTTCCCCCTGTCGTCATGAGCTTTTTTGTTTACATAGCGAAGAAAGTTCCACAAGCTGATGATGCCGCTGACAAGCCCCAGCAGCAGACCGGCCGGAAAAACCCACAAGCCTGCCCCCAACCGGTTGTACAGCCACCATGCGCCCAGCAGGCACAAAACCAGAGGCGTTGCAACGGAAAGGCCTACCTGTGTCAGATAGCTGAGGCCGCTCAAAACCTGGAACATGGTGCTTTGTTTTTTCATGAAGCCTCCAGAAATCGTTTTACACAGGAATCATGCGGATTTTTCCGCGCAGGGAATCTGTTGCCAATCGACACCGCTTTGTCTATTATATCACAGGGCGGCGAAAGTTCAAGCGCTTTGCCGCCCGAAAGTTTTCAAACGTTGACCGCTGCGGCGTGTTTATTATATAATAATAATCCATCGTAATAACAGCCCGGCAGAGACCGGCACCCATGTCAGACCAGTGTATAGGAAACGGGGTCTTTTGATGAAAATTATGCACATTGCGGGCGGCGGGGATCGCGGCGGCGCAAAGCCGCACATTCTTTCGCTGTGCTCGCAGCTGAAAAAAAACAATGAGCTTCGGCTTTTCAGCCTCCGAACCGGGGAATTTTCCGATGACGCAGCCGCGTGCGGCATTGACACGACCACCATATATTCCGGGTTTGTCCTGCGCGATTATTTTCGTCTGGTTCGCTATGCGCGCAAATGGAAGCCGGACATTGTCCACTGCCACGGCGCAAAAGCCAACATCGGCGGCGTATTTTTAAAGGTGTTTTGCGGTGCAACCATTGTGACGACGGTTCACAGCGACTACCGGCTGGACTATATGCACAGCTTTTTGCGCCGCAATACCATCGGACGGCTGAACGCGGCGGCGCTGCGCCTGTTTGATTATTATGTCACCGTTTCCGATACATTCCGCCGGATGCTCATAGGGCGCGGGTTTTCCCCGCTGCGCATTATGACCATTTACAACGGCCTGGACTTCTCTCAAAAAGCCCCGCCGGTGGATAAAGCCGAATACCTTCGGGCGGCAGGGCTTGACTACCATCCCGGTGATGTAGTGCTCGGAATCCCGGCCCGGTTAAACCCGGTCAAGGATTTGCCCACCCTGCTTGAGGCGTTTGCTCTGGCAAAAAAACAGAATCCTCACATCAAGCTGCTGATCGGAGGAGACGGCGAAGACAAGGACAAGCTTGTCGCGCTGGCACAGCAGCTGGGGATTTCAGACAGCGTGAGCTTTTTGGGCTGGGTTTCCGATGTGCCGCGCTTTTTTGCCGCGTGCGACATTGATGTGCTGTGCTCCATTTCAGAGTCCTTCCCGTATTCCATCCTGGAGGGGATTCGGGAAGGGTGCGCAGTCATTACAAGCGATGTCGGCGGCATGCGCAAGTTGATTTCGCACGGTGAAGACGGCTATATTTTTCAGCCAAAAGATGTAGAAACCTTTACAAAATACATTGTAGATTTGTCGCTGAACGAGGAGAAACGCCGGCTGTTTGCCAAACGGCTGTATGACAAGGCGTCGGAAACCTACTCGCTGGAAGGCATGGCCCGCCGTCAGTACGAGATTTATGAAACCATCTGCAGCAAGGAAGAGCGCCGCCGGAAAAATCCGCGTGACGGTGTGCTGATTTGCGGGGCTTACGGCCGCGGGAACGCCGGTGACGAAGCGATTTTGAAGGCCATTATCGCCGCCATGCGAAGCATTGACCCGCTGATGCCGCTGACCGTCATGACCCGCAAGCCGCAGGAAACCGAGGCTCTGCACGGGGTCCGTGCCGTGTATACCTTTCGATTTCCCGCCTTCCTCCGGTGTATGCGCAAAACACGGCTGTTCATCAACGGCGGCGGAAGCCTGATACAGGACATTACTTCCAGCCGTTCGCTGTATTTTTACCTGTTTACCATATGGGCTGCGCGGCATCTCGGCTGTCGGGTTTTAATGTACGGGTGCGGGATCGGGCATGTACAGCATAAACGCAACCGCCGTCTGGCCGCCCGGATTCTCAACGCCAATGCAGAGATCATCACCCTTCGCGATGCCGTTTCCAAAAGAGAGCTGAGTGAAATGGGCATCACCCGCCCCGATATTCGCATGGCCGCCGATCCGGCTATGAGCCTCTCCCCTGCCGACGAACAGGAAGCCGACGAGTTTTTCCGGCTCTGCGGGATTTCAGAACATGGCAAATATCTCTGTTTTTCCCTCAGGCCCTGGATGGATTTTGATCGCTTTGAAATTTTTGCAAAAGCCGGCGATTATGCCTATGACAAATATGGCATGACGACAATTTTCCTGCCCATTGAGCTGCCGAAAGATCTGGAACCTTCCCGCCGCGCTGCGCAGGCCATGCATTCTCCGCATTATATCCTGGAAACCGGTCAGGATGTGGGGCTGACCATCGCCCTGATGAAAAAAATGCAGGCGGTGTGCGCCATGCGCCTGCACGCGCTGGTTTTTTCGGCTGCGGCCGGCGTTCCCTTTATTGCCACCTCTTATGATATCAAAGTCAATGGCTTTATGGAGTATGTGGGCAGCAGCGCCTGCTGCGGCTTGCACTCACTGACTTTGGAGTGGCTGTGCAACGAGATAGACGCCGCCATTTCACGCAGCAGCCGGCAGGCCGGCGAAGCAGTGTCTGCAAAACTGGCGGCACTGGAAAAAGAAAATGCCCGCGCGGCAAAAGAGCTTCTTGCCTGATGAGATGACAAAACGGGCCCGCCTTTCAGGCGGGCCCGTTTTTTGCCATGCTGAGGATTACCGGTAAAACTCTTTGCCCAGTACGCCGGAAAGCTCCAAAAGAATATGGTCGAAGCCCCCGGCATAGTCTAAGTGAACAGCATTGAAAGCTGTTCGTTCCTGTTCGAGGTTTTTGGGCAGTGAAATGCAGGCCGACGTGCCGCCGGCATTGCTGCTTAGAATCAAAGTGCCGCCGTGGCGCGCGGCAAATGCGCGCAGCAAAGCAAGCCCAAATCCCGCACCGCCTGAAGACGAGCCGTGATCGGCCGATGCCCGGGCATGCTTGTTCATTGCGGTGCTCATGGATTCTCCGGAAATCCCGCCGCCGCGATCGGTGACCGTAATGGCCACACTGCTGCCCCGATCGGAAAGCTCAATGAGAATGGGTGCGTTTTTTCCGGCCCGTACGGCATTGGAAATCAGATTGAGAATCATCCGCTCGACCTTTTCCTCGTCAAACAGGCAGACAACAGGCTCTTTGGGGAGATTCCACTCAAGATTGATTTCCGCTTTGCGGCATATCGGATGAAGGCGGCTGGCAAGATCGGCGCAAAAGGCGCGCAGATCCCCTTCGTGCAGATACAGAGGGAGCGACCCGTTTTCATACAGGGCGCAGTCGAGCATGTTGCGGGACAGCCGGAGCAGCCGCATAATGCTCTGGCTGATTACGGAAATCGGCGCATCCATTTTTTTGGCTTCGCTCAGCTGGGACGCCTCCTTGCGCAGAAGGCTGACAGCCGCAGACATCAGGCTGAGCTGGTCGGAAATTTCGCGGCTGATAAACTGCGCGGAGTTTTTGCGGATAAAAGCTTTTCCGTCTTCACTGACGGGGAAAAGTATGACGACAATATACCCGTCAGACGGTTCGGCTGCCCCGCGGAAGTTTTTTCCGAACAGTTCACACTGAAACTCATAATATTCTTTTTGAAAAGCGGCGGCAATAATGTTGGCCGCCAGCGTATCCGACAAAAAATCGTTGAGATTGCGGCCGGTCAGATCATTTTCCAAAAACAGCTTCAGGCTGCCGGCGGTAAACAGCACGCGGCCTGAGGCGGAACACAGAAAGTAAAAGTCCTCATCACCCCGGAAAAGGTCATATACCTGGCCGAAAGCCAGGGGAGATGTTTTTTCGGCACCCATGCCGTCACCTCTTTCGACATTGTTCGAACCTTTGCGACATTTATTCTTATCATACAGTATTTTTATCTTTATGACAAATAAATTTTAGAAGGCGCACAGAATTTATGGATTAAACGGCTTGTTACACCACAAAGGATAGTGTATAATGTTTGTGACAGATTATAATGTTTGTGTAAGGGAATATGAGGAAAAACAAACAATCTTTGGAGGATGTTAAGACATGAGCATTCAGGTTGGTATCAACGGATTCGGCAGAATAGGCCGCTTGGCGCTGCGTGCTTCCCTTTCCATGCCCGATATTAAAATTGTCGGCATCAACGCTCCGTCCAAGGCCCCCGATTATCTGGCTTATATGCTGAAGTACGACACCACACACGGTACTCTGCGCAACGACGTCACTTCTGACGAAAGCGCCCTGATTGTAGACGGTAAAAGGATTCCCCTGTTTACTGCCAAAGAACCCGGCGACATTCCCTGGGCTTCGGTCGGTGCAGACTATGTCATCGATTGTACCGGGCGCTTCCTGACCGGCGAAAAAGCACAGCCGCACATTGACGCCGGCGCAAAGAAAGTGATTTTCTCCGCGCCGTCCAAAGACGACACACCCATGTTTGTCGTCGGAGTCAACCTGAACGAATATACCCCGGATATGAAGTTCGTTTCCAACTCATCCTGCACAACCAACTGCCTGGCTCCCCTGGCAAAAATAGTACATGACAACTTTGGAATCAGCGAAGGGCTGATGACGACCATTCACGCGATGACCGCTTCCCAGAAAGTGGTGGACGGCACCTCGACCAAGGACTGGCGTGCAGGACGCGCCGCTTCAGCCAACATCATTCCCTCTTCCACCGGCGCCGCCAAAGCCGTCGGAAAAGTCATCCCGTCGCTCAACGGAAAGCTGACCGGCATGTCGTTCCGCGTCCCGGTGCCTGATGTTTCCGTCGTGGATTTGACGGTCATGCTGGAAAAGGAAGCCAGCTATGAAGAGATCTGCGCCGCCGTCAAGCGCGCATCGGAAAACGAAATGGCCGGCGTTGTGCAGTATTGTGACCAGATGTTTGTTTCTTCGGATTTCGCGGACAATTCGCATACCTGCATTTTTGACGCCAACGCAGGAATGGCATTGAACCGCCATTTTGTGAAGCTGGTTGCCTGGTATGACAACGAGTGGGGCTACAGCTGCAAAACGCTTGAACTGGTTCGCCATATGTATAAGGTGGACAACGGCATCACCGACTGATCCGTTTTTTAACAGCCGTCCTTTATGGGCGGCTGTTTTTTTGCATAAATCCCTGTACGCCTGTGGTATTTCGCGGGGAAATGTTGTAAAATAAAAAATAGACTGTAGATAAAGAGGGAATGATATGAACCAGCAGCCTGCCGCTGCACAAGAATGCAGCCGCGAACCGTTTATGCCCGCGGACAAACTGGATGACACATTTTTGCTTGAAATCATGAAAGAAAACCTGAACCAGGCCCGGCATGCGGAAAACGAGCGCATGATGTTTGTCACGCTGTTTGCCGCTCTGGTCGGCGGCGTTTTGGCCGTGATAGCTGATCTGGACAGCCCGTTTTTTTCGTCTGTCATTATCATGCTGCTGATGGTGCTCAATTACATTTGCAAAGAGCTGACCGAACGCTGGAACAATGTGTTTAAATCGCATTGGGCAACCGCCAAAAAAATTACCAGCTATCTGGCGGAACGCAGCCCGCAAAACGGCTTTTCACCTGAGTACGAAGCGTTTACCGAGACGTTTTTAAAACAGTACCCTCACCTGAACCGTTATTTCTGCTTTGACAACAGCCGCAATCATAACGGCCGCAAACGCTACATTCATACAGCGCAGCTCTTTTCCCTGTTCAACATCTGCATTTTTATTCTGCTTACGCTTTCGCTGGTGCACGTCAACCTGCCTGCGCTGCAGCAGCTCTTTTGATTTATCAATCTGCCGGAGGATTCCCAATGCCCAAGATGCTTTGTCTGGATTTGGACGAAACCCTGCTCATGCCGGATTTGACCATTCCCCAGCCCGTCATCTGCGCACTGCAGCAGCTGATGGAAAAAGGGGTGCTTGTGACACTGGCCACAGGCAGAATGTTTCCTTCTGCAAAAAAATATGCCGACCGGGTCGGCATTTCCGCACCGCTTGTTGTGTATAACGGCGCGATGATCCGGGCGGCCGGCGCGCCGCAGCCGCAGCATTTCTTTCCGGTTCCGATGGATGCCATGCACAAAATCATTGAAATTGCGGCATGTCACCACTGGTATCTTCAGCTGTACAACGAGGATCGGATCGTTGTTGAAAAAATTGTCCGCGAGACGGAAATCGATCCCGACCTGAAAAACGCCCCCTGCCTGGAAGTGGGCGATTTGCGCTGCGCATCGCTGGGCCCGACCCCAAAACTGATGACCGCCGCGCAGCCGGAGGAAATTGCACGCCGCAAGAAAATCCTGCGCAGGGAGCTTGGCGATCGGCTGTATCTTGCGGCTTCCAAGCCCTATCTTTTGGAAATGATGGACAACGGTGTGACAAAAGCTCACTCTTTGGATCTGCTGTGCCGCAGCTTTGGCCTGACGCCTGTCGACGCCGTTGCCTGCGGGGATTCGGACAACGATACGGAGATGCTGCTGTGGGCCGGTATCGGATGCTGCATGAAAAACGGCCTTGCGTCTGTCAAGCAGCAAAGTGACTACGTGTGCCGCAATGAGCGGTCTTTCGGCGTGCTGGAAGTAATCGAACGCTTTTTCTAATCAACGGAGGATAGTCATGTTTGAACTTGTGACCCCAAATACCCTGAAAGAATATGAAGATTTTTGCCAAAAAAGCCCCAAAGGGCATTTTCTGCAGTCGCGGCTTTGGGCTGATGTAAAAAGCAGCTGGACATGGGAAGCTGTGATTGCGCGCGGCGCCGACGGAACCATCCGGGGCGGCCTGTCTGTTCTCATCCGCAAAATGCCCGGGCTCCCCTACACTTTAATGTATGCCGCGCGCGGCCCGGTGTGCGATGTGCATGATGAAGAAACCCTTGCGGAGCTGACCCGGGGCGCTGCGGCGCTGGCCAAAAAACACCGCGCGTATGCCCTCAAACTGGACCCCGATGTCAAAAGCGAGGATACGCAGTTTATTTCCATTATGGAAAAACTGGGGTATCGCCGGAAGGCGGGCGGCAAAAATTTTGAGGGAATCCAGCCAAACTATGTCTTCCGTCTGGACGTCAAAAATAAAACCGAAGAAGAGCTGCTGGCCGCTTTTCACCAGAAAACCCGGTATAACCTCCGGCTTTCCATTCGCAAAGGCGTCGAAGTCAGGCTGTGCGGCAAGGAAATGCTTCCGGCCTTTTCGTCCATTATGCAGGAGACCGGCGCCCGCGATGGATTTATTGTCCGTCCGCTTTCCTATTTTGAAAAAATGCTGGACGCACTGGGTGAACACGCCCGCTTGTACATGGCATTCTGGCAGGACAAGCCCATTGCCGGTACGATAGCCATTCACTACGGAAATAAGGTGTGGTACCTTTACGGAGCTTCCTCCAACCAGTACCGCAATGTCATGCCAAACTACCAGCTTCAGTGGGAAATGATCCGGTGGGCCCTGGAAACCGGGTGCGATATTTATGATTTTCGCGGCGTTTCCGGTGATTTGACCCCCGAAAACCCGCTGTACGGCCTCTATCTTTTCAAAAAAGGATTTTCCGGAGAGCTGGTGGAGTTTTGCGGGGAGTTTGAGATGATCTATCATCCGCTGATAAACTTTGCCGCTGACACGGGAATGGATACGCTGCGTTCCATACGCCACAATCTGGCTGTGCGCAGGGACCGGGCAGAGAAATCTTCCGCTGAAAAGCCGCAACCCTCTCCAAAATCGTAGACCGAAGAAATAAACCAGACGCGGGGGCTTGAGATATGAAGGTTTTAATCGTAGAAAAAGATAAAATTGTCAACAATCTCGACAAAATTCGCGAAAAAGCCGGCGGCGCCGCCGTCATAGCAGTGCTTAAAGCCAATGCATACGGCCTGGATTTGCGGCAAATGGCCGATTTGCTTCGCCAGCACGGGGTTCGCCGCTTTGCCGTTGCAGAGCCCCAGGATGCCGTACGCCTTCGCGATTGGGGTTTTTCGGAAGAAGAAATTCTCATTTTGCGCTCCACTTCCTGCCCCGAAGATATCCGGCAGATCCTGACAGCCTGCGCCACAGCAACCATCGGTTCCTATGACGCCGCCGTGGCTCTCAACGGAATGGCCGAGAAAGAGGGCCTTTCGTGCGACGTGCACATCAAGATCGATACAGGCATGGGGCGTTATGGGTTTGAACCTTCCGAGCTTGAACGCATTTTGTCGGTCTATCGTTTTATGACAAACCTCAATGTCACGGGAATGTACACTCACTTTCCGTGCGCTTTCCGCAGCCGGAAAAAGACACAGGAGCAGTGCAGGATGCTGCTGGATGTGGCCGCCAAGGTGCGTCAGGCCGGCCTGGAGCCCGGGATGCTTCACGCAGCCAACTCAGCCGGACTGTTTTACTGCGACCTTCCCATGCTCGACGCGGTGCGCCCCGGTTCTTCTGTGGGCGGCAGGCTTACATGCCGCGGAGACTATGGGCTTCAGAAAACAGGCAGGCTGCACAGCTCCGTGGCAGAGGTGCGCTGGCTGACCAAGGGTCACGGCATCGGGTATGGCAGCGCCTATGTGACAAAGCGCCCGACAAAAATTGCGATTATCCCCGTAGGCACGGCCGATGGCTTCATGCTCGAAAAAGCGCGCGATACCTTCCGCTTCGGAGACTGCATCCGGTATGCAGCCAGCGCCTTCAAGTCCTTTGTAACAGGCAAACGCTTTTATGTCCTGATCAACGGAAAGCGGGCGCGTGTACTGGGGCATGTCGGTGTGAACCATACCGTCGCGGACGTTACGGAGATCGACTGTGCGCCGGGTGATGTTGCGGTGTTTGATGTTTCTCCGATGTTTGTCCCCGAAAGCGTGGAGCGCAGGTATGTATGACGCTCCCCTGCTCTGCGCCCTGACCGAACTGGCTGGCAGACGCGGCGTTTCGCGCTTCCACATGCCCGGACATAAGGGGCGGGCCGCGGGAAGCATTTTTGAAACGGTGTTTCCGGTGGATTACACAGAGCTCCCCGCCACAGGGAACCTGTATGAAGAAAACGGCCCCATTGCCCTGGCAGAACAGCGGGCTGCGCAGTGGTATGGGATGGACGGATGTTTTTTCTTAACCTGCGGAGCCACTCAGGGGCTGAAAGCGGCCCTGCATACATGCTGTGCTCCGGGAAGCGCCGTGGTGCTGGACAGAAACTGCCATAAAAGTGTTTTGGATGCCTGTGCGCAAATCAATTTGCTGCCGCAGTATATTTATCCCCGTTTCTCCCCCGAAACCGGCGTCACCGGCGATATTGACGTGCAGGCGTTTGCTTCCCTGCTGCAGCAGAGCGGTGCTCGCACTGCGGTCATTACAAGTCCGACTTATTACGGCCGCTGCCTGAATGTGGCGCAACTGGCCGCCGCTGCGCACGATTGCGGCTGCCGCCTTATTGTGGATTCTGCGCACGGCTCGCACCTGCGTGCCTGCGGAAGCGCGGATGCAGCGCTTTTGGGTGCGGATATTGTTATTTTTTCGGCGCACAAAACCCTGTCCGCAGCAGGCCAGGGAGCGTATCTTGCCTTTCGCGGGCTGAGCAGCGTGCAGCGGCAGCAGCTTCGGGAAAACTGCGCCTTATATGGCACGACTTCACCGTCTTATATTATTATGGCGTCGCTTGATTTTGCGCGCGCCCGCATGGAACTCGACAACGGGCTGTGGCAATACACGGCCCAGCAGTCGCTTGCGCTGCGCCGATGCATCGAAGAACAAACGCCGTTTCGCTGCCTGGCCGCAGAGGATCCGTGCAGGCTGACCGTTTTGACAAAACCGGCAGGAATAAGCGGTTTTGAAACAGCCGAGCGCCTTTTTGCATTGGGCGCAGAACCCGAAATGCAGGACGACGGCCGGGTGGTGTTCATTTTGAGCGCACAGGATACGCAGGAAGACCGCGCCAGACTTTTACAGGCACTGCAGGCCGCGGCGGCAGGTCCTCCGAAACGCCCTGTAAGCCCGGGCGAGCTCCCCCTTCCCCCACAGCCCGAAGCCGTGCTGACCCCGGCACAGGCGCTGTTTGCCCCAAAAGAACTTCGTCCGCTGCGCGAATGCCAGGGCTGTGTGGCCGGCCAGCATCTTGCGCCTTATCCTCCGGGGGTCGCCGCGGTGGTTATGGGTGAGAGTTTGACAAAGTTTTGCGTTGAATATTTGTTGAAAAAAGGTTATAATGAAGACACTTACATCCGTACTATAAACAACGCGGTGCTCCCGCGACATTTTGAAAGGAGGATTTGAACGATGAAAATGCTGATTGCCATCCTCAACGCCGATGACGCTTCTGCCGTCATTCAGAATCTGATGAAAGAGGGGTATTCTGTAACACGCCTGTCGACCACCGGCGGATTTCTCCGCGCCGGCAACGTCACTATCCTGATTGGTGTGAATGACGACCGCGTGCAGGCCGTTATCGACATCATCGGTAAGTACTCCAAGAGCCGCAAACAGGTGATCCCCACGACCTCGGAGGCGGGCATCAACTTCTACCCGTCCATGCCTGTCGAAGTAACGGTTGGCGGTGCAACAATCTTCGTTCTGAACGTGGAACGCTTTGAAAAGGTATAATCTGAATGCAGCTTCCCTCGCTTTGCGGTAATCTTAATCTGAAACATGCTTTTTCGGATTATCACAGCGGCGAAAGCGGGTGCCTGATTCTCAGCGGACCCAGCGGATCGGGAAAGCGGACAGCAGCCCGGGACATTGCCATGGGGCTTTTGTGTACACGTTCCCCTGCTCCCTGCGGCTGCTGCGGCGCCTGCACCCGGGTAAAAGCCGGTTCGCACCCGGATTTTGAGCTGTTTAACCCGGAAGGCGAAGAAATTAAAGTGGACGCGGTGCGCAGTTTGCGCACCCGCTCCTTTGTTCGGCCCAGTGAAGCAGAATGCAAGGTGTTTATTGTCTGCTTTGCTGACAAAATGAACGTGCAGAGCCAAAACGCGCTGCTCAAGGTTTTGGAAGAACCGGCCTCCAGCGTGTTTATTTTGTTGTGTGAAAATATTGAAAAGCTGCTGCCAACCGTTCGCTCCCGCGGACTGCACTACCGTATGGAGCCATTAACTGAAGATGAACTGCGCAAACTTCTGGCAAGCCATTTTCCTACCGCGGCACCGGCGGATGTTGAGCGGGCCATTGCGCAAAGCGGCGGTTTTTATGGGGCGGCAGCGGAGTTTTTACAGGGAGAGCACAACGAAACGACTGTACTGGCACGCAGCTTTACACAGGCTCTTGAACAAGGCGAATTGGCGGTTTTTCGCTGTTGTATGGAAGCAGGCTCCCTTTCCCGTGACAATTATGCACTCTTTTGTGATGCGCTGTGCACATGTATTGTCGGACAGCTGCGCCATGGCGGCGGGGCATATTCCGGGTTTCTCCCCGCTCTGTATGAGTATGTGGCTTCCCAGCGGGAAAAAACCGCTTTAAATGCTTCGGTCACTGCGCTTTCCGGAGCTCTGGCTGCGTTTTGCGGTGAGAATTTGACGCGCTTTTGGAGGAAATAATGACAGAAGTTATCGGTGTCCGCTTTAAAAAAGTCGGAAAAGTGTATTATTTTGACCCCAACGGGCTGCATGCAGCCGAGGGGGAATATGTCATCGTTGAAACCGCACGCGGTGTTGAGTGCGGCGAGGTCGCCATGCCCAACAGCGAGGTCAGCGACAGCTCAATCGTCAAACCGCTCAAAAAAGCGCTGCGCAAAGCCAGTGAAAACGATCGAAAAATCCTGGAGGAAAACGCCCGCCTGGAAAAAGAAGCCTTCCGTATTTGCGAGGAGAAAATTGCAAAGCACAAACTGGAAATGAAGCTTGTTGCTGTGGAGTACACGTTTGACCACAGCAAAATTCTCTTTTATTTCAGTGCGGATGGCCGGGTGGACTTCCGCGAACTTGTAAAAGATCTTGCCTCTGTATTCCGCACGCGCATCGAGCTGCGGCAGATTGGCGTTCGGGATGAAGCCAAAATGATCGGCGGGCTGGGTATTTGCGGCCGCCCGTTGTGCTGCACAACCTTCCTGGACGACTTTCAGCCGGTTTCCATCAACATGGCAAAAGAGCAGGGGCTGTCGCTCAACCCCACAAAAATTTCGGGTACCTGCGGGCGTCTGATGTGCTGCCTTAAGTACGAAAGCGATACGTATAAAGAGCTGATCCGCAGCGCGCCCAAGGTGGATTCCGTAGTGGATACCCCTCAGGGCCGCGGCACGGTGATGGAGGTTTCTCTGCTTAAAGGCTGCTGCAAGGTGCGCCTGCAGTCTTCGCCCGACTCCCCGGTCGTGATGCCCTGTGAGGATTGCGGCCGCACACAGCGTCCGGTTTCCGAAGAATCTTCCTGCGCGCCCCAGGCTTTGGACCTGCCGCTGCCGGATGGTACCGCGGAACCCGTACCCGAAAAGCAGCCCTCCCCTGCCCGCTCGCAGCCAAGGCCTGCGCGGAATCGCGCGCCCAGGCCGGAACGGCCTTCCGATGCCGGCGGTCAGGAAAAGTCTGCGGAGCGCTCTTCGCAGCGCACAGGCCGCCAGCATTCTCAAAACCGTGCGGCCCGGAACGGCAAAAAGAATCCCGGTGAGCAGCCTGCGGCGGACGCACCGGAAAAAGGGCGCGTACGCACCCAGCCGCCCTCAGCCGGCAGCGAGGAAGCCGCACAGCAAAACGGCGTGAAAAAAGAACGTTCTTCCCCGTTTCCGCGGCGCAGGCATCGCGGCAGCCGCGGCGGACAGCGGCGTGCCCGGCAGGATAACAAAGGTGCCGATGGGAGCAGTCCGGCCAGCAAACCGGAAGAATAAGAACACAAAAGCCGGCAATGCAGATACGCATTGCCGGCTTTACCATTTTTTACAGCACCCGCTTATTTCCCTGCAGACAGGCTTGGCACCCGGCAGAGCATATACACTGCGGCAGCGCACAGAACGAGGCCCGCAGCTGCAATCCCCAGCAGTGCGGCAGGCCCGTCACCGACGCCGGCGGTCAGCAGCGGCTGAAGATAGTTGGCTGCGTTGAATGCAATGTGAAAGGCAATGGAAGCGCGCAGGCTGCGCGTTTTCCATGCGATGAGCGTCAGGGTCAGCCCCATGGCCAGGGCATACAGGAACCAAAGGATTTGGCCGTGCCCCCAGGCGAACAGCAGGCATTCCATCAGCACGGCCGCCTGCAGGGGAAACGCCTGTGCCAGGCTGTGCAGGATGACGCCGCGAAACAGCAGCTCTTCCATAATTGGAGCGAGCAGGCACAGCGCAGTCAGTTCTACCCATGCGGCGCCGCCCTTTCCCAAAGGAACAGCCTGCATATATTCCGTGAGAAATTCCTGGCTGAAAGGCATGAGCGAAAGGATTGAGGCAAGCGTCAAATTGGCGGCAGCACCGAAAACAAAACAGCAGACAGTCAGCGGCACACCCAGCCGCCCGCCGATCCACTGCCTCGGAAACAGCGGCAGCGCTTTTTCTCCGGCCAGGATTGCTGCAATCAAAATCAAAGCTGCCACCCCCAGCGTCAGTGCGCGCTGCTGCCCGGCTGCCTGCACGCCGGAAAAGTCGGCAATCAATGAACTGCACAGACTTTGAACAAACGCCATGAGAAAAAATGCACCCAGAGCGAAAAGAACAGCCCTTCCCTTTTGCTCCACGATAGATCCTCCTTTGTCAATACGAAAGAAAAGGCATGACATGGTCATGCCTTTTCTCTTTGCAGTAAAAGCTTATTCGTACAGGGGGAAACGGCTGCACAGGTCGGTCACGCCGGCGCGAATGGCATCGGCTTTGCCTTCAAAGTCCACGGCAGCCCATTTGATAAACTGAGCAATCTGCTTCATTTCGGGCTCTTTGAAGCCGCGTGTCGTGGCGGCAGGCGTGCCGATACGAACACCGCTTGTGATGAACGGGCTGGCCGGATCGTTGGGGATTGCGTTTTTATTCAGCGTAATATAGACTTCGTCCAGGCGGTTCTGCATTTCTTTGCCGGTGACGTTGAAGTTGCGCAGATCCACCAGCATCAGGTGATTGTCCGTGCCGCCGGAAACCAGACGGAAGCCTTCGTCCATGAGCGCCTGGGCCAAGGCCTTGGCGTTGTTGACAACCTGCTGCTGATAAGCCTTGAACTCCGGCTTGAGAGCTTCGCCAAGGCATACGGCCTTGGCCGCAATAATGTGCTCCAGCGGGCCGCCCTGCGTGCCGGGGAAAATGGCCTTGTCAATCTGCTTGGCGAGCGCTTCCTTGCACAGGATCATGCCGCCGCGGGGACCGCGCAGGGTTTTGTGCGTCGTCGTGGTCACGACGTCGGCATACGGCACGGGGTTCATATGAAGGCCGGCCGCGACCAGACCGGCAATGTGCGCCATGTCGACCATAAGGTAAGCCCCGACATCCTTTGCAATTTCTGCAAACTTGTCAAAGCGAATTTCGCGCGGATACGCGGAAGCGCCGGCGATGATCATTTTGGGCTTATGTTCCTTGGCCAGCTTCCAAACGGCGTCGTAATCGATGGTTTCGGTTTCGTCGCTCAGGCTGTACGGTACCACATTGTAGTACGTACCGGAAATGTTCACCGGGCTGCCGTGAGTCAGGTGGCCGCCATGAGCCAGATTCAGGCCGAGTACGGTTTCACCCGGCTTGACGAGCGCAAAATACACCGCATTGTTGGCCGAAGCGCCGCTGTGCGGCTGAACGTTGGCATGGTCTGCGCCAAACAGCTTGCAGGCACGTTCGCGGGCGATGTTTTCAACAACATCCACACATTCGCAGCCGCCGTAATAACGTTTTCCGGGATACCCTTCAGCATATTTGTTGGTCAGGCAGGAGCCCATGGCCAGCATGACAGCGGGGCTTACAAAGTTTTCCGAAGCAATCAGCTCAATGTTGCGGCGCTGGCGGTTGTATTCCTGCATCATCGCAGCGCCGACTTCCGGATCGACGCTTTCAATGTACTGCATGTTTTCCTTAATCATAGAGAAAAACCTCCTATCAGAAAATTATCATTCCGAGAAAAATTATATCGCTCATTTGCTTTTTTTTCAACAGGTATGCTATAATTGTTTTGATTTGCATGTTTTTTCGTTGATTGTCTGCAAAAACATTTCACAGGGCTTGGTGATAATCCATGAGAAAAAAAGAAAAGGCCGCCTTGGTGGTGGAGCGGCTTAGGGCACTTTACCCAGATACCTGCTCACTCACTGCAGCAAAAGACTACGAATTGTTGTTTGCGACCCGGCTGTCTGCCCAATGTACCGATGCCCGGGTCAATGTTGTGACCGGCATTTTGTTTTCAAAATACCCTACACTGGAAGCATTGGCGCAGGCTCCGCTGGAAGATATCTGTGAAATTGTCAAACCCTGCGGGCTTTACAAAACCAAGGGACGCGACATTAAGCAGGGAGCCATGCTTCTTATTTCACGTTTTGGCGGGCGCGTACCCGATACAATGGAGGAACTGTTGTCCCTGCCCGGCATCGGACGCAAAACAGCCAATCTTATTTTATCCGATATTTATGGCCAGCCCGCCATTGTGGCCGACACGCACTGCATCCGCATTTCCGGCCGTTTAGGGCTGACTGCGCAGACAGATCCGTACAAAGTGGAGATGGATCTCAAAAAGATTGTAGAGCCCTCGGAACAGGCATCGCTTTGCCACAGGTTTGTACATTTTGGACGGGACATATGCCGCGCCCGATCGCCTCGGTGTACCGAGTGCCCTTTGAGTGATTTGTGCAGCGCTAAAAAATAAAAAAGCACCGCTTTGAAGAGCGGTGCTTTTTTACTGCAAAACAGCCATAACTGCATCAAACAGTTCATCCGATGGTTTAAAAACCAGCTTGATCGGCGCTGTGCCGATCCGTCCGGGACACAAAACGGTAGTCCGGCGGACGCCTCCGAAAAAAGGCAGGTAGTATCGGTGGACACGGCAGCGCACGCGCAGTGAGTGCAGTCTCTGCACTCCGCGGTATACCGCCACACCGGGATCCCTCAGCGGAACGGCATGCCGGCGCACCTCGCGGCCGCGCACAAAACGGCACAAAACCAGCGTATCCTGCAGCAGCCGGTACTCATATGAGCACACAAGATTGTGTACTATGACAGCGGTAATGACGGTAAAAAGGAGTATGGCCCCCACCCAGACAGAAACAGTGCCATAGGGTGTTTGATAAACTGCTTCCAGAATGCTCAGCATGAGAAGAAACAGAAACGCCTCTGCCAGGACAGGAAACACTGTATGCCGAAACCCGGTCACCTTTTGTTTAATCACGGCTGCAGCTCCCTTCCGGCTTCAGCGAAAAATCAAACCGCCCCGCCTGCAGCTCCAGCACGGCATAACTGCACTGGGCGCTTCCGACGCTTCCCGGACACAGAAGCAGGCAGGAACCGGCCCAGCAAGCGTCCTGGCGGTGCGTGTGTCCGTACAGCGCAATGTCTGCTTTTTGCTCCTGTGCCAGAAGCTCCAGGCGCAGCAGCCCGTATTTGACGGCCTGACGGTGGCCGTGTACCATCAAAATGCGCACGCCTTCCAGCTCAAAAACCCGCATGCCGCTTTCCTGACAGCAAAAATCACAGTTTCCTGCCACGGAATACAATCGGCATCCTTTGGGCAGAGAGGCTTCCAGAAAATCCTGTACCCCGTCGCCAAGAAATAAAACGGCATCCGGCTTTTCGCGCACCAGCATTTTATCAATGTTTGCTGCATTTCCGTGAGAATCAGAACACACACAGACTTTCAAGTTTTTCCGCCTTTCCAGCCCTGAGCGGGAACTTTCCGCCAAAGCTTTCATATAATGTGACAGAAGGAAGCGCAATGCTGCGCTTTGCCGTTCAATACAACAGGAGGGATTTTCCATGCCAGCCGATTACGAAGCCCTTGCCAGAATGTTCATCAATACGCCGCAGGGCAATAAGATCATCCGCAGCCTGGATAAGTTTAACACCGCGATTTCTTCGGAAAACGGACGGCAGCTGCTCGTCATGCTGGCCGGCGACGGCGGAGATGCTGTCAAGGCCGCTGCACGCGCCGCCGCAGGCGTTGAAAAAGACCGTGCGCGTGTTTTGCTGTCCACTTTGCTGTCTACCAAAGAGGGAACGGCTCTGGCCGGTAAGATTATTGAGCTGACAGGAGTGTAATGTGCTATGGCAGAGCTTGGCGAAGTGCTGAAACAGCTTTTTGAAAGCGGAGACGGCCTTTCACAGGTGCTGGAGGCCGCTGAATCGCTGTGGCAGCAAAACGGGCAAAACCACCCGGCGTGCCAGGACGATGCCTCCGAAAACCAAACCGACAGCACATACGATTGTCTGGGACCGCTGATCGAGGCCCTTCACAGCCGAAAAACGGAATCCGCCGGCGATGCACAGGGCCAGTCCGGCAATGGCGCATCGGGCTCTCCGATTTCAGCGCTTCCGCAGCTGCTGCTCGCTTTTTCCGGAAAAAGCAGCTACATAGATCAAAAACGTCTCAACCTTGTCAGTGCCATCAAGCCGTACATGACGGCTGAACGGGCAGACAACGTCGATCGCGCCATCAAAATGGCCAATATGACCGTGGCGGCAAAGATGGCACTTGGGCTGAAGGAGAGATGAGCGGGAATGTACAACCGATATATGAACTCCGGCGGGTTTGAAAATTTCTTCAAGCCCGCCGGAGATACACAGTCATCTCCAGAGCAGCCGGACACCGGGCAGCCCGAAGCCCAGGAGCATGCGTCCGGAAAAAACCAGGGGATTTTGGGGCTGTTTAAAAATCTGCTCGGCGGTGAGCTCAAGCTCCCGGAACTCAACGCAGATACCCTGCTGCTCATTGTTTTGGTATATTTTCTCGTGGCAGATGAGGATGAAAATGTCACCGATACGCTGCTCATCATCGGCGTTCTGCTGCTGCTCGGCTTTTAATCGGAAGCCGTGACGACCGCTCCGGACGGGAGCGTGAACCAGTCATCCCCCACCGTCTCCACCGCGGGGGTAAGCTGCATTGCATACGTCGGCTTCCCCCCCTCATACGCTGTAAATGAGGTCAGCAGACCGGTCTGCACATCAATGTAGTATTGCTCTTCCAAAGACCCGTCGGCGCTCAGCCGGCGCGCATAAACACAAAGTTGCCCTTCCCCGTTCTTTTCAAAGGAGGCATCCGCAATTTCTTCCTGCGGCACCGACAACAAATCTTCATAGGTAGGAAGAAGGGCCAGCTCGTCGGCCGAAACATTTCCAGCAGCGCCCTTATAGTAGGAAAGGGTGCTGCTGCTCCAAATATAAACACTGGCCGGCGTCAAGATAGTGTGCTTGAAAAGACCGTCCGGCATGCTTTGAACCACTTTGCACAGCTCACCGCGCACCGCACCGCGCACGGAGAAAACGCCCGTCTGGCCATCTCCGTAATAATACGTCACCTGGCCTGTAAAGGAATATTCCCCGGGGCGCCGCAAAGAAGCCACCACTCTCTGAACCGAGCTTGTGTCCATTGTGATTTCATCAATGACGCGGTGGTTATACTGCTGTGTTTCTCCTTCCAGCTCAATGTCCGTCCCTCCGCTTTGCGGCAGGATGATCTCGGGAGAAGAGCCTGTGCTTTGCGGCCAGTAAAAGCTGGCAAACAGTCCTGCTGCTAAAATCCCGGCGACAGCGCCTGCACGAAGCAGCAGTTTTTTATCCACGCTCTTCCCTCCTTCTGCGCCACTTAAAACGGAGCAAAATCAGATGCCGGCGACGAAACACATCCGAAATAATACAAAATGTCCCGGGTAATACGGCTGCAGGCCTTGCCGTCACCATACGGATTGACGGCATGTGACATGGCTTTCCAGGCTGCCGGATCATCAAACAGGCGGCGGGCGGCAGCAACAATGCCTTCGCGCTCCGTACCCGCAAGAAGCACCGTTCCGGCTTCGACCGCTTCGGGCCGTTCGGTTTCCCGGCGAAGAACCAGCACCGGTTTTCCAAGGGCCGGTGCTTCTTCCTGCAGGCCGCCGGAATCCGTCATCACCAAATGGCAGCGCGCCATCAGATTGTGCATATCCAAAACGCCGAGCGGCGGTATCAGCAATACATTGGGCAGCCCGCTGAGGCCGGCTTTGGCTGTTTGCTGGACATACGGGCTTAGGTGCACGGGGTACACAAACAATGCTTCAGGATAGTTTTGGGCCAGCTCGGAAACCGCAGAAACAATGTTTTCCATGGGCTGCCCGTAGTTCTCACGGCGGTGCGCCGTAAGCAAAACCACTTTCCGCCCCGCATAATCAATTGCATTCAGTTCAGGCTGCTCAAAACGATAGCCCTCCTGAACGGTCGTATGCAGCGCGTCGATAACGGTGTTGCCGGTAATAAACAGGTTTTTCACCGTACCTTCGCGGCGCAGGTTTTCTGCGTTCTGCTGCGTCGGCGCAAAATGAAGCTCGGCCAAAACACCGGTAAGACGGCGGTTGGCTTCTTCGGGATAAGGGGAATATTTGTCAAAGCTGCGCAGGCCGGCCTCGACATGCCCCACGGGAATTTTCCGGTAAAAAGCCGCCAGAGCGCCGGCAAAGGTTGTGCTGGTATCGCCGTGGACAAGGACCAAGTCAGGGCCTGCCTCTTCCAGCACACGCTCCAGGCCGGTCAGTGTGCGCACTGTGATGGATGACAGCGTCTGCGAGGGCTGCATGATGTTGAGGTCATACTGCGGTACGATGGAAAAAGCCGACAGAACCTGATCCAGCATCTGCCTGTGCTGCGCCGTTACGCAAACCACCGATTCAATGCGCTCATCCGCGGCCAGAGTGCGCACGAGAGGCGCCATTTTAATCGCTTCGGGCCGGGTGCCGAAAACAGAAAGTACTTTAATTTTTTTCATGCCCGTCCTCCTTGCCGGCCTCAGAAGCCTCGGCGCTGCGCTGCGCGGTTTCTTCTTCGTGGTGGCGCTGTTCGCTGTGCTGATCATAGGCGGTAATGCTGAGACCGATGATGACGGAAAGCAGTACGGTGACAGCAAGAATGATAATTTTCACTTCGCCGCTTGTCGTTAACAGCACGGCGGACAAGCCCAAAATGGCGCTGAGTACATACAGGATTGCCACAGACTGTTTCTGATCAAACCCCATGTCAATCAGCCTGTGATGCACGTGCCCGCGATCGGCCTGAAGCGGGCTCTGCCCTTTGAGCAGGCGGCGGATAATGGCAAAGGCTGTGTCAAAAATCGGAAGCCCCAGCATGATGAAAGGCACAGCAAACGAAATGACAGCGTAAAACTTGAAAAGCCCTTCAATGGATACCGTCGCCAGAATATACCCCAAAAACATTGAACCGGTATCGCCCATAAAGATTTTGGCGGGGTTCATGTTGTAAGGCATAAAACCTATGCAGGCACCGGCCAGGGCCGCCATCATAATGGCTACATAGGTTTCCGATACCAAAACGGCAATGGTGAACATGGTGATGGACGCAATGGACGAAACGCCGACCGCAAGCCCATCCAGCCCGTCAATAAAATTGACGGCGTTGGTCAGTCCCACAATCCAGATAACGGTTACGGGAATGGCGAAAATACCGAGAGAAAAATAAGCTCCCTCGGCAAAGGGGTTGGTAAATCGTTCAATGTCCACGCCGTTCAGCGCGGGAATCAGCGCCGCGGCAATCTGTCCGACAAACTTTACAGAAGGCGGCAGCGCCATTTTGTCATCAATAATGCCCAAAATGACAATCAGTACGGCGCCGAGCAAAATGGCGCTTGTTTGGCGTGTCAAATGCCCAAACAGTGAGGTGCTGATGATAAAACCCAGGAAAATTGCCAACCCGCCCATGCGGGGAATGGGCACTTTGTGCATGCGGCGGTTGTCCTTCGGAACATCCACCGCCCCAAAATGCTTGGCACATATCTTAACCGCCGGTGTGGCCGCAAAGGAAACTGCCAGTGCGGTGACGAAGGCGAACATTGCCGTCAGCATAAGATTGTTGTCGATAACCATGTTTTTACCCTGCCTTGCCGCGGCCGGAATCCCGGTCCGAAGCCGCCTTTCAGTTTATTTTCCCCGTCGTAAAGCGTTTGATGCTCCGTGCAGGCCAGGCTGCACGGAGCATTTTTCCGGAGGTTAAAGTTTACTTTCTGCCGAGATATTCCTTCACGCAGGCAGCAAGAATATCCGTTCCCTTTTCAATCTGCGCCTTGCTCGGCATGGAAAAGTTCAGACGCACGCCGCTGTTGACCTTTGCGTCATCCACCATAAAGCAGTTGCCCGGGACGATGGACACTTTCTGCTTGACGGTCAATGCGGCAAGATCCTTTCCGTCCGACCCGGCCGGCAAATCCATCCAGACAAACAGTCCGCCCTGCGGCCGGGAGAAGGTTACGCAATCCGGCAGCTTGGCCCCAAGGCAGGAAAGCATCAAATCGCGCTTTTCACGATAAATCCCGCGGGCTTTCTCAATGTGTGCGTCCAGATCGAAACGGTTCATGTACTCTGCAGCCACCACCTGGAAAAACAGGTTGGTATGCACGTCGCTGGCCTGTTTGCCGATGACCATTTTGGAAATCAAATCCCTGTGGCCGATGGCAAAGCCCAGACGGATGCCGGCGGAAAGTATCTTGGAGTACGAGCCCGCATAGACGACACGGCCTTCCTTGTCCAGGCTCTTGATGTTGGGCACGTATTCGCCCTCATACCGCAGCTCAAAATAGGGGTTGTCTTCCAGAATCAAAACGTCGTAACGGCGGGCCAGCTCCAAAATGGCGTGGCGCTTTTCAAGGCTGGTCGTATAACCGGACGGGTTCTGGAATGTGGAAATGATGTAAATGAACTTGACGTTTTTCTCGGTTTTAAGAAGGTTCTCCAGCACATCAAGATCCATGCCGTCGGGCTGCATGGGCGCAGCGACCAGATTGGCCTGGTATGTCCGGAAGGTGTTCAGCGAACCAATAAAGCTGGGACCTTCGACAATCACGGTGTCCCCCGGATCGAGCATGGCCTTGCTGAGCAAATCAATGGCCTGCTGCCCGCCGCTTGTGATGATCAGCTCGTCAAAATCCGCGCCGGTCTGGTACTTGCCGCGCATGCGGGCAAAGCAGCTTTCGCGCAGAGGCTGATACCCCTCCGAAACGCCGTACTGCAAAATGCTCGCAATACGCGTTTTATCGGCAAACAGCTCGTTTGCAATTTGCCCCATTTCCTCAATGGGGAACGTGTCGGTTGACGGGTTGCCGGCTGCAAATGCAATCATATCCGGCGTGACGCTTTTCAGTATCTCACGGATAACCGACGGCTTGAGCGTGAGCATTCTCTCCGAAAAATGAAACTCCATGAATCTCTCCCTTTCAAAAGTGATTTGATTCACAACACACATAGTTATCTTATCATAACGTCGAAAAAAGGGCAAGCACTGACTCTGGCTGCAAGGGGAATAATTGTAAATTATTTGCTAAAAATACAGCAAAACAACCCCTTTCAGGAGGCCTCGTATGAAAGATAAGCGTTTTCCGACACAGCTTGTCAGTTTTTTGCTGGCACTGACGATCATTTTTGCCGGAAGCACCCTGTACTACGGCATCCGGACGGAAAAGTACCAGACAACTCTGACCCACTCCCACGAAAAAGCCTATTCAGAGCTGCTCGAAAGCCTGTCCGACTTAGACGCCGCTTTACAGAAGATCCGCTACACCGCTTCACCGTCTACAATTTCCACCCTTTCCGCTCAAATTTGGCGGCAGGCTGAATGCGCCAAGAGCGCCCTGTCCCTGCTGCCTTCGAGCGAAGAAGGCCTGGAAAAGACCCAGACGTTCATTGCACGAACAGGCGATTACGCCTATTCCCTGCTGCGCGCGGCCTCCCGTGGGCAGACGGCCACACAGGAGCAGAAAGAGGCGCTGACCTCGCTGTGCACCACTGCGCAAAGCCTTACAGAGGAACTTACTTTGCTCAAAGCCCGGCTGGACGCCGGTGAAATGTACTACGAGCCGCAGGCAGGAAGTGACACGTCCGCGCTGGCCGACAGCTTCAGCACCATGGAACAGGAATTTCCGCAATATGCCACGCTGATTTATGACGGCCCGTTTTCCCAGCACCTTGAAAAACAAAACCCCGCCATGCTGGAAGGCCAGAAAACCGTCAGCGAAGCGCAGGCACGCGCAGCTGCAGCCGCTTTTTGCTCGCTGCCCGAAGACTCCTTTTCCCTGGACTATAAAGGCAGCGGCACCATTGCCTGCTACAGCTTTTCCACACAGCAGGGCGTCAGCGTCGACGTTTCGCAGGCCGGCGGGTTTGTATACCGAATGTCTGACGCAAGCTCTGTCGGAGAGGCTTCGCTTACTGCGCAGGAAGGCGTTGAGCGCGCTGCGGTTTTCCTTGAAGAGCACGGGTATGGCAGCATGAAAGAAAGCTACTACACCCGCTTTGACAACATGCTGACCATTAACTTCTGCCATGTGCAGGATGGCGTGATGATCTACCCGGATCTTGTCAAGGTGTCGGTTGCACTGGATGACGGAGCAATCATCGGGTTTGAATCCCGGGGATATATGATGAGCCACCGGGAGCGCAGCATCGATACGCCGCAGGTGTCAGAGGCCGATGCCCGGGCAAAAGTGGAAAGCAGCCTGAAGATTTTGGAAACCAGGCTTGCCGTGATTCCCACGGACTGGAAAAGTGAGCTGCTGTGCTACGAGTTCATCTGCACCACCCAGGATGACATGCATGTGATTGTGTATATCAACGCACTGAGCGGTATAGAAGAAAACATCCTGATTCTCATTGAAAGCGAAGACGGCACGCTGACCATGTAAGACAAAGGCCCGGGCTCTGGCCCGGGCCTTTGCTTATCGTTTTGTCAGATGGTTCTTTAGTATCATCAGCGCTTCTTCGTACCCTGCAAAGCCCTTGCCGCACACCGTTTTGATGCAGGCCATGCCGGTATAGGAAACTCTCCGGAAATCTTCGCGCGCGGAAATGTCGGAAAGATGCACTTCGACAGCAGGCAGATTCACCGCTTTCAGTGCGTCGAGAATGGCCACGCTGGTATGCGTATACGCCGCGGGATTGATGACGATTCCGTCAAACACGCCCAAAGCGCCCTGTATGGCGTCCACAAGGGCGCCTTCGTGGTTGGACTGGAAAATTTCCACCTCCATCCCTTCCCGGCCGCACACTTCCCGCACGCTCCGGCATAAATCGCCATAGCTTGCGCTGCCGTAAACCTCCGGCTCCCTTATCCCGAGCATGTTGAGATTGGGACCGTTGATCACCAGAACTTTCATAGTGTAAGCTCCTTTCGAATCTGCTGCGCCGTTGCCAGTGCACCGCACGCAGCAACGGATATGTCGCTCCACCGTTCGTACAGCGGAAGGCGCTTTGCTGCAATGTCTGCAATCGGGCGGCTCTGGGAAACCGGCCGTCCATCGGACGAAAGCTCGCCAAGGCTGCGCCGGATCCACACAACCACGCTGTTCTGCCGCAGCAAATCCCGGTTTTCCCTGCGTTCCACAACGCCTCCGCCGGAGGCAATCACCGCACCGCTTTGCGCCGAAAGCCGGGCTGTGGCCCGGGTTTCCATTGTGCGGAAGGCGTCCTCCCCAAAGCGGGCAAAAATTTCGGGAATGCTCATGCCCTGCCGGCGGACGATTTCCTCGTCCACATCGTAAAACGGCCGGCCGAGAAGCTGCGCCAGCATCCGGCCGGTTGTGGTTTTTCCGCAGCCCGGCATCCCTATGAGCACGATGTTTTCTGTTTCGCGCGACAGCCGGCGCAGCAGATCCCGGGTTTCCCCCGGCGGCACTTCCCTGCCGGTAAACAGGGCTGAGGCTGCAGCAGCCTGCTCAACCAGCATGCAAAGTCCGCCCAGCACAGGGATTTTCCTGTCCATTGCATCAAGCATAAGCCGGGTGCGCGCCGGATTATAAATAAGATCGAAAAGCGCTTCACAGGCAGGAAACCGCCCGATACACAATGGGGCACGTCCGTTTTCCGGATACATGCCCACCGGTGTGGTATTGACAATCATCCGGACATCCGGCTGCCGGTATACATTTTCATAATTCAGCCGGCCGCTGCGCGATACAACCGATACCTCAGCCCCGACTTTTTTTAAAACCGCCTGCACGGTTTTGGATGCACCGCCGCTGCCCAGCACCAATACGTTTTTTCCGCGGACATCCGTGTCTGCCTGCCTTAGCATGGCCTCAAATCCGCAATAATCCGTATTGTCACCCAGCAGCGTACCATCCTTCTGCCGGATGAGCGTGTTGACACTGCCTACAGCCCGGGCGCAGTCGGAAAGCTGTGAGCAATAGGGCAGCACCGCTTCCTTGTATGGAATGGTCACATTCAGCCCATCGAAAGCCCCGCCGCGCAAAAATGCATCCAGCTCAAAGGGCTCTTTTTCATACAGGCGATATTCGTATTCTCCCAGCTCTTTATGAATGCGCGGCGAAAAGCTGTGCCCGAGCCGCCGCCCCAACAATCCGAAATGTTTCATTCCGCAATCTCCAGGTAACTCCCAAGGTAAGTAAAGCGCTGCGCCATCTGCTCAAGCTGATTGAGCATGCGTCCAAACCCGGGAGAATACACCGAAACTTCCAAATCAAAATAGAACATAAACTCAAAGTCGCGGCCGGGCAGCGGGCGGCTTTCCAGCTTGAGCAGATTGATCCCCTGCGCGTACAAACGGGACAGCACCCCGTACAGAGAACCTGCCTTGTGCGGAAGTACCATCATCAGGCTGGTGCGATCCGCCCCCGGGAAAATTTCCGGCGAGCGGGAAATACAAAGAAACCGCGTATAATTCCCGTCGCTGTCCTGAACATCCTGCGCAAGGCAGTCCAGACCGTACAGCAGAGCGCAGTCGGCAGATGCCAGGGCCGCCCAGTCGCTGCGTCCGCTGTCTGCCACGGCGCGCGCCGCTGCCGCCGTATTTTCACACGGAATCAGCTCGATGCCGTTCAGAGAAGCCAGGTACCGGCTGCACTGGCCGAGAGCCTGCGGATGAGAATAAACCCTGCGGATGTCCTGAATGCAGGTGCCTTTTTTCGCAAGCAGGCTGTGCCTGATTTTCATCCTTGCCGAACGGACAATGCTGAACTGGTGCTGCATCATAAGATCATACACCCGGTTGACCGATCCGGCCGTACTGTTTTCCACCGGCAATACCCCATACCGGCACAGTCCCGACTCAATGGCTGCAAATACGCTGTCAAAGGTCTTGAAATACATAATGTCGGGCGTTTTGAAAATTCGCTCACAGGCCTTTTGCGAAAAGGCGCCCTCGGTACCCTGGCAGGCAACCACGGCTTGCTGCGGAAACATCGGCGGGGTTTGCCGTATGCACTGCGCAACGGTTTGTGACAGACTGCCGGGCTGTTCCGGCCGGCCGTCCTCCTGGTACAGCCGGCTGAGTTCAAAAAGCAGCCGGTACAGGGCGCCGGCATATGGCTGCAAGTCCTTTTGCGTCTGCCCCATCACCTCAGCCAGCTTTTGTCTCTCCCTTGCACTGTCCAGCACTGGAAGATGCTGCTCGCTTTTGTACTGGCCTATTTTTCGCGCAGTCTGCATCCGCAGCTCAAATGCCTCAAGCAGCCTGCTGTCTGCCGAATCAATTTCCTGTCTGAGCTGTTCAATGGTCATCTTGTTCACTCCGAATATTTTTTCTGTTCAAGCAGCGCATCGTAAACGGCAATCGCAGCCGCTGCTTCCACGCACGGCAGCGCCCGCGGCACAATACACGGATCGTGCCGGCCGCCGACCGACAGCTGCACCGGCTGCCCCGTCTTCAAATCGACGCTGTCCTGAGGGCATGCAATAGAAGGCGTAGGTTTGACAGCGACCCGGAACACCAGCGGCATTCCCGAAGTGATACCACCCAGAATCCCGCCATGATGATTGCTCCGTGTGCGTACAGCGCCGTCCTGAAAGCAAAAAGCGTCGTTGTTTTGCGACCCCCACAGGGCGCAGCCGGCAAATCCGCTGCCAAACTCAATACCCTTGATGCCGGGAATGGAAAAGACAATGGCGGCAATCCGGTTTTCCATGCCGCAGGTCATCGGATCGCCCAGGCCGGCAGGCAGGCCGACCGCCGCGCATTCAATCACGCCGCCTACAGAGTTGCCGCAGGAGCGCGCCTGTTCAATCAATGCGCGCATTTTGAGTCCCTGCTGTTCATCATTGACCGGGAATTGCGCATTTTCAATAGCTGTAAAGTTATTTTTATTTACATTCACAGCATCAAAGGGCGCATCCGGCACTTGTCCAATGGATGCAATATGCGATCCAATGGCAATTCCTTCTTTTTCCAAAAGCTGCAGGCAGAACGCCCCCGCAAGGCATAAAGGTGCAGTCAAGCGGCCGGAAAAGTGCCCTCCGCCGCGAAAATCCGAAAAGTTATTGTACTTTACACCGGCTGTAAAATCAGCATGTCCCGGCCGAGGTGTGTTTTTGAAATCTTCATAGTCCGCAGAGCGGGCATCCTGGTTGCGTATCAGTGCAACCAAAGGCGCGCCGCAGGTTTTTCCCTGGTACAGACCGCTGACAAACTCCGGCTCATCCGGCTCTTTCCTGGCTGTTGCCAGCGCACCTCCGGGAGCGCGCCGGGCCATAAATCTTTGCAATGCCGGCATATCCACAGCAAAGCCGGGCGGCAGGCCTTCTATCACAACGCCTATGGCCGGGCCATGCGACTGTCCGAACAGTGTAATCCGTATGTTTTTTCCGTAACTTGAAGACATGTCAGAGCACCTCCGTTTTTCCGCCCAGAAGCTGATAATGCTTCCAAAAGTCCGGATAGGATTTTTGTGCAGCCTGCGCCTGCAAAACCGTGACCGGCTCCGCGCAGCCTGCCGCGACTACCGCCGCCATCATGGCGATGCGGTGATCCCCGGCCGCGCATACCGTCCCGCCTGCAAGCTGCGAAACGCCCCGGATCGTCAGTCCCTCGGGTTCTTCGCGGATTTCGGCGCCCACGGCGCCGAGTGCACTGCAAATTGTGTGCAGACGATCGCTTTCTTTCAGGCGCAGACGCCCGGCGTGATAAATTCTCGACCGGCCTTCGGCCAGGGCACACACCGCAGCCAGTGCCGGGATCAAATCGGGAATGTCTGCTGCGTCGATGTCCACCGCATGCAGCCTGTCTTTTTCCACCAAAGCCCCTTCCTTCGTCCACGCAGCACGGGCACCCATCTGCGCTAAAATGGCCAGCACTTGCCGGTCCCCCTGCACAGAATCGGCGGACAGCCCGCGGCACAAAACCGGATGGCGGCTGATGGCCCCGGCGCAAAGCCAAAACGCCGCATTGGACCAGTCTCCTTCCGCCGCGATCCGCCCGGGAGAATGCAAAACGCTTCCGAAGGGCACCGCAAACCTGCTTTCGGAAACATGGACATCCACTCCGAAGGCTTTGAGCGTTTCGACAGTCAGCCGAACATAGGGCGCAGACTCCAGCCGGTCCTGCAGGCAGATACTGCCGCCTTCCTTCATACAGGAAAACGCCAGCAGCAGCCCGCTGATAAATTGCGATGAAAGGTTTCCGGGAAGAAAGAACTCGCCGCTGCGCAGCTGCCCGCTGATGGAAATGCAGCGGCTTTCAGGGCGAAACACCGAGCACCCGTGCTGTTCCAGCGCAGCAATCAGCGGCTGCAGAGGCCGCTCAGAAAGCCGGCCGTCCAGAAGAAACCGGCAGTCGGCGCCCAATGCAGCGGCAACCGGGAGCAGAAACCGCAGGGTCGAGCCGCTTTCTCTGCACCGGAGGACCTTTCCGCGGGCAATTTCCTTTACAGGAGCAACGGAAAACACCCCGCGATTATACCCGATCTCTGCCCCCAGCGCACGCAGGCAGTCGACCGTGGCTTCGATATCATCAGACAGGGCAGAACATTCGATTTCGGCAGGCCTGTCGCTCAGCGCCGCACATATGAGCAGCCTGTGCACGTGGGATTTTGAAGCAATCGCGTCGACAACACCGCCCTGCAATGGGGAAAGAATGCGCAGATTCACAGCGGTTGCTCCCCTTTCTTTATGAAGTCGAGAAGGCAGCCCGAAGGCATTGTTTTTAAAACGCACTGCCCCACGGCCTGCGGCAGGACAAGGGTGATATCCTGCCCCGTGCATTTTTTATCGGAAAGAGCCGCTTCAAACAGCGCCCGGGCCGGAATCGAAGTGCTGACCGGAAGCCCGAATGCGCGCAGCGTGCTTTCCAGCTCTGCAGCGCACTCTTCGCGGCACAGGCCCATTCGGGCTGCCGCGCGTGTTATATAGGCCATCCCGGCGGCAACGGCCTGTCCGTGGCTGCAGGAAAAGCCGCTACAGGCTTCTATTGCGTGGCCAATGGTGTGGCCGAAGTTCAAAAGCTGCCGCTGTCCCGTGTCGTGCTCGTCCGCAGCGGTGATACGGCTCTTTATACGCACACAGCGTTCTATCACCGCTTCACTCTTGCACACATCCGGGGTCTTGGCCAGCCGCAGCAACTCCGCATCGCAAATCATACCATACTTGAGTACTTCTGCGCACCCGTCGCGCACAATGTGCTCCGGCAAAGAATCAAAAGCAGCGCAGTCACAAAATACGGCCGCCGGCAAGTGAAAAGCACCGGCGAGGTTTTTCCCCTGCGGAAGGTTGACAGCCGTCTTTCCCCCGACGGATGAATCCACGGCCGCCAGCAGCGTTGTGGGCAGCTGAACTGCGGCAATTCCCCTCAGATAAGTGGCCGCGGCAAAGCCTGCCAGATCCCCTGTCACTCCGCCGCCGAGCGCCGCCACAACATCTGCGCGCGTCAGGCGGCTGCGCGCCAGAAATTCCATCAGGCGCGAGTAGGTTGTGAGGTTTTTTGACGCTTCGCCGTGCTCAAACACAAACGAACACGGCGTGCAGCCCGACGCTTCCAGCGAATGCATGACAGTTTGTCCGTACAGGGCAAACACCGTATCATCCGAAACGACGGCAACGCTGCGGCGCGGGAAAAGCTGCCCGATGCATTCACCCGCCCTGCTCAGAAGGCCGCGGCCAATGGTCACCTGGTACGGCCGCGTTGCCGGCACCGTTATGGCATGCATCCGTCCACCTCCTCCTTGCGCCGCTTCCCTTCTTCCAGCAGGCTGTGGAGTGTTCGCGCATCGCCTGCGGCAATGGCGGCGCGATAGGCCTTCAGCTGCTCAATCAGCGTATCCAGCTCTTGTGTCAAAAAGTCCTGGTTTTCCAAAAACAACTCTGTCCACATATCCGAAGCAAGCCAGGCAACCCGCGTCAGGTCTTTGTAGCTTCCGGCAGAAAACCCTTTATGCCGTCCGGCTGAGGGGCTTTTTATATACGCATTGGACACGACATGGGCCAGCTGCGAAGTAAAGGCAATGTTTTTGTCATGCTCCTCAGCGGTGGCAACGGTAATGCATTTCAGGCCCAGCGGCAAAAGAAGCTGCTTCAAATGCTCCAAAAAAGCCATGTCATCGGTCACAGGCGGAACCACTATCATCGATGCACCCCGGAACAAATCAGCCCGGCTGTACGCATAGCCGGAATGGTGGCTTCCCGCCATCGGATGCCCGCCCACAAAAGTGAAGCCGTACTCGCGGGCCAGGGCAAACCCGTGCCGGCAGACTGCGCGCTTTGTGCCGCATAAGTCCATGACAAGGCAGCTTTTGGGAATAACGTCCGCCCACTCGGCCAAAAACCGTACGGTTCCCGAAGGAAGCAGCGCTATCAGCAAAAGATCGCAGGATTTGACATTGTCCCGGTTCAGCGGTTCCGTCACCACGCCGGCCAGCCCGGCAAAGCCCAAAACAGATGCGTTGGTATCAAGGCCCAGCACAGTATGCCCTGCTCCGGAATAGGCCTTGGCCGCGGAGCCTCCAATGAGCCCCAGCCCTACAATTCCGACTGTCATCGCAAAACCGCCTCCCGCACAGCTGAAACCCTGGCAGCCAGCTCACAAAACTGCTCCGGCGTCAGCGATTGCGCGCCGTCACATAAAGCATGCATCGGATCGTTGTGCACCTCAATCATAAGCCCGTCAGCACCCGCTGCAGCGGCCGCCATCGCCATGGGAAGCACCAGCCGCGAACGGCCCGTTGCGTGGCTGGGATCCACGACAACCGGAAGGTGCGTCATTTCATGCAGCATCGGCACTGCGGACAAATCCAGTGTATTGCGCGTGCTGGTTTCGTAGGTCCGTATGCCGCGCTCACACAGAATGACGTTTTCATTGCCGCCGGCCATGATGTACTCCGCGCTCATTAGAAGCTCCTTCAGAGTACTGCACATGCCGCGTTTGAGCAGAATCACTTTATCGGTCCTGCCGAGCGCCTTCAGCAATTCAAAGTTCTGCATATTGCGGGCGCCGACCTGGATCACATCCACATGCTCAAACAGCGGAAGATGCTCCACGCTCATAATTTCCGTGACAATAGGCATTCCGGTCAGCTTTTTGGCTTCCAGCAAAAACTCAATGCCATGTGCTTTCAGGCCCTGAAAATCGTACGGTGAAGTGCGCGGTTTAAAAGCCCCGCCCCTGAGCAGTGCTGCGCCGCCTGCGCGTACAGACTGCGCAATTTGCAGAATCTGTTCTTCACTTTCCACAGAGCACGGCCCGGCAATCAGCTGAAAGTTTCCGCCGCCAATGCGCACATCCCCGACGGAAATCACGCTGTCGGACGGGTGAAACTTGCGGTTTGCCAGCTTATAGGTTTCACTGACACGCTTGGCTGAGTCCACGATATCCAGGCTCTGCAGCAGGTCAATGTCAATGCCGCTGGTATCGCCTACAATGCCGAGCACTGTGTGCATCTGGCCTTCTGAAATATGCACCTCGAGCCCCTGGCTTTTAAACCAGGCAATCAGATTGTCGCGCTGGCGCAGCGAAGTGCCCGGCTTCAGAACTGCTATCATATCGCAAAACCTCCTCTGTGCGTAAAAAAACGGTCACGCTGCGATTTGCGTGACCGTTTGAGCTCATATAAATATCCAATCAGAAATACTGCCCTGACCGCATTTACATTTTTGCATCACAAATCGCTTTTACTTTGTTTTCGGTAAAGTAAAAGTAATAATAATATGCAAAAACAAAAGCAGCGGCCAGATACATCAGTCAAAACTCCTGACGAAAATTAAGATATAAATTATACTATCATATTTTGCCGGATTGTCAAGCAGCAATTATTGCGCTGCATTTTTAAAGTCCGGAAGCCGCCCCATGTCGACCTGAAAGGGCTTCCCCCTGCGCATAAGCTGTGACAAGTCGATATACTGTACACGGCTGTTTTCATAAGTGGTCCAATAGAATCTGAGGGTTTCAGAGCACATGACGGACGTATACACGGTATAGTCATAGGGACTCACGTCTTTGTCGTATTCGGTGATGTGTCCCTGTTCGCTGACTCTCACCATCCCCAGGGGAAACGCCGCGCTTTCAAACAGTCTCAGCATGCGGCTGACGCCCTCCTGTTCTCCGCGGGCTTTGGCCGCGTATTGTTTCAGCATGGCCAGCCGAATAAAGCGCGACGGAGAGCTCCAGTCGCCGGGCAGCCCCTGCGCTCCGCTTCCCGAAAAGCATTGCTCCTGCCTGTCTCCGTCGATCTCTACGTTGCTGTAATCCAAATCGCGAATGCCCGCATAGTTTAAAAGATTCAGCCGGTGCCAGTCATATCCGGGGCTGTTTGTCATCACGCCGATGGTCTGACGGTAAATGCTCAGCCCCTGCCTGTCCGGTTCCACGACAATGGTCTCTCCCGTTCGATCGCTGAAAGACCAGTGCAGCGGCGGCACGGTTCCGAGCATGGGGACGTCGGCCAGAAAAAAGCGATCGGTCAGCATACTGACCGCCTCGTCCACCGAGGCGCATTGCGCCAGCAAATGATATACGACGAACGGCGGCTGAAGCGGCTGCAGGCCGTGTTTTGCTCGATTTGCATACTGCGCGAACCCGCGATAATACAGCTGGCCGCCCATCAGCCCCTTTTCGTTGATCCCTTCATACAAAACCGGCGTAGAGGGCAGCAGCGTAAACCCTGTCCCTGCCGCAGCGTAAGCGGCCGTACACCGGCTGTTTTCGTCAAGGTTGTTTTCCATGCTGGTGCCGCATGTATAATACTGTGTGCCCCTGGGTACAAATGTGACGCCGGTCCCCTGCGCCAGACGGCTGAAATCAAAGTTCCTGCCCCAAAAATGCAGACCATCTTCTGTACTCCAGCTCAAAGCGCTGCAGCCGCCGGACAGCTCGCCCATTTGGTGCTTTAAATATTCGTTTTTCATCGGTGCCCTCCTTTATCCTGTGGCCTGCCTGTATTGTGCCACAAAAAGAGGATAAAATGACATCCGCTTTCATTGTGCCAACACAGCAGCTCCCCTGAAGTGCGGTGCCGTTTCGGTGGGAAGCGTTTTTGCCTTCGGGATAAAAGCGCAGCCAAAATGAAAATGAAAAAATTACGCAGGCAAATGAACTGCAAATGTCAGAGTCAACCCATCGGGGCTTTCTGCCCGAATTTTCCCCTTATGGGCCGATACAATGCTTCTGGCAACGGACAACCCCAATCCATAGCCGCCGGTCTGACTGTTGCGGGACTGGTCTGCGCGGTAAAAGCGGTCAAAGAGGTGCGGCAGTTTGTCCTGTTCAATGGGCTGGACCGATGTGTTGGAAACCGTGAGAACGAGCGTTCTCCCCTGTTTTTCCAGCCCCAAATCCAGATATCCTCCGGCAGGCGAATATTTCAAGGCGTTGTCCAGCAGGATGGAAAAAAGCTGGCGAATGGCCTTCTCATCCCCGTGAAAGGAAATCATGGGCTGGATATGCAGAGAAAACTCCTTCCCCTGACTTTTGGCAAGAGCCTGGAAAGACTGTGCCATTTCCTCGGCCACATCGGAGAGTGGAAAGTCAATAAGCTGGAGCTTGGGCTGTTCCTCTTCCATGCGGGAGAGGTAGATAAGATCGTTGGTCAGCCCGGTCAGCCGCTGAGCCTGGCGGCGAATATCGGAGATCCACTGGTTTTCCCCGCACTCCATCTCTGCCAGATCGGCATCCGCACTGATAATGGTCATAGGAGTCTTCAGCTCGTGTCCGGCATCGGTGATGAACCTCTTTTGCTTTTCGTAGCTCTCCGCCATCGGCCGGACAATGCGCTTGGACAGGACAAGCAGCAGCACCAGCACAGCCAGCAGCCCCGCCAGTGACAGGGCCAGGCTGGCCAGCAGAGTGGTGCGGAAGGAGGACAGGCCCCGGCTGCAATCCAGGAAAATAACCCGCGTGTTCCCGGCGTCGGCCACAACCAGATAGCGGTAGTCGTCCCAGAAACCCGCAGTGCGGCCGGAGTCCGCCACGGTTCGGGCGTAGAGGGCCGCCTCTTCCTCGTCCACCGCGGCGATCTGGCGGGTGTCGGTCTGGAGCACCTGCCCATCGCCGTCCAGCTGGACCGAGAAGAACCGGGACTCGTATGGAGTTTCCGGCGAGAAGAGCCGCCGGTGCTCCCAGTTGGCTTCCGGCGCCTGGGGAGCCGGCGCCTCCTCCATGGGCTGCCCCTTGGGAAAGACGCCGCGGTTTTCGCTGAGGAAGGACAGCACCGTGTCGGCATCGGAAACCACCTTATAATAGCTCATCAGGTTCACGCCGCCAAGAATCACTGCCAAAACGATGGCCAGTGAAACCATACAGGCAACGATAAGTTTGCGCCGAAGACGTCCTATCATGTGTGTTCCTCCAGCGAATACCCGGCATTTCGGGTGGCTTTTATCTGAATGTCAGCCTTCAGGGCGGAGAGTTTTTTCCGCAGGTAAGAAATATACACCCACACCACATTCAGCTCCACCTCGCTGTCATACCCCCAAATCCGCTCTAAAAACCGCTCGGTGGGAATGAGCTGCCGCGGATTGCGCAGCAGCAGCTCCATCATCTGGTACTCCTTGTTGGCCAGACGAAAGCTGCCGTGGGGAGAAGACAGTTCAAAAGTGGCCTGATTCAGGGTGATGTTGCCCAGGGTGAGACAGCTGGTCACCTGGTTTCCGGCCTGGCTGCGGGTCATGGCGCGAATGCGGGCCATAAGCTCTGCGGTGGAAAAGGGCTTTGTAAGGTAATCGTTTGCCCCCATATCCAAACCGGTCACCTTGTCCTCCACCTCAGACTTGGCGGTAAGCATCAGCACCGGGATGGGGCTGCCCTGCTGCCGCAGCCGCCGCAGCACCTTCAAACCATCCATCTTGGGCATCATAATATCCAAAATCAAAGCGTCATAATTGCCGCCCTCCAAATAATGCAAGGCCTCCTCCCCGTCATACACTGTATCTACGGAGTAATTGTTCTTCTCAAGCAATGCGGAAACAGCCCTGGACAGGGAACGCTCATCCTCCGCCAGCAAAATGCGCACAGTATCGCCTACTCTCTTTTATGCTTTGGTAAGGGCAGTGTATCGCCGCCGCCTTAACTTTAATTAAAATCATAACACAGGCCGCAAAAACTGTCACATCTGCTCGGAGAAAACAGCGCCGGAATTTCCAATTTATTTACGAAAAACCCCCTGTCTTTAAAGTCCAGTTATGGTTCGGTTTTTACACTCATTTTACAACATCCCGAAACGGAGGCCCGCCAATGAATAACCAGATGATCTTTCAGCGGTATGAGTTCAAATATCTGATGGATACCCGCCAGATGCAGGCCGTACTGGCCGCCATGGCTCCCCATATTGTGCCGGATGAATACGGGCAAAGCTCCATCCGCAACCTGTATCTGGACACTCCTGACTTTCGGCTTATCCGCCGCAGCCTGGAAAAACCGGTCTATAAAGAAAAGCTACGCATCCGCAGCTACAGGCGTGCACAAATGGATGCGCCAGTGTTTGTGGAGCTGAAAAAGAAATATCGCTCCGTGGTATATAAGCGCCGCATTTTTATGCCTCAGGATGACGCCCTGAGATGCGTGGCCGGAACAAAGCGCTGGCCTGACAGCCAAATCGGGTCGGAGCTGGCCTATGCCGCCGACTTTTACAAAGCCCTGCGTCCTGCCGTGTTTCTCTCCTATGAGCGGGATTCCTTCCGCGGTGCCAAAGACGAAAACTTGCGGGTAACCTTTGACCGGGAGATCCGCTACCGCCGGGAGACGCTCACGCTGGACTCCGACACCCGGGGCACTCCCCTTCTCGCTCCAGATCAGGTGCTGATGGAAGTGAAAGCCGCCGGAGGACTTCCCCTTTGGCTGGTACAGGTGCTGTCGCAGCAAAGACTTTTCAAAACCTCCTACTCCAAATACGGTACGGCCTACGAAGACATCTTAAACGGCCGGAAAGGAGCGCACAAATATGCTTGACACATTATTTCGCGGGCTGTTTGACACGACACTCACCGACAGTATCGCCCCCGGCGACTTTCTGCTGTGTGTGGGCGTTTCGCTGCTTCTGGGGCTGCTGCTGTGCGGTATGACCATGTGGCGTTCCCGGTTCAGCCGGAGCCTGATGATTACTCTGGCCATCCTGCCCGCTGTGGTATGCGTGGTCATCATGATGGTCAACGGCAATGTGGGCACCGGCGTGGCAGTGGCCGGTGCTTTCAATCTGGTGCGCTTTCGCTCTGCTCCCGGTTCCGCACGGGAAATCGCAGCGCTGTTTGTAGCCATGGGCGCCGGCCTCAGCACCGGCATGGGGTATCTCGGCTACGGCGTTTTGTTCACCCTGATTCTGGGCGCTGCCATGATGGTTTACAATGCCGTCAGTCTCCGCACCGGAGCCGTCAGCACGACGGAGCGCACACTGCACATCATCATCCCGGAGGATCTGGACTATGCGGGCGTCTTTGAACCTGTTCTGGACACATACACCCGCCGGTATTGCCTCACCCAGGTGAAAACCACCAATATGGGTAGCCTGTTCAAGTTGACCTATGATCTGACCCTGAAAGACCCTGCGCAGGAAAAGAAGTTTATCGACCAGCTGCGGCTGCGCAACGGAAACCTGGAAATCTCTCTGGGACACCAGGACAATGCTGTGGCCACTCTGTAATAAGGAGTTGATTTTATGCTGAAAAGCAGAAAATACAGGTATGCCGCCGTTATATTGTGTACCCTGCTGGCTCTCAGCGGATGCGGAACTCAGACTCCGGAAGAGACATCGCCGGCTGCGGATACGCCTGCCTCCGGGCAGACGAAAGCCGCCACAGTGTCCACCATTGATACAGCCAGCCTGTTCAGCGATCGGGACCTGGCGGGAACCTACGACGAGGACGCTGCCATCACCATCCGGCTCAGCGGGGACAGTGCCGCCTGCGACTCCGACACCGTGACCTCAAAAAATGGCCAAATTATTATTGGCGCAGAAGGCGTCTATCTTCTCTCCGGCGCCCTCACCGACGGCCAAATTGTGATAAACGCCGGACAGACCGACAAGGTACAGCTCGTTCTCGCCGGCGCGGACATCACAAGCAGCACTTCTGCCGCCATTTATGCTCTGGAAGCCGATAAAGTTTTTGTCACCCTGGCGGAAGGGACGCAAAATACCCTAACCAACGGCGGGGAGTACGTGGACATCGATGAAAACAGCATTGACGCCGTGATCTTTTCCAAAACGGATCTGACTCTCAACGGCTCCGGAAGCCTAACCATCAATGCACAGGCCGGCCACGGCGTGGTATCCAAAGATGATCTGGTCATCACCGGCGGCCGCTATACCATTTCCTCTGCCAGTCACGGCCTTTCCGGAAAAGACAGCATTGCCATCGCCGGCGGCACTTTTGCCATCACCTCAGGCAAAGACGGCATCCATGCAGAAAACGCGGACGATCTCTCCCTGGGCACTCTTTACATCGCCGACGGCACATACACCGTTACCGCCCAGGGAGACGCTGTCAGTGCCCAGGGCGCTCTCCAAATAGACGGCGGCACCTTTGATTTGTATACAGGTGAAGGCAGCGCCAGCGTGGATATGTCAACCGGCGATGATTTTGGACCCATGGGCGGCCCGCGGGGCGAAATGCCTGCTCAGCCCGATACGACAGCCTCTCAGACAGACGAAAACCCGGTCAGCCAAAAGGGCATCAAAGGCGAAAACACCTACATTATCAACGGCGGCACCTTCACCATCGGCAGTGCGGACGACTGTCTTCACGCCGGAGGAGCAATGACTGTCGCTGCCGGAGAATTTACCCTGAACAGCGGTGACGATGCCGTCCACTGCGATGACAACCTCACCATCCAAAACGGAACCTTTACCATCCCCCATTGCTACGAGGGAATTGAAGGCTTGTCCATCACCATTGAAGACGGTACATTTGAAATTGATTCCAATGACGACGGCCTTAATGCCGCCGGCGGCGCAGACAATTCCGGCTTCGGCGGTTTTGGCGGGCGGCCTCAGGATATTTTTACTGCTGATTCCGACTGTTTTATCACCATCAACGGCGGCACCTTTACCATTGTTTCCTCCGGCGACTGTATTGATTCCAACGGCGCCCTGACCATCAGCGGCGGCGCGCTGGCACTGACATGCAACGGCAAGGGTGACACGGCTCTGGACTGCGACGGAACCTACACCAACAACGGCGGAGATGTTACCACCAACGACGGCTCGGAAGACAATCCCGGCCAGATGGGCGGCGGTAAATTCGGCCAGCCCGGCGGAGGTTTTCCCGACGGGCGTGACGCTCCTCCGGCCCCATAAATATTCATTCCTGTCTTTTAACATTTTAAAGTATACCGCCAAACGGGCAATCCGATTGAAGCAACAAAGGGCCGGGGGCTGCTGCCCCCGGCCCTTTCCAGGATACCCGCATCCAGGCCGTATGCGGTGACGCTGTCGATCTGCTGGGTCTGCTCCCAGCTGCTGCCGATCAGAGCGCCGCCCAGGTTGACACGGGCACCGGCAATATCCTTTGCCGTGATGTCGGCGGTGAAATGGTTCGGCTCCACGTTGCAGTAGCCGGAGTATGGGTGCAGGCACGGTGGCGATTTTGTTTGTGCCTGTGTCGTCGCTGCCATAGACGGCTGGGGCGGCAGCGCTCTCGACCGAGTCGCCGTCCAACACGCCATATTCGCTCAGAATATAAATTACGCCGGTTTGTTTCTCTTTCCCCATATGTAGACTCCTTTTACGCCGTCACTTCCACGGCATTCTCCCGCACCCGATTGATGGCCTCCAGGATGGAATCCCGGGTCTTGGCATCAAACAGCTTTAAAAAGCTGATGGGCTTGTCAAACGGCGGCTTGGCCAGCACCGCCACGCTCTCCATGTGCCCGTTTAATTCAATGTGGTTGGTGACCTTGTGTAAGAAAGCAATCTGGTCCTGGTTCAAAGACTGGTCGTTGATGAAGGAGGAAAAAGCCTGCATGGCCGCGTCGTGGTCCAGCTTGGCAATTTTCCGCACCAGGAGTCCAAATGGCGTGTCGCCAAACTCACGGGCATAGTCCTCTTTATTGCCCAGCTCGCAGGCGAGTACCCGCTCCAGCTCCTGATAGTCGCCGGTTGCCAACGGGATGTTATGGGTTAACTTGTAGATGGCCAGCGTGTTCCCGTGCTCATTCACATAGCGGTTGACCGTGGCCCGGTAGTCCTCAAAATCATAGGCAGTATCCAGCGTGGAACCTTCCTGCCGGTCTATGACCGGGTCGGCGAGTTTGGTGATGATACGCTTTTGCTCGCCGCCTTCGTCCAGAAATTTGATGAGATCTTGCAGCTGCTTATAAAAAGCCGTGAAATCAACGACTTCACGGCTTTTTGTGGCAAATGACCCTAATTGTGATACAAGTGAACCCCCTTTGGCGTTAGGGGGTTCATTTTGCGCCAAGGGGGTTCATAACCTTATCTTACGCTGGAACAATTTAACAATTTGAAGAGATTCTCTTTTGCGACTATGTTTCTTTATCGGGATGAGGGCAAACGGTATCATAACTTTAGTAAAGATTCCCATGCAGTTGGTAGTTTATCCGTTGTTAAATCAATGCGCTTTAAAAATTCTCGGCAATCAATTAGCTCAAACTTATCAACCCTACGCTTTGTTTCCATGGCTTTAGCGTATTTGGTAGCATCACGAGAGAAATGGTCAGCTGTAGTTACAAATATGCAACCTTTAACATTGTCGTACATAAGAGAGACCCCCATGAGTTCACGGAGGGGAATTACTCCCTCCGTGGATTTTGGGTTTTCACGCCGTTTGATCTGTAGCAATATCTGTGCCCCATCATTATCAACCAGTATGCCGTCTTTACCTCCATCGCGGGTTTTTCCAAAAGAATATACCTTACAGGATGGATAAAAATCAGAAAACACAGAGCGGACCAAATCTTCCATCTTGTGTGGGTCGATAGAATAAATGATATCTGGAGTTTTTAACAATTGCTGTCTCAAAGCATCAATAGGTACTTCGCATGACGAATTATCGTACCGCTTTAATATAGCGGAAGAGTACTCAATATCAGAAGCCCTGATTCCATCAATAACTGCGTCACTATTGTTTTGATATTTATACTCCCACCACCCACAGACCGGACATTGAATTACTTCTTCCAGCTGGTCAAAAGATCCAAATAGCCACTCCGGGTAATCTCTTTGCGATTTTTGATAAATAACGGCTTTGATATCTGTGTGACAAAATGGGCAAATTGATTTGTGGGAAAATAGTGGAAGCCTTGACTCGATTGAGACATAATTTACCACGCCTTTATGGCCACTTTCTGTCACATATTCATTATAATCAAGAATCATCGGCAATCCCCCAATTTTTACATATAAAATCATTATAACAACAGCGCACCCACATCCAATTTTGTATCCTCAAGATAGTGCCGATACATCATTTCTGCTGGTACGAGCCTAATTTAAATGTCCTGTAGATTTAAGTTACTCAGCATCACAAGAGACACCTTTCCTTTGGCAACCACTGTGTTTCCAGCAGTACATTAACCTTATTTTAGCATAGCCCATCGCACAGTTCCACCCTTATTACAACAGAAAGCCCACAGGCCGATAAACCTGTGGGCTTTGCGCTATTCTGCAGTCAGGCCGTAATCTCAT